>CAZRHT010000051.1:0-2408 GCA_964599895.1 uncultured Holophagae bacterium
TGCCTTTTACTTGATTATTTCCGTTTGAAGAGTTTTTCGATTTCCGAAAGAGTTAATTTCAGAATAACCGGCCGCCCATGTGGGCAATAGTATGGATTTTCAGTTTGAAAGAGATCGCCAATCAGCCTCGTCATCTCGGCATGCCCCAACGAATGGTTAGCTTTAATCGCAGCTTTGCACCCGATTAGGGCTGCCACGTCCCGATAGAGGTCTTCTACGTCTGCCTCACGTCCCTCCGCGATCATGGCAAGCAATTCCATCAATGTGGCAGCGATTTGTCCATTCGGCACAAAAACCGGACTGGCAGTGATCTTTAGAACACCATCTCCCACCCTCTCCACCGTATATCCAGCTTTTTCAATTAACTGTCCATGTTCCTGGAGAACCGCGGCTAATTCAGCGCCGGTGTTGGCTGTTTCAGGTATAACCAATCGATTCTGTCCGATTCCGGTCTCCCAGATGTTACGCAAAGCCTGTTCAAAGAGGATCCGCTCATGGGCCACGTGTTGATCAATAATGTAAAGCTCGCCCTGATATTCCACCAGAATGTATGTATCCTGAAACTGAGCCAGCACTGTGAATGCTGACGGTACCACAGGATTGGATTCATGAGAAACGGTACCGGGATACGGTGCTGCAGCCAACTTGTGTTCTGCCACATGCCAACCTTGAGAAAATGAGGAACCGGTGGAATTTTCCCGGGATGGGCCGTTCTGCCAATTGGACAATTCCGGCGCAAATGTTCCCAATCTTTCCCTACCGTGTTGATAGAACACAGACGGGGTCTGCCGTCTGGAAAAGAGTGCATTTATGCAGCATGTCTTCACAGCGTTGTACACATCTGACTGTCGGCGAAAGCGCACTTCCAGTTTAGAGGGATGAACATTTACGTCAACCATTTCCGGTTCTACGGTAAGTTTAATGATTACCTGAGGATACCCGTCGATGTGAGCAGCGGACTGTCTGTATGCCGCCAGCATGGCTCCGGAAATAGTTTTGTCCCGAACAAAACGTCCGTTAAGCAGAAAGAACTGCTTCAGCGGGGATCGGAGATTGTGTTCCGGCGGCAGAAGAAACGCGGATACCTCAATACCCGGTTCAGCCAGTTCTGCCAATGCCGGGTCTTCACCCAGTACCTGGCGTGCCCGTTCAGGGAGTCCCAATCGTTCGGAAAATCCCATCGTTTGCTTTCCGTTGTGCATCAAGAAAAAAGAAACATCCGGGTTGGCAAGAGCATAGGAAGTGACCATTCTTGCAACTCTTCCATATTCAGTCTCCACTGTTTTAAGGAATTTTTTTCGCGCAGGGACATTGAAAAATAATGAGCCAACTTCAATTGTGGTGCCGGCCTCCACTGGTCCTTGAACCACCTTTTTCAGAATTCCTCCTTCAATGGAAAGGATGGTACCTTCCGCCTCTCCTTTGAAACAGGTGGAAAGGCGTAATCGACTCACTGAAGCAATGGAGGGCAGCGCTTCGCCTCTGAACCCTAGAGTCGCTACACCAAGGAGGTCCTGTTCCGTACTTATCTTACTCGTGGCGTGACGTTCGAATGCCAGCATGGCATCATCATACGCCATCCCGCAACCATTATCCGTGACTGTAATATTAAGCTTCCCACCGTTTTTCAACAAAACACGAATTGTTGTCGCACCGGCATCCAGCGCATTTTCAATCAGCTCTTTCACCACGGATTCGGGTCTTTCTACTACTTCGCCCGCTGCAATCCGATTGGCGACAATATCCGGCAGTACACGTATGCTTGTCATTCTTCCTCCGCCAGTTTCAATATCCACATTATTGCAGATTGACCCAGCGCTTCCAACCGACATTTTCTAACTCTGCAGGCCTTTCGTACTCACTTTCATGTATAATGAACTACCATGAAAGAAATAACGGCCTTGAAAAAGCTTCTTAGCGACATTTCCAGCAGTGATAAAGTTTGCATCCTCATGCACAATAACCCTGACCCGGACGCACTGGCTGCCGCTTACGGACTTCAGGCCATGTTCGCACATCAATGTAAAACAATGCCGGATATTGTTTTCAACGGCATTATCGGCAGAATGAACAACAAACTTATGGTAAAGCTGCTGGACATTCCACTTCGCCATTTCACCTCAATAAACCTGGAAGATTACTCTCATTTCTGCCTCGTGGATTCCCAGCCGGGAATGCAAAATAATATCTTCCCGGCAAATCGACCCGCTCTTCTGGTAATCGACCACCATCCATCAGAGGGAAATGCTTTTGAATGTCGTTTCCTGGATCACCGGATTAGTGCAGGCTCCACTTCAACCATCGTTACCAGTTATCTCAAAAGTCTGCATGTTCCTATCTCCAGTCAATTGGCAACTGCGCTTTTTTACGGCATTCAAACCGACACTGACGGCCTTGCCAGGGATAGC
>CAZRHT010000051.1:2508-19807 GCA_964599895.1 uncultured Holophagae bacterium
ACTAAGACTTTATATTAGCGTTGTGATAAAGATTTCTCGTTACGGAGGCAAATATGGGAAAAATCATTGGAATTGACTTGGGAACCACGAACTCCGTGGTTGCCGTGATGGAAGGAACAGAGGTAACTGTTATCCCCAACCAGGAAGGTGGCCGCACCACTCCATCCGTTGTTGGATATGCAAAGAATAATGAGACACTTGTGGGACAGGTGGCCAAAAGACAGGCTGTAACCAACCCCGAAAAAACCGTATATTCCATTAAACGGTTCATGGGTCGTCGGTACGAGGAAGTCTCAGAAGAGATGAAAATGATACCGTACAAGATTCAAAAGGCTGACAATGGTGATGTACGAGTCAAAATTGACGGTAAGCTCATTGCTCCTCAGGAAATCTCAGCAAAGATTCTCCAGAAACTGAAACAGGCCGCTGAAGACCATCTCGGCGAAGCTGTCACCGAAGCCGTTATTACGGTACCCGCATATTTCAACGATGCCCAGCGTCAGGCAACGAAAGACGCCGGAAAGATTGCGGGGCTGGACGTAAAACGAATCATCAATGAGCCCACTGCCGCCGCCCTGGCCTATGGCCTTGACAAAAAATCAGACGAAGTTATCGCGGTGTACGACTTCGGCGGTGGTACCTTTGATATTTCAATACTGGAAGTGGGAGACGGCGTTGTAGAAGTGAAAGCAACCAACGGCGACACCCATCTCGGCGGCGATAATGTGGATCACAGAATTATTGACTGGATCGTAACGGAGTTCAAGAAGGACTCGGGCATTGATCTGTCCGGCGACAAGATGGCACTGCAAAGGCTCCGGGAAGCAGCTGAAAAAGCTAAAATTGAGCTTTCATCCATGATGGAAACCGAAATCAACCTTCCGTTTATTACGGCAGATGCCTCCGGACCTAAACATCTGACTTTGAAACTCACACGTTCAAAACTGGAGTCAATGATTGAGGACATGGTGAACAGAACCATGGAGCCCTGCAAAAAGGCACTGGAAGATTCCGGACTCAGTATTTCCGAAATCGGAGCAGTTGTTCTGGTGGGCGGTTCGACCCGGATTCCACTTGTCCAGGCAAAAGTGAAGGAATTCTTCGGTCAGGACCCTCACAAGGGCGTCAACCCGGATGAAGTGGTCGCCATCGGCGCGGCGGTTCAGGGTGGTGTTCTGGCAGGAGACGTGAAAGACGTTCTGCTTCTAGATGTTACACCGCTGACATTGGGGATTGAAACCCTTGGTGGCCAGTTTACCCGTATGATAGAAAGAAACACAACAATTCCCACCCGAAAATCGGAAGTGTTTACAACAGCGGCTGATAACCAGACTTCTGTTGAAATTCACGTTCTCCAGGGTGAACGGCCTCTTGCACAAGACAATAAAACATTGGGGAAATTTCACCTGGTGGGAATCCCGCCCGCACCGAGAAGCGTGCCTCAGATTGAAGTAACCTTCGATATTGACGCGAATGGTATTGTAAATGTCTCAGCCAAGGACAAGGGAACAGGGAAGGAACAAAAGATCACCATCACCGCGTCCAGCGGCCTTGGAAAAGATGAAATAGACAAGATGGTCCGGGAAGCAGAAACACATGCTGACGAGGACAAGAAGAAACAGGAGTTGATAGAAGCGAAGAACCACGCAGAAACCTTTATTTATCAGATGGAAAAACTTCTTAACGAAAACAAGGAAAAAATCCCGGCAGAAGACAAGGAAGCCGTGGAAAGTGGGATCGCTTCTTTGAAAACAGCCATGGAAGGTGACGACGTTGAAGCCATTAACACCGCCATGAACAACCTGACAACCGCTTCCCACAAGATTTCAAGTATTCTTTACGGTGGAGAAAACACGGGCTCAGGAGCGGCGGGTTCAGGACCTGAAGCGGCTCAGGGAAATACAACGGATAATGAACCTGACAAGGGTGATGACAATGTTGTAGATGCTGAAGTTGTGGATGAGGACTGACGGAATACCCCATGTCCAACACGGATTATTACGCCGTCCTTGGATTGCCCAAGGGCGCGTCGGCCGCAGAAGTTAAGAAAGCCTACCGAAAACTGGCGAGAAAGTATCACCCGGATGTTAATCCGGGTGATGCTGATGCCGAAAAAAGGTTCAAGGAAATCTCTGAGGCAAACTCCGTGCTTTCGGATCCCAAACTGAAGGAACAATACGATACCTATGGTTTTGTGGGAGATCGAGCTGGTGGGCCCGGACCTGATTTCAACGGATTTGGTGGATTTAGTGGATTCGGGGGATCCGGAGGGGTTGATTTTTCAGAGATTTTTAACATGTTCAATCGCGGAGCCGGTGGCTTTCAAAGCTCCGGTGCTCCACGCTCCCATGCACCCCGGCGGGGACAGGATATTCAGTACAGCATGAAACTCAGTTTTGAGGATGCCGTGAATGGTGTCACATCCAGGATTCGCGTCAATCGAAGCAAGCCCTGTACCACCTGTGACGGAAAAGGTCATGTGCCCATCGCTCGACCCACTGTCTGCTCCCGCTGTAATGGCACCGGTCGGGAAACCGCCGGAGGGGGCTTGTTTCACGTTCAACGTCCGTGCTCAATGTGCGGGGGAAGCGGGCAAATTCAAGAGGCACAATGTAATAGCTGTGGCGGGTCCGGCCGCAATCCAATTTCTGAAACCATCAATGTCCGGATTCCTGCCGGAGTGGACAATGGTTCCAAAATCCGAATAGCGGGAAAGGGAGAAGCCGGTCTGGCCGGTGGTCCGGCCGGTGATTTGTTTATTATTACAAACATAGAGCCCCACCCCTTCTTTCGGCGCGTAGGAGACAACATCTATCTAACCCTTCCAGTAACCGTTTCAGAAGCAGCACTGGGCTGCAAAATCAAGGTACCTACGGTATCGGGAATCACAACTGTACGCATACCGCCGGGAACACAATGTGGACAGAAAATCCGGATTCGCGGCAATGGGATTAAGTCTCTCAGGACCGGTACGCCGGGAAACATGTTCCTGGAAATCACACTCCAGACACCGGATACTCGAAACACCCGTGTAAGAGAACTCTTACGGGAACTCTCCGAATTTGAGGACCCGGATATTCGCAAACATTTGCCAACTGAGAAATGATGTGCTTCAATAGAGAGAATTAAACAGGAGAAAATAATGGCAGGCCGTAAGCAAAAAAACTCGGAACCGTATTACATGATCAGTGTAGTTGCCAACATGTACGACATCCACCCCCAGACACTCCGACTGTACGAAAAACACGGCCTTGTGACGCCTTCCCGAACCGACGGTAACACTCGCCTTTATTCTGAAAATGACTTGAAGCGCCTCGAAGTCATTCTGAACCTTGCCAGAGATCTCGGGGTCAACCTTGCCGGAATCGAAGTTATTCTAAACATGCGCGGGAAAATGGAACAGATGCAACAGGAAATTAATCAGCTTGCAGGTGCCCTGCAGAAAATCATCATTGACCATCTCGACAATGGGAAGGAAAAAATTCGGAATGCTCTTGTGAAAATCCCCAGAACAGGAATTGTCCGTCTGGACATTGAGAACGAAGATGGCAAATAAACGGTTCTATGAAGACGAACAGGCACTGAAGCAGTACCTGCACGAAATCAACGAACTGCCTCGCATCACCCCTGACGAAGAAAAATCCCTCGCCCGGAAAATCCAGAAGGGAGACAATAAGGCATTAAAGACACTGGTGGAAGCCAACTTGAAATTTGTCGTGTCCGTGGCTAAGAACTACAGGGGACGCGGTGTCCCTTTCATGGATCTAATCAACGAGGGAAATCTGGGGCTTATTGAAGCCGGCAAACGATTTGATCCGGATCGGAACGTAAAATTTATCACATACGCTGTCTGGTGGATCAGGCAGTCGATCATTCACGCCATATCTGAACAAAGTGGTGTTTTTCGGGTGTCTCACAAGACATTGAACCTCTTTAATAACATATCCAGAGTCCAGAACAAACTGCAGAAGGATCTGGGCCGGGAGCCCTCCCCTATAGAAGTTGCAGAGGAACTGGACATCACGGAACTTCAACTTCGTTCTATCCTTTCCAAGGTAGTGGAGGCGCAGTCACTGAACGCATCTCTTTCCGATGACGCGGACGTTTCACTGGAAGATCTTATCGAGCAGATTTCCATCCCTGGAGCAGACGAAAATCTCATTAAGCAATCTTTTCTTGACGACCTGGATGAATCACTGTCAATGCTGAATGAAAGAGAGGTCAAAATTCTGAGCCACCGCTACGGACTCAACGGTGAAGATCCCAAAACTCTCCAGGAAATCGGTCAACTTGTCAATCTTTCCCGTGAACGTGTCCGTCAGATTGAGAAAAGCGCCCTGAAAAAGATCCGCCGATCCCGCTACCGGGGGATTTTGAAAAGCTACCTGAACTGAATTATTCTCAATACTTACCAGGGTGCTTTGCATATTCACCCTTAAAGAATCCCTGCAGAAATGAAATATCTGACTCCAAATCACCCGTGGGCAAAAATGAAGACATAAATCGAATCTTCTTCTTACTGTAATCCAGAGTCACTGGCACAATTGGGATGTTCGCTCCTCGCGCGATTCGGTAAAAGCCCGTTTTCCAGCGTTCCACTTTCTTTCGTGTTCCCTCTGGTGACATACCCAATACAATGCTCTCAGAGCTCTCTATTTCCGAAATGACCTGATCCACAACATTTCCGGGTTTCGTTCTGTCCACCGGGATTCCGCCCATCCATTTCATATAGGTACCAAACGGTTTTCTAAAAATTGTGTGCTTTCCCAGCCACCGTCCCCGAAAACCGACAGCAAACATTACAGCAATTCCGATGACGAAATCCCAATTGGATGTGTGAGGTGCCACGATCAATATGCATTTTCTGTCATCCGGGAAACTACCTTCAAATTTCCATCCCATCACCCACAAGATAGTCAGACCCACTTTTCGCGTAAACAAATTACCAAACTTTTCCACGGAATCAGGAAGCATGGGCACATTCATTGCCATGGGCGTGTCACGTCTGTGAGCCTGATGTTCTCACCTGTCATCGATAACTAACCTTTGGGGGTCTCTCCCCGATGTCGAATCCGATCCCGGACAATGCACTGCTTCACGTCCTCCGGAATCGGAATCGGATAATCGCCATCAAAACAGGCCGCGCACCGTTCTTTGCCAAAGACCTGGTTCAAGCGGCCTACAGATAGAAATGTCAGAGAAGTCACCCCCAGCTCTCTGGCCATTCTGTCTTCTAACTTTTGCAGATTCTCACCTTCAAAACTCTCTCCTTCCAGACCCAGTTCCTGCATCATCTGATAAGCTGCCAATTCCTCGCGTGTGGACATGTCAATTCCATAGAAGCAGGGATGAATCACCGGTGGAGAGTAAATTGCAAGATGGATTTCTTTTGGTTCTTTATATTCAAGCGTGGAGACGATTTGTTTCAATGTGTTTCCCCTGACAATGCTGTCATCAATGAGCAGGATTCGCCGCCCTCTGACCTCTGCGTCTATGGGATTCAATTTCAGGCGAAGAGCCGATTTTCGGGCGCCCTGATGGGGCATAATGAAGGTACGACCGCTGTATCGATTCTTGATGAATCCTTCCCGCACCGGCACGCCAACCTCCTCCGAAAACATGATTGTGGATGGACGGGCCGTATCCGGAATCGGCATCACTACGTCCACTTCATAACCGCGCCGTTCTTTCCACTCCTCTGCCAATAATTCCCCCAGTTTTAGACGGACCTGATACACTTCGTCGTCATTGATGCGGGAATCCGGTCTTGCAAAATAAATATATTCGAAAATGCAGGGTCGCTTTCCCTTGTAGTCAATGGACTCCCTCAACGGTTCTTTGCCGGACCGAAAGAATACAACTTCCCCCGGTGCGACCGAACCCACGGTATCGAAGTCGAGTACATCCATACAGATACTCTCAGAGGCAACCATGTACGCGTCTCCTTTGCGCCCCCACATTGCAGGGCGGATTCCGTATGCGTCACGGGCCACAAACAATGTATCTTCTCCTTCGATATTCATTATTCCTACTATGGAATATGCGCCCTTCGCAACCTTGTAAGTTTCTTCCATGCCTTTGAGAACATCTTCAACTGTATAGGACGCCTTCGGCCTTCCATTTCCTTTCATAATTTCTCCAGACAAAACATAGAGTACCGGCTCAATATCACATC
Organism: uncultured Holophagae bacterium; assembly: GCA_964599895.1. Classification (GTDB taxonomy): domain Bacteria; phylum Acidobacteriota; class Holophagae; order Thermotomaculales; family Thermotomaculaceae; genus UM-FILTER-49-7. The sequence continues at coordinate 8,684 of CAZRHT010000051.1, forward strand.
TGCTCGAAAGATAATTCGACTGACCCAGCAGGTGTTTTTTCATTTCCTCAAAGTTCATAATGTTGCCATTGTGGGCCATAATGATACCTGGCCAGCGGCTGTAGAAAGGCTGGGCATCCTCTTTACTTGCGCTTCCCATGGTTGGGTAGCGGACATGACCGACAGCACAGCTTCCTTCCAGCCGTTTCAGGTCCTCCTCAGTAAAAATGGTGTTGACCAGTCCCAAGTCTTTGTATAAGCGAAAGTGGTTGCCTTTTTTTGTACCAATACCGGCCGCGTCCTGACCCCGGTGCTGAATTGCCTGCAGAGCTGTTGCGACATGTCTAGAGGCATTCTCCAACCCGATCATTCCCACAAAACCACACATATTCCCCTCCAGTTATAAATCACCTCCCCAATCTAAACGATTTCACCAAAAACATCAAAACCTTTCTCCGTCTGGAAAGAAAGCGGGCGTTGGGAGTGGGGGTGGGCTGAAGAAAAAGCAGTGATTCGGCCTGCCGAAAACTGCGTATGATGTTGAATGAGAAGTCTTAAATGTTAAATGATAGAAACAAAACGCTCAGGCCGCTTCCATCTTTTCCGCATCCTCCACCCATCGCTCATCACTCTTCACTTCCCTTCAAGGCTCAAACTTAGCTTTTCTCACCTCTTTCCTGTGCTATAATTCTCTAAGAATTGAAGAAAGGGGGTCTTATTGCGCATCATACCGGTTTCTTCTGGAAAGGGTGGCGTTGGGAAAACGACATTTGCCATGAATTACGCGCTGGCACTGTCCAGAACCCACAAAACGGTTCTGATAGACTTGGATACCGGAACGTCCAGTCTGCGCAATTGTCTGGACTCACCGGTCCGAAAAGACCTCTACCATTTCTTAAAGAAGAATGCGCAACTGAATGAGTGCTTGTCTCCCCTGGGGCAGAAGCTGGATCCGGATGGTGTATTTGATAATTTTTCCTTTATCGCCGCTCCAAAAAATTTCATTTACGATGTCGTCAATTTTTCAACAGATGTAAAACTTCGTCTCATTGAGGGAATCAATGGCATTGATGCTGATTTCGTCATTCTGGATGTGAAAGCCGGAATAGACTACAACGTAATTGAGTTTCTACCGTTTACCAACACTGGAATTCTCCTCTTCACGCCAAAGAACAAGGCCGCGACCGTCACGGCTTCTGAGATGACAAAAGCCATTCTATTTCGAATGATCCGCCTCATTTTTCAGTCCACAGAGGTTTTGAGCAATCATTTTCCTAACATTGATGCAAACGACACCAAACTATTCAATGAACTGATTGATCTTGTCGAGGATGGATACGATGAGCAGTTGAAATCCCTTGATGACTTTCTGCTGATGATTGCGGATGAATTTCCGGACAAGCGCTTTGTCCATCTTCTGCGTCACGCCATCGAGCATTTCCGAGTATACTTTGTACTGAATATGTTCGACTCCATTGAAGAATCCACTGAAACTGTGATCAAACCCTTTGTAGAGAACATTTATTCAACGGTTTCCGATAAGGTGATCATCCATAATCTTGGCTGGATAGTTCGTTCCGAAGAAATCTATCACTCCACGGTAAATGCAGTTCCCTATGAAATCGCAAACCACTACAAGAAACGAAAGGCCGAGAAACGGAAGATGCAGAAGGACAAGGACCTGAGAAGTTTACTGGGATTGGAGCCCGCTAAAAAGCATCGAAAGAAGATAAAGACAGAGAATACATCGGAAGAAGTCAACCATCAGGTAGATTTATTGAAGAAGATGTATATGAGCGGTGCAGGTAATGATCCAGCTACTAATCTAAGTTTTATAACCGACCGAACACTGAATATTTCTCAGAGCTCGGTTCATCGCTTCGGCATGCGGAAGATCTACACCAACGAACACTTTCTGGAGAAATTCTTCATGGAAATGAAACAACAACCCCAGATTTCCGAAAGTTCCAAGTCTATCTTACCCTGAAATTTAAGCTACCAAGAGATGAAATCAGTTCCTTTTCTTTTGTTCAACCCAGTTGCTATACCGAAGCATGTAAGGAGGTACAATTTTCTGTGCGGTGAATCCCAGATACTCTGCATAGGCCGTCACAAAACCTCGCACGTAAACAGCCGCATCCGGCAACCGATCAAAATCTTCCATTTCAAGGGCCTGTAGATAATCCTTCCTTACTTTTGTCCTTCTGGAAACCTCGTCAAGCTCCACGCCAATTTCATTCCTTGCCAGAAACAGAACCTCGCCAGTAATTGGTACGCTCTCATCCAAATGTCTGCTTCGGGGGGTTGTAATCTGTGAATGTGTCTTCAGCTCCTCTTCCAGCACGCGGTGTGCCTCCTCAATTTCATCAAGCAATTCCGACCGCCTGGTCTCCGAAAATTCCCGCATACCCGGAACCATGGCGGTTGAATCGGCAGTGTGAATCTTCTTCAGTATACGATAAGCATATTCGACTTCCTGAAGAGTTGCGCCTTCCTCAATTTCAAGTATTTTGTAGTACTTTCCAAGTTCACTTTCACTCATCTATGTCCCCTGTAAGGACTCCCGATAATTCGATTTCCTCGGTCAACAGATCAGTAATCCGGCACATGTCCACCATAATTCGGGCTGCTGATACCCGGCTGAGGTATGCCTGGTCCTGTAGCAGTCGGTCCCAGAAATCCCGGTCATATCTCACGTGGCCGGAAAAAGATGCCGGAATGCCGAGGTATTTCTCTGCCATACTCTTTATCGCGAGCCCGGTTTCTATCTGACGATAGTCCCTGACTTTATTCAGGACCACATGAACCCGGAAATTCTCCATCGCCTCACCAAACAACTGGCCGAATTCAGGGAAATTCCTGCTCAGGTGGCTGGTAAACTCATCCATCGAACGAATGTTATAATTTTCACGACGCGTCCAGATTTCCCGGGCCTCTTCCCTAATTCCCGATTTTGTAAACAAGGGAGACAATTTCCGGAAAAAAGCACTCTTAATAAAAATGTAGAGGTTTTCAATCGCCATTCTCTCAGGCACCGTTACGACAATCATCCGATCAGCTTCCAGAAACGCATCCAGAGTTTTGTGATGGCTTCCCGCACCCAGATCCAGCAACACGACATTGGCATCCAGTTTTCGAAGTTGACGGAAAAATTTCATTTTCAGGGCATAGGTCAACGGGTTTGCCCCGGAACTGTTCAAATCTCCCGCAATGATGGAAAGTCCCTGAATTCGAGTCTCTAAAATCAGTTCATCCAGAGGGACACCATCCCGGACAAATTCTCCGTAAGATCGTGTCGGCTTTGACATCGCACAGTAGGTGTGGAGATTGGCACCGCCGAAATCGGCATCCACCATTACAACTTTGAGACCCTTTTCAGCGAGGCAAACCCCGAGTCCTGATGTTACAAAGCTCTTCCCCGTTCCTCCTTTTCCACCGCCTACGGCCCAGATTTGCATAGACCTCCCATCTACAAAAGTGCTCTAACCATAGAATAACAGCTTTCAAAAAAATATCCAAATTCTTTCCCAACTGTGAGTCATTTTCTAAACATAACGACTATCCTATGACACCACTGAAGAATGTTCTTTCAGATCAGAATTTCCAGTCGAACAAAAAGCGTGGGGCGCAAAGCGCCCCTTGGTCATTTAATTGAATTTTCATTCCACCCGGACCGATCAGGGAACGGTGGCTTTTTAATTGTCTTTGGCGGATTGGCTTTGAGTTCCTTCAACAGCACTTCAACCGCTTTCTCAAGACTGGGGTCCTGGCCGGCCGCAACCTGCTCTGGACGATCTTCAACCTCGATATCCGGATAAATACCTACACCTTCAACAACCCAGTGTTCAGTAGAGTCAAAAACACCAAAAGTGGGAACATTGATGGACCCTCCATCCACCAGGGAGGCATTTCCGGACAACCCAACCAGGCCACCCCATGTGCGTGTTCCAATCAACTTACCCAGTTTTTCTTTCTTGAAATAATAAGGGAATGCATCCCCTCCGGATGATGAGTAATGGTTAATGAGCATTACTTTCGGTCCTTCATTAACGATGCCCGGCGTGCTGTTCGGTTTCAGGCCCTTTCGCCCCCAGTAACTCAACGTCTTTCTGGCCAGTAGATCTGTCATGACCCCGGGGATAAAACCGCCGCCATTGTACCGGTCATCAATAATCAGTGCTTCTTTATTATGGTAAGCGTACATGCCCTTGAACAGCTCTCTATTTCCCGCAAATGCCGTATCAGGAACGTGAATGTATCCGATCTTACCACCGGACAGTTTGTTCACCATTGCCCGCCTGGAATTTACCCAGTCCATGTACCGCAGTGTCAACTCGCTGGCTATCGGTTTCACCAGGACGGTACGGATGGAACTGTGGGGGCCCGGCGTTTCAACCGTCAGCGGCACAAGCCGGCCAACTGTGTCTTCAAGGAATGAATATGGATTGTCTTTAACGGTCACCTCATGGTTGTTGATCCTGAGAATCAGGTCACCTGCTTTGACATCGACGCCCTGTTCAGTCAACGGTGAGCGACGTCCCTTGTCCCAATTTTGCCCCTGGTAGATTTTCGATATAACATATCTTCCAGTCTTCTTGTCCGGCGCCAACTCACATCCCAGAAGCCCCGTGTCAATTCGCTTCACCCGGGGGAAATCTCCCCAATTCACGTAGGAATGACCGACGTTCATTTCGCCAACCAGTTCACCGAAGATATAATCCAGATCGGCTCGATGACTGACATAAGGAACAAGAGCTGCATATTTTTTCCGCATCGCATTCCAGTCCACGCCATGCATATTGTTCGCATAGAACCAGTCGCGATAGATGCGCCATCCATCTACAAAGATGTCTTTCCACTCTTTCCTCGGGTCGATTTTCATGGTGAGGTCAGCAAGATTCAGAATACCTCCACCAGCACTCTGTCCGGGCTTCAAATCAACGATGCCATAGTTATTTTGGTTCCGATACAGAATCTTGTTCCCATCAGCAGACACCGTGCAACCACGGACACCCTTCAGCACAAGCTCATCTTTTTTCTTCTTAATGTCATACTTGTGAATACCGGCTTCATCTGCGTATACGATTCCCCCTTTCACCGCAATCAAATTCCAGTAGTTCGCCGCCTTCATTGGAAACGCCACAACTCGACTGGAGATATTGTTGAAGTCGATGGAAATGGAAACCGATTTCACGGTATCCTTCTTTCCCTTCATTTTTTTATCGGCTTTCTTGCCGACAACTTTTTCATCATTCTTCTCTACCTTAACTTCTTCTACGTCATTCTCATCCGGGAATAGAGGCGCGACCGACGGGGTCAGTGCCATCGCGTAAACACGGGTGGCTTTGTCATACACGTAGTTGAATTCGAAAGAAGAGAACTGCAGATTAAAATCACGGTCGGACAGGAAGAATACGAACTTGCCATCTTTTGAGAAGGTAGGATTATAATCATTGTATGTATCACCCGTCAACTGAATGGGCCTTTTGTCCTTCAGAGAGTAAACCCAGATAGCCTGTTGGCCATTGACCCCGTTCTTGGTATAAGCAATCCAGACTGAGTCCGGAGAAAACGTGTAATCCCGGATATCCTGACGATCAGCTTTGTCAACAACCGTGATATCCCCTGAGGTCACATTCAGTAGCTGGAGTTTCTGTGTCCGGTCCGAATACAGCAGCCACTTCGAATCCGGTGACCATAGCGCCGGATACTTCCAGGCATGGCTGTCTTTTGTGAGCTGCTTCGGCTCATCTTTTCCATCTTTGTCAATCAGGTAAACCTCGTATTCCCCCGTCCTGTCAGAATAATAAGAGATCCAGCGTCCGTCTGGTGACCATGCCGGGAACACCTCACGGACACCCTGAGTTTGTGTCAGGTTGTATGTAATTCCCTTCTTCTCAGGTACCGTAAAGATATCGCCCCGTGCATCAAAAACGGCTCGCTTCCCTGACGGAGAGATATCCGAACTGTAAATATTGTTCTTTACATTTTTGATGTACGGGAGGATGTCTGGATTATCAAAGTGCAGGTTAATCACCATGCGGTGATCCTTTCCGGTATCCAGGTTGAGAACATACAACCAGCCACCGTTTTCGTAAATCAACTCATTTCCTGTGCCAGACGGCCACATCACGTCAAAATCCTTGTAATCCGTTAGTTGCTTGATGTCGCCGGTTGGAAGATCATAGCGGTAGATGTTCAACTTCATATTGCGATCGGACGCGAAATAGATTCCATTCTTGTACCAGTGGGGGATCTGGTCCGTGCCGGGAAATGTTGTCAGACGTTTGGATGTGTTGTTCACAAGATCATACGTCCAGACATCAGCGGCGCGGCCCCCTTTGTAACGTTTCCAGGTTCTGAATTCCCTTGAAATTGGCGTATAGCATATCTTCTTGCCATCGGGCGAGAAGCTACCAAATCCGGCCTCGGGAATCTGGAGTGGTTGTTCCAACCCACCGTCCAGAGAAACCAGAAAATATTTACCCATGCGCTTCCCATATGGCGTGCGGTTGGAACGAATCAGAATTTTCCGGCTGTCCGGGGTCCAATCCAGGACAATATCATCGAACCCGCCCCGGGGTGGCATAATGCCCACGTCGTTGTACCAGGTCAACTGTCGGGGTGTTCCCCCTGTTGACGGCATGACGTATACCTGCCGTGAGCCTGAATACTCCGCCGAAAAGGCAATCCACTTCCCGTCAGGAGAAATTTTGGGAAACAGTTCCAGTCCCTTCTGGGATGTCAGCCGAACCGCATTTCCGCCAGTTATCGGAACCGTCCAGATATCTCCCGCATACACAAACACAACCCGGTTCCCGTTTACATCCGGAAACCGCAACAATCTCGCGTCATCCAATGCCATCCCCCACATTCCAGCGGAAAACAGCAACAGTCCCACAAGAATCAATCGCTTCATAAGGACAATCCTCCCGTTTAAAATTCCTATAAGTTTTCTAACACATGCAATTATACGGAAGAACCGGTTTCCGGTTCAAAAAAATGTATATGCATGTCCATGTCCGCTCAACTTGCTCTCATTTAGATTTCCTCGTTGCCGGAAAACTGGATTTTCTTGAAGGCTTCTGGCATAATCAATACAAATTCGGAATAAGGGAGTCAATGATGGCTTATGTTGTGGAAGTCACCCATTCAAGCACTGGGAAAAAACAGCTCATACCGGTTAAAGGGCGAATGATTTTTATCGGACGCACCGCTGCAAACGACGTATCATTAAATGACAATACAGTGTCTTCCCGTCATGCTCGGGTGCGTATCAGTGAGGACAAAATTGAGCTTGAAGATCTTAAGAGTGCCAATGGAGTGCTCATGAATGGCGAACGGATTACCCGTACAGCCAGCCTGGAAGAAGGAGACGAGTTCCAGATCGGGCCCTATCTTCTGAAAATATTAACTCAAAGCACTGAAACGGCAGCCGCTGCAAAAGTGGCTGAAGAAGAAAAGGAAAAGGCCGAAGAAGAAAGCTACCGGTTTGACCCATTCGCATTTGTGAAACCATTTCTGGAACCTATCAACGAATTCCTGGAGGCCGACGGCATCTCGGAAATCATGATCAACGGCAGCGACAAAATCTATATTGAAACTGGTGGGAAGATAGTAAAGACTGACAAACAATTCTCAAGCGAGAAAGCCCTTCTCGCGGCAATCAAAAACATCGGTCGAACGCTGGGCAAGGAACTGAATGATCAATCCCCCCGGCTGGACGCCAGACTGGACGACGGTTCCCGTGTGGCCGCTGTCATTCCTCCCTGTGCCATGACGGGCACCTATGTTTCTATCCGTAAATTTTCCAAGAAAGCCCTCGGCATTCAGGACCTCATCAACTTTGGAGCAATTACCGAACAGGCCGTTCGTTTCATGGAACTGGTCGTGATAATGAAAAAGAACATTCTGGTTTCCGGCGGTACCGGTTCCGGTAAGACCACGCTGCTCAACATTGTTTCCACCCTGATCCCACACGATGAACGGATTCTGGTAATTGAAGATACGGCGGAACTTCAGCTCCAGCAGGAACACTGCCTCCGGATGGAAGCCAAGCCTGCGGACAAAAAAGGACGGGGCGAAGTTACCATCCGAGACCTGCTCCATTCGACATTGCGTATGCGACCCGACCGCATTATTATCGGTGAAATCCGGGGCGGCGAGGCGTTTGACCTGCTCCAGGCCATGAACACCGGTCATGGCGGGTCCATGTCCACCATTCACGCCAACTCCCCGAAAGACGCACTGTCCAGACTGGAAAACACCACATTGCAAAGCGGAATTGAACTTCCTCTCAAGGCAATCCGTGACCAGATATCCTCCGCCATCAACATCGTAGTACAGACTTCCCGTTTTGAGGACGGCTCGCGTAAGATCAGCCATATCAACGAAGTGCTGGGATTGAAAGAGGACATGAGCTATCAGGTTCAGACAATCTACAAATATGAACGCGCCGGCAAGGACAAGGACGGGAAAGTCCTCGGCCACTTGACATACACCGGAAATATTCCCACCTTCCTGGACGAAGCCATCAAGGCAGACTTTGTAAAGAGCGCGGAACAATTGTTCAAAGAGTAGAGGGATAAGTAGGGACAAGGTCGAGTAGAAGGAAGGGCCAAGTCAGGAAGGAAAATTTCAAGGCACTTCATCGTCGCAAACTATCAGAGTATAGTGGTCCTTTTCCCATTTTATGTAGCTGAGATCATCACATTCCATGCAAAAATCCCAGCTAAGGCCCTTCTTTGTTGACTTACTCAAAATGCTGAACCCCGGTCTTCCCGGCCTCTTAAATAGAACTGATTTTACCCATTTATTCTGTCGTCTCGTGAGAACGAGCAAAAATCTCCCTGTGTTGCCATCCTTATCTTTATAGACTCCAACCACCGCCCTGTCAGGAGTGCCATCTCCATTGAAATCTCCCTTTTTCTCAAATGACAACCCCAGAGGTTCATCATATTTCTCAAAGCCTTTCATTTCTTTTTGTGGAATATCCTTTTTTGTAAGGCATCGGGCAAGTATCCATGACTGATCTAAAGAAGTAACAGGAATGCCCTGAACCACAGTTAAAGTCGGCTCAAAATTCATCCCTGCATACCAGACATAACCACCTCCTTCAGCAAATTGCGCCAGAGACAGAATGGCCACAAGCAACAAACCTTTTATAGGTGCGGATTTCATTTCTCTCCTCCATTCAGATTCTAAAGTGTTTTGAATACCACCTGGTGTATTATACAACCCATTTTTCTTCACACACAATTCATAACGAATATTCCCCGTCTGCCAATCCACACCATGCAGAACGCCCACACCTTCCAATTGAAAGCCTGGTTCTTTCAGGATACTGGACACGTCTTCACAGTCTTTACTTAATAAGCTCGCTCAAACTTGCTTTCTTCTTTTTCCTGTTCCTGCAGGGAAGAATGCGGTATAGTGTGGATTCATTGTGTCACCGCTCTGCCTCTGACTACTTTGAAATTACAACTTAAGGACAGAAAAATTGACCCCTACATCAGACTTATTCAGAAAATTCGGCCTCGGTGAAGATATTCTCGCCGCACTGGCCAGAAAGGGATTTGAAGAACCCTCCCCTATTCAGGAAAAGACGATTCCAATGCTCCTCGAAGGAAAAACGGACCTCATCGCCCAGGCCCAGACCGGAACAGGTAAAACCGCCGCTTTCGGCCTGCCTCTGATTGAACTGTTGAAGCCACGTGCAGGCCACGTGCAGGCACTGGTGCTGACTCCGACCCGGGAACTGGCCATTCAAGTCTCGGAAGAGATCAACTCACTGAAAGGAGACCGGAAACTGGAGATTGTTCCCATATACGGCGGACAAGCTTTTTCGGAGCAGTTGCGGCGCCTGAAAAGAGGCGTTGACATCGTAGTCGGGACCCCTGGCAGAGTCATTGACCACATTAACCGGCGGACCCTCAAAGTAGGTGGGATTTCCCACATGATCCTGGATGAAGCAGATGAAATGCTCAACATGGGCTTCATCGAAGATGTGGAGACGATTCTCGAAGCAACCCCCCAGGAAAAGCGAGTTCTCATGTTCTCCGCCACGATGCCGGACCGGATCCGGAATCTCGCGGAGCGCTTTCTAAGGGATTATAAGCTTATTACTGTGGCAAAGGAGCACCCTACTATTGCTCTGACCGACCAAATCTATTTTGAAGTATCTGAAAGGGATAAATTCGAAGCCCTGTGCAGAATCATCGATATGGAACCGGATTTTTACGGCCTCATTTTCATGCGTACCCGTGTGGAAACTGAGACGATGGGAAACCGCCTGGTGAGTCGAGGCTATTCCGCGTCCTTCCTGCACGGAGACATTTCCCAGGCTCAACGGCTGAATATCCTGGAAAGGTTCCGAAAAAAAAGAATCAATATCCTTGCGGCAACTGACGTAGCCGCCAGAGGGCTTGACATCCAGGATTTGACCCATGTTATCAATTTCGCGCTGCCCCATGACCCCGAATCTTACGTTCACCGCATCGGTCGAACTGGACGGGCAGGAAAGGAAGGAACCGCCATTACGTTTGTGACACCCTCTGAATACCGTAAAATCGGTTTTATCGAACGCGTGGCACGGACAGAAATCCGGCGGGAGAAACTGCCCAGTGTAAAGGATATCATTGAACTTAAGACACGGCGCATCCAGGACGACATTGAGGAAATCATTGGGAAAGAGGACTACATAAAATACATCCCGCTGGCTGACAAGCTCCTGGAGGAAACCGACCCACTTACAATTCTGGCATCCATGCTAAAACTCTCGTTTCAAGACGAGCTGGATGAGAGCAATTACAATGAGATACGGAAACCCGCTCCGGAAAGCCACGGGAAAGCTCGACTCTTCATCGCGAAAGGGAAAGTGGACGGCATGACGCCAAAGGGGATTCTGGACCTCATCCGGTCAAAAGTAAAAATCGACTCAAGGCAGATCCGGGATATTCAAATCTATGATAGGTTCTCTTTTGTGAATGTCCCCCTGGCCGAAGCCGAACAGATTCTCACCACCTTTCGAAAGACGCAGAGGAAGGGTAAGCCACCACTGGTCGTCAAAGCAAAACCGGCAAGAAAGAAATAAGTATATACGGAACAGTGAATTATGTTTTTTAAAACAAGAGAGTTGGCTAACAG
>CAZRHT010000052.1:0-19804 GCA_964599895.1 uncultured Holophagae bacterium
TTCGTTTCGCCATCCGCGAGGGTGGACGAACCGTTGGCGCCGGTACCGTGACAGAGATAATTGAGTAAGAGAGGAACCATGAAAAGCAGTAAGATCAGAATTCGACTGAAAGCATACGATTACCGGGTTCTGGACCAGTCTACATCTGAAATTGTGGATACGGCAAAACGGACCGGGGCCAATGTAGCAGGGCCGGTTCCTCTGCCTACAGACATTTCCCGGTTTACTGTAAACCGAGCCCCCCATGTGAACAAAAAATCCCGGGAACAGTTTGAGATTCGGGTTCACAAGCGGCTGATTGACATTCATGACCCGAACGAGCATACAATTGAAGCACTGATGAAGCTGGAACTTCCGGCTGGAGTCAACGTGGAAATCAAAGCATCCGGGACAGGGAGCTGAGGCTCTGACGAAGTTGGAGGAATAGGTTATGGTTAATGGACTTATTGGTAGAAAAGTCGGAATGTCCCAGGTCTTCGACGAAGAAGGCCGTTCAATTCCGGTTACATTGATTCAAGCAGGCCCCTGTGTAGTGGTTCAGATTAAAGAAAATAGTCGGGACAAATACGAGGCCGTACAGCTTGGACTTGTGGAAAAAGTGAACCCGAAACGGATTACCAAACCACTTAAAGGTCACCTGGAGAAAGCGGGCGCTGGCTCCGTTCGTATTTTGAGGGAGTTTAAGCGCTCCGGAGATGAGGACGTGCAGCCGGGCCAGCAGGTTACGGTGGACATCTTTGAAGGTGTAGATAAAGTAAACGTTACCGGGAAATCCAAAGGTAAGGGCTTTCAGGGTGTTATGAAGCGTCACGGCTTCGCCGGCGGTCCCGGCGGTCATGGCTCTAACTTTCACCGCGCGCCTGGTGGGATCGGTCAGTGCGCCTGGCCGGCCCGGGTTTTCCCCGGCAAGAAGATGCCGGGCCAGATGGGCAACCGGAAGGTCAGTGTCAAGGGACTGAGAGTGGTCAGCATTGACAAGGAAAACAACCTGCTTGTGGTGAAAGGTGCTGTTCCGGGAAGCCGGGGCAGTTATGTTTTCATCAACAAGGGTTAATGGAGTGGAAAATGGCTAAGGTGAAAGTATTTAATATGGACAACAAAGCGGTGGATGAAATCAACTTGAAGCCGGAAGTGTTTGAAGTTGAGATGAATCGTCATGTTGTCTGGGAAGCCATGAATGCCATCCTGGCGAATCGCCGGCAGGGAAATGCTTCGGTGAAGAACCGGAAGGATGTAAGTGGTGGCGGCAAGAAACCATGGCGTCAGAAAGGAACGGGACGTGCGCGGTCCGGAAGTACACGGAGCCCTCTGTGGCGTCACGGCGGTACCGTTCATGGGCCTCAGCCCCGCGATTTTTCTTCAGCAATCCCGAAGAAAAAGAGGCGGAGAGCTTTAATGTGCCTTCTCTCGGACAAGTTGGGTGAAAACAAGTTGCGTGTGATTGACAACTTTGAACTGGGTGAAATCAAGACCCGGACCCTGCACGAGAAAATAATTAAAGGAATGGACGCTTCTACTGTTCTTCTCGTAGACAATGAAGTGAATCGGGAACTCTATCTGTCATCCCGGAACAATCCGCGGATGAAGACCATGGTTGCGACTGACCTGAATGTTTATGATTTGATGAAATATGAGTACATATTCCTGTCAGTGGATGCAGTCAAACGGATCGAGGAGGTACTGGGATGAAAAACGCACACGAAATCCTTCTTCGGCCGATTGTAACGGAGAGAAGCAATGATCTTCAGGAATCGGATCCACCTGCGTACGTCTTTGAGGTAGCTCGGGACGCAAACAAGATTGAGATTAAGAAGGCAGTGGAAAAGATCTTCAAAGTGAATGTTAAGAAGGTCACAGTTATGAATTACGACGGGAAACGGAAACGTCTTGGCCAACACGCTGGGAAACGGAGAAGCTGGAAAAAAGCTATTGTATCCCTTGCGGAAGCCGGTCAGCGGATCGATTTCTTCGAGAATGTGTGAGTAGGAGTCAAAGATGGCAGTAAAGAAATTTAACCCCACGACACCTTCCCGCAGAGAAATGACCGTAGCTGATTTCTCCGAGTTGACCAAGAAGAGACCGGAAAAATCTCTGGTTGAGAAGCTTCACAGCAAGGGCGGTCGAAACAATCGCGGCCGGATCACGGTTCGTTTTCGCGGGGGCGGTCACAAACGGTTGTACCGCGTGATTGATTTCAAGCGGCAAAAAGATGATGTAGTTGCCAAAGTGGCATCCATTGAATACGATCCCAACAGATCGGCCCGTATCGCTCTTCTTGTTTATGCGGACGGAGAAAAATGCTATATGTTGGCACCTGCCGGTTTGAAAGTTGGGGACAGTGTGGTTTCGGGTGAAAAAGTGGACATCGTGGTTGGAAATGCCATGCCGTTAAAGAGTATTCCGGTTGGTACACTTGTCCATAATGTGGAACTGAAGATAAAGAAGGGTGGTCAGATGTGCCGCAGCGCGGGTTCTTACGCGCAGCTGCTGGCGAGGGAAGGCAAGTATTGCCATCTTCGTCTGCCCTCTGGAGAGGTTCGATTGGTTCATTCCGAATGTCGGGCAACCATTGGTCAGGTAGGTAACCTGGAACATGAAAACATCACCATCGGAAAGGCTGGGCGGAAGCGCTGGCTGGGCCGTCGGCCACATGTCCGTGGTGTTGCCATGAACCCGATTGATCACCCGATGGGTGGTGGTGAAGGTCGTACTTCCGGTGGTCGCCCCTCCTGTACACCATGGGGGAAACCGACCAAAGGATATAAGACCAGAAAAAAACGTAACCAGTCGGATAAGTACATCGTCCGCAGACGGAAAGCATAGTGGAGGAACGAAATGGCTAGATCACTTAGAAAAGGATTTTTTACAGACGACCATTTAATGAAAAAGGTCGAGGCAGCCATGCAAGCGGGTGGCAGCAAAAAGGTGATTCGTACATGGTCCCGTCGCTCCACCGTAACACCGGAAATGATTGGAATGACATTTGCTGTTCACAATGGCAAGAAATTCTTCCCGGTATATGTGGATGAAAATATGGTGGGACATAAATTTGGAGAATTTTCGCCGACCCGGACCTTTCGGGGTCATGCCGGCAAAGATAAGGGCTCCAAGAGAAGGTAGGGGTAGACCATGGTTTCTAGAGCAATTGCGAAATATGTGAAGGGGTCACCCCAGAAAACCCGTATTGTTATAGACGCAATACGCGGGAAGATGGTTGAGGATGCCGTCGCGATTCTGGATGCATCCCCGAAGTTGTACGCGAAAAGGGTCGCGCAGGTATTGCACTCCGCTATTGCGAACGCGGAAAATGGTAACGAGGCAGTTGATGTGGATCAACTGTTTGTCAGCCGTGCATATGTAGACCAGGCACCCACATTGAAGCGGATTCGCGCAGCCGCCATGGGGCGTGCTGTAAGAATCCTGAAGCGATATTCTCACATTACCATCGAATTAGATGTGAAAGAGTAACGGAGGTGTTTGGTGGGTCAAAAGGTTCATCCATACGGATTTCGGTTGGGTTACAACAAGACTTGGAAATCTCGCTGGTACAGAGACCGTGATTACCGGGATACCTTGCATGAAGATCTGAGGCTTCGGAAATACATGAAAAAACGGCTCTATGAAGCCGGTGTTTCTTCCATTGAGATTGAAAGAGCCGCAGACAAGATTACAATCAATATTTTTACCGCAAAGCCGGGAATCATTATTGGTCGCAAGGGTTCAGAGGTAGACAAGCTCCGCGCGGATCTGCAGAAGATGCTGAGCCGCAAGGAAGTATATATTAACATTGAACAGGTCCCGGGACCGGAGGCAGAAGCCCAGCTTGTGGCTGAGCATATTGCTTCACTTCTGGAACGCCGGATTGCGTTCCGTCGTGCCATGAAAAAGGCGATGGAAAATGCCCAGAAAAAGGGTGTAACCGGCATCAAAATCAAGGTGGGCGGCCGCCTGGGTGGCGCGGATATCGCCCGGAGTGAGGAATACTCCTGGGGCCGGATTCCGCTTTCCACGTTGAAAGCCAGAATTGATTACGGAGTGGCCGAATCTATGACGACTTATGGTGTCATTGGTGTCAAGGTCTGGATCAGCAAAGGAGAACAACTCCCTGAACTCCCGTCCAAACGGGCGAGACGGTAAGGTTGGAGGTACCAGATGTTAATGCCGAATAAAGTTAAGCACCGGAAAGTTCATAAGGGCAGAGTCAAAGGCAAAGCCGTACGTGGCAATTATGTTGCCTTTGGCGAATTCGGAATGCAGGCACTTGAAGGTGCCTGGATTACAAACCGCCAGATTGAAGCCGCTCGTATTGCTATCACAAGGCATGTGAAGAGAGGCGGTAAGATCTGGATCCGGATGTTTCCGGATAAGCCGTATACGAGCAAGCCGGCCGAAACCCGTATGGGTAAGGGTAAGGGTGCTCCGGAAGGTTGGGTCGCGGTGGTAAAGCCGGGAAAGATACTCTTCGAAATTGAGGGGATTCCCCGGGAACTGGCTGAGCGGGCAATGCAGCTGGCGGGAGCCAAGTTGCCAATAAAAGTCCAGTTCGTTGAACGGAACAAGTAGGGGGGCAGAAATGAAATCAGTAGAAATCAGGGATCTGGCTCCGGCAGAAATTGAAGTGAGAATCGCAGAAAAGAAAGAGGAACTCTTCAAACTTCGTTTTCAGCACACCATGGGCCAGCTGGATAATCCGCTATCCCTTCGGAGAGCGAGGCGTGAAATCGCCCGGCTGAATACGATTCTGGCCGAGAAAAGGAGGCAGGCAGATGCATAACCGCAAGGTACGGACGGGAAGCGTGGTCAGCAACCGGATGGACAAGTCCATTGTCGTGAAAGTTGAAATGTTGATCAAGCATCCCCTGTACAAGAAATACATCAAGAAGTCTAAGAAGTACATGGCGCATGATCCCGAAAACGATTGTAATATCGGGGATAAGGTGGAAATTGTGGAAACACGACCCCTTTCCAGCAGGAAGCGCTGGCGCCTTCAGAAAATTATTGAACGGGCACCTGAGCTGTAGGCGCAAGGAGGAGAAACAATGATTCAAATGGGAACCATTTTGAAGGTTGCGGATAACTCCGGAGCCAAAAAAATCATGTGCATTCATGCCATCGGTGGTTCGGTCGGGCCTTATGCCCAGATCGGTGATATCATCACAGCCTCAGTGAAAGAGGGAAACCCCGCGTGGAATCAGAAAAAAATCCGAAAGGTAAAAGCGGTCATCGTTCGTCAACGCAAAGAGCATCGACGGAAAGATGGCAGCTATATCCGGTTTGACGAAAATGCGGCGGTTCTGCTCGACAATGATAACGAGCCCCTCGGAACACGCGTATTCGGGCCGGTTGCCAGGGAGCTGAGGGAGCACAATTTCATGAAAATTGTTTCTCTGGCCCCCGAAGTATTGTGAGGAGAGCCAGATGTTGAAAAAGGCAGGCATCAAGAAGAAAGATAAAGTCAAGGTAATTACAGGCAAAGACAAGGGCAAGACCGGGATTGTGCTGAATGTGGATATGAAGAAGGAAAGAGTTCTGGTAGAAGGTATCAATATGGTGAAAAAGCACCTGAAATCTGACCAGTCTTCCGGAATTGCCGGCGGTATTGAAGATCGTGAAGCTTCCATTGCCATTTCCAATCTGATGGTAGTGTGCCCTGAATGTGGAAAGCCGACCCGGATCGGGAAGAAAATCCTGAAAGATGACCGGAAGGTTCGCGTCTGCAAGCTGTGCAACGGAATTATTGACAAATGATTGAGGTGAATCATGGCTAGATTGCAGGATCTGTACAAGAACGAAATTGTTTCGAAACTGATGAAGGACTTTGAGTATGGTAATGTCATGCAAGTCCCCAAGGTATCGAAAATCACGCTGAACATGGGCGTAGGAGACGGAGCTTCAAACATTAAGACTCTGGACACTGCGGCTGAAAACATGAGCAAAGTGGCGGGCCAGCATTCCGTTATCACCCGGGCGAAGAAGTCCATTGCAGCTTTTAAGCTTCGGGAAGGAATGCCAATTGGCTGTCGGGTAACCTTACATCGAGAGAAGATGTATGAATTTCTGGATCGGTTATTGAATGTTGCACTCCCGCGTGTCAGGGATTTTCGGGGACTGTCTCTCAAAGCATTTGATGGTCGAGGAAACTACACTATCGGAATTCGGGATGCTTTGATTTTTCCTGAAATCGATTACAATTCGGTGGATGTAACCCGCGGGATGAATATCACGATTGGAACTACGGCAAAAACAGACGAGGAAGCCAGGAAGCTGCTTGCCTATCTGGGCGTGCCGTTCCGGAAAAACTAAGGAGAAACCATGGCAAAAAAATCTATGATAGCCAAGGCCAATCGGAAGCCGAAATTCAAGGTGAGGGCATACAACCGCTGCAAAGTCTGCGGTCGTCCCCACGCTTATTACAGAAAATTTGGCCTGTGCCGGTTGTGTCTGAGGAAGCTCGCTAACCAGGGTGAGCTCCCCGGCGTAATCAAAGCAAGCTGGTAAAAGAGGAGAGGGGCATGTATACAGATACCATCGCGGATATGCTTACAAGAATCCGCAATGCTATTATGGCAAACCACGAGCGTGTAGAAGTGCCTTCTTCCAGAGTCAAAAAAATGATTATTACGATTCTGAGAGAAGAAGGTTATATAAAAAATTTTAAAGTCGTGGAAGACGAAGGTAAAGAAAAGATAATTGTCTATCTTAAATATGTCAACGAGGAGCCTGTGATTCGTGGCCTGGATCGGATATCTAAACCGTCCCGGCGCGTATATTCCGGAAAAGATGACATTCCGGTAGTATTGGGCGGTTATGGTATTGCCATAATCTCCACATCACAGGGCATCATGACAGGGAAAAAGGCCGCTGAACTTGGTATCGGCGGGGAAGTTCTCTGTAAGGTCTGGTAGGTGGAGGCATAATATGTCGAGAATTGGAATGAAACCGATTTCGGTACCAGCTTCTGTTCAGGTGAATATTTCACCTGAGAAAGTGGAAGTTAAGGGACCGAAGGGCGTTCTGGAGACAAGGATTCCGTTCCAGATCCAGGTGGAAGTGAAGGACGGACGGATAGTTATTTCCAGGAACTCCGAAGATAAGCAGACGAAGAGTTTTCACGGGTTGACCCGGGCATTGATTAACAACACGGTTGTCGGTGTTACCGAAGGCTTCAAAAAGCAGTTGAAGATTATCGGTGTTGGCTATCGGGCTGAGGTAAAAGGTAAAAACCTGGAAATGCAGCTTGGTTTTTCCCATCCGGTCATCTTTCCGATACCGGAGGATATTACCATCAGTGTGGAACCGAAGGAAAACCTTATTACTGTGGAAGGAATTGACAGGCAGCGGGTCGGTGAAATCTCAGCCGTTATCCGCCGCTTCCGGAAACCCGACGCGTATAAGGGTAAGGGAATCCGTTACCTGGATGAACGCATCAGCCTGAAGGCCGGTAAAACAGGCGCCTAAGGGAGGAATACATGAGGTTTAAATCATCAAATGAAAGACGGTTGCACGTCAAGAAGAGAATTCGAAAAAAAATCAACGGCAATGCAACTTGTCCGCGTCTGGCTATTTACAAGAGCCTGAATCACATATATGTGCAGGCAATTGACGACAGACAGGGAGTGACCCTTGCTGCTGCTTCTACTCTGGACGGGAACCTGAAAGGAAAGGTGAAGTTTGGAGGAAATGTGGAAGCGGCCAAGCTGGTGGGGTCGTTGATAGCGGAGAGGCTTCTCGAGAAAAAAATCGACACCGTGGTTTTTGACCGGGGTGGTTATGTCTACCACGGCAGGATCAAAGCCCTGGCCGATGCAGCCCGTGAAAAGGGCCTGAAGTTTTAGGAAGGGGAGGACCAGTTGGCTTTCATGAGAAAACAACGTGAAGAAGAAAAGGAATTTCAGGATAGAGTGGTCCACATCGGTCGTGTCACCAAGGTTGTTAAAGGCGGAAAGAATTTCAGCTTTAATGCTTTGGTGGTGGTAGGCGATGAAAAAGGCAAGGTCGGGTATGCACTCGGCAAGGCCCTTGAGGTACCCGCTGCTATCCGGAAAGGTGTACAGAAGGCAAAAAAGGAAATGGTAGATGTGGTATTCAAGGATCACACCATTCCCTATGAAGTGTGGGGTCGTTTTGGCGCCGCCAAGGTAATGCTGCGGCCGGCAAAACCCGGTACCGGTGTTATTGCGGGGGCGGCGGTTCGTGCCATTGTTGAAACTGCGGGGATTCGGGACATCGTGACCAAATGTTACGGTTCCACCAATCCTCACAATGTGGTCAAGGCGACTTTTGATGCGCTACTGCAGCTTGAAAATCCGGAAAGGATTCTGGAGAAGCGGTTTGGTCGGGACAGGGATGAGGTTCAGAAATGAGCGCAGCAAAGAAAAAACAGAAAACCCTTACAATTCAGCAGGTGAAGAGCGGAATCGGGCGGCCTGAGAAGCACAAAAAAGTTCTTAAGAGCCTTGGATTCACACGGTTAAACCAGGTTCGCGAGGTAGCGGATGCTCCGCAGATCAGGGGCCAGATCGGAAAAATTCCGCATCTGGTAGTAATCCTGGGCGAAGAAGATGCCAAGTAGTGGGGTGAAACTATGAAAATGAATGAATTGATGCCGAACGAAGGCGCCACAAAGGCCCGGAAAAGGGTCGGGCGGGGTCCAGGCTCCGGATTAGGAAAGACCGCCGGCCGTGGCCACAAGGGACAGAAGTCCCGTTCCGGCTATTCAAGGCGCTTCGGGTTTGAAGGCGGCCAGATGCCGTTGGTGCGGCGCGTGCCGAAACGGGGATTCAAGAATCCTTTTGCGAAAGAATATGTCCCTATCAACCTCTCTATGCTGAAGGTGTTCTCTGATCAGGATGTGATTGTGATAGAGGACCTGATTCGCAAGGGTTTAGTAAAGAACATCAAGGACGGAGTGAAAATCCTGGGTTATGGCGAGATTGAGCGGGCAGTGACTGTGAAAGCCCATAAATTCAGTAAGTCTGCACGAGAGAAAATTGAGAAAGCAGGGGGCTCCTGCGAGGTACTTGAGCTGTGAAAGACCTATTCCGCAACATATGGAAAATAGAAGAACTGCGAAAAAGGCTCCTCTTCACTTTTTTCATGCTGTTTGTCTATCGTATCGGGGCTCACGTTACCATCCCCGCGATTAATCTGACAGCATTGCTGGGTTGGTTTGACTCTCAGAAAAGTTCCGTGCTGGGGTTTCTGGATATGTTTTCCGGAGGGGCGTTCCGAAACGCATCTATCTTTGCTCTGGGAATTATGCCCTACATTACCGCATCCATTCTCCTTGAATTGCTGACGGTGATGGTCCCCTATCTGGAAAGGCTGAAAAAGGAAGGGGAACAGGGACGGAAAAAAATCACCCAGTACACCCGTTATCTGACGCTTGTGTTCGCATTTCTCCAGGCGTTTGGTATTGGTAAACTGCTGGAGTCCCTTCAGAGCCCGTCCGGAGCCCATATTGTAACCAATCCCGGTTTCGGATTTCAGGCACTGACCATTCTGACAATGGTTACCGGTACTGTGGTAATTATGTGGATTGGTGAACAGATTACAGAGCGGGGTATAGGGAACGGAATTTCTCTGATCATTTTCTGGGGCATTATTGTCGGGTTACCGAAAGCGATTGTGTCCCTGATCATTGATTTGAATAACGGAGATATGTCGCTACTGGTATTAATTGCGCTTCTGGCTCTGATGCTTGCCGTAACTGCGGCAGTTGTGTTTTTTGAAAGCGGTCAGCGCCGGGTCCCGACCCACTACGCGCGTCGGGTTCAGGGCATGCAGGGCGGTGCGGGCCAGAGCAGTTATCTGCCGTTGAAGGTAAACGTTTCCGGGGTTATCCCCATCATCTTTGCCCAGGCACTTGTCATGTTCCCTCAGACGTTAGCTCAGATGTTTCAATCTGCCAAGGTGAACAAGATTCTGTCCTATTTCGGGTATGGAATGCCGATGTATATATTGATTTACATCGTTGCAATTGTGTTTTTTACATTTTTCTATACATCAATTATTTTCAACCCGGTGGATACGGCGGACAACCTGAAAAAATACGGAGCATTTGTTCCCGGCGTCCGGCCTGGGAAGGCCACTGCGGAATATCTGGATGTGATCTTAACCCGGTTAACATTCTGGGGTGGAATTTACCTTTGTGTCGTTTCCATCATTCCTATGATATTGATGAGTGGAATCCATCTGGAAGCCACTCCGTTTATCGGTAAATACCTGGAAAAAATCATACCGGAGTTCATTACAAATGGTATGGGTCTGCAGTTTTACTTCGGCGGCACCTCACTGCTCATCGTAGTGGGTGTGGCAATGGAGTTTGTCAGCCAGGTCGAATCTCACCTCTTGATGCGTCACTATGACGGCATCATGAAGAAAGGAAGAGTGAGGGGACGCAGATGAATCGCGCTAAGGTTGTTTTTCTTGGGGCACCGGGTACCGGAAAAGGTACTCAGGCAAAAAAGTTAAGTGCGAAATTTGGCTTGCCCCATGTTTCAACCGGTGATATACTGCGTAATGCTGTCAAAAAGGGGACCGAACAGGGTTTGAAGGCGAAAGCCGTCATGGATCGTGGCGATCTGGTCCCCGATGAAGTTATACTGGGAATCGTAGAAAACCGGCTTGATAACCCCGACTGCGCAAGAGGGTTTCTGTTGGACGGTTTCCCCCGTACGTTGGTCCAGGCCGAGGCCTTTGACAAGTGGGATTCGGTTAATTGCGCAATTCAGATTGATGTGCCGGATGATGTGCTGGTAAAAAGACTGGTGTTGCGAAGGACTTGTCCGTCGTGCGCAGTCATGTATCATCTGGAATATCAACCTCCCAAGTCGCAGGGTGTGTGCGACAAGTGTGGCACAGCCCTTGTGCAGCGGGAAGATGACAGGGAAGATGTGGTAAAGAGCCGCTTTCAGGTTTATATGGAAAAAACAGAACCCCTGATCGGCTATTACCGGCAAAAGGATGTGCTCCACAATGTGAATGGAAATCGGGATGTTGAAACCGTATTTTCGGAAATTGTCCAGATTGTGGAAGCAGTGGGTGAGATGAATGACGAAGGATAGTGACAAACTTGAAGTAAGAGCGGTTGTTATCGAACGACTGCCCAACGCGATGTTTCGTGTGGAACTTGAGGAAAATAATTACCAGCTGCTGGCGCACATTTCAGGAAAGATGAGGAAGTATTTTATCAGAATCCTGCCCGGGGATAAGGTCATGGTGGAAATTTCACCTTACGATCTTACACGCGGGCGCATTGTTTATCGTTTTAAGTAAGTGGGGTGAACCATGAAAGTAAGACCGTCTGTTAAAAAGATTTGCAGAGACTGCAAGATCATTCGGAGAAAAGGTGTTGTCCGTGTGATTTGCAAGAATGGCAAGCACAAGCAGAGACAGGGATAATGGAGGTTCCAATTGGTTAGAATCGCTGGTATAGACCTGCCGGACAATAAGCGGGCCGAGATTGCATTGACCTATATTTTTGGAATCGGTCGAACCCATTCCAACATGATTCTGGATGAAGCTGGTGTGGACAAGAGCCAGCGGATGAAGGATCTGACAATGGACGAGGTTTCTGCTATTTCAAAGATTATTCAGGACAAGTATGTCGTGGAAGGGGACTTGCGGAAGCAGGTTCAAATGAATGTGAAGCGCTTGATGGAAATTAACTGCTATCGAGGTATCCGCCACAAACGTAGACTCCCCTGCCGTGGGCAACGCACACATACGAATGCTCGGACAGTTCGCGGTAAGCGTTCGGTTGCCGTAGGCAAGAAGAGAAAAAAGTAGGGGACTGAAAAATGGCAAAAAGAAAAGCAACTAAATCGACAAAGCGCAAGATTAAAATCCAGGTGCCTCACGGCCTGGCCAGTATCCAGTGCACATTTAACAACACGCTGGTGACCATTAGTGACCCGAAGGGCAATGTGCTGTGCTGGTCTTCAACCGGCCGGAACAAATTTAAGGGTTCAAGGAAAAACACACCGTACGCGGCCCAGATTACGGCAACGGAAGCTGCCACTGAGGCGCTTGACTACGGTATGTCGAGTATTGATGTTAGAGTAAAAGGCCCGGGTGTCGGACGTGAGTCCGCAATTCGGGCGCTGCAGGCTGTCGGTCTGTCAGTCAAGTCAATTAAAGACGTGACACCGATCCCACACAATGGGTGTCGGCCACCGAAACGCAGAAGAGTCTGACAGATGTTGAGGAGGAATTAACGTGGCAAGATATACAAATGCAGCTTGCAGGCTGTGTAGAAGAGAAGGCATGAAGCTGTACCTGAAGGGGGAGCGCTGCTTCAAGGATAAATGCGCGATGGAGCGTCGGCCGTTCCCCCCTGGCCAGCATGGACAGCGGTCTCGTCCGCCTATTGGCTATGCAGCCCAGCTTCGGGAAAAGGAAAAGGTTAAAAGAATCTACGGGGTATTGGAACGGCAGTTTCGGAAATACTATGAAATTGCCTCCCGGAAGAAAGGTGTTACGGGCGAAATTCTGCTGGGAATGTTGGAACGACGGCTTGATAACGTTGTTTACCGTCTTGGCTTTGCGTCTTCCAGGCGTCAGGCCCGCCAACTGGTAAACCACGGGCACATTATTGTGGATAACCGTAAGGTAGATATTGCTTCTTTTCAGGTAAAGGAAGGTCAGGAAATTCAGGTTCGGGAAAAAAGCCGCAAGAACCCTTTCATTGAAGAATCAGTGAAAACGGCAAAGGGCCGTGGATTACCGGAATGGTTGGAACTGAATCCCGAGGAATTCAAGGGTGTGGTAAAAGCAATGCCGAAACGCAGTGACATTGCCATGGATATTCAGGAACAGCTGATTATCGAACTTTACTCGAAATAAGTTGAGGTGACTGATGGAATTTTTGAAAGGCTTTCAAATGCCAAAACGGGTTGTTCCCGTGAAAGAGGGTGAATCGGATTTCTACGGGAAATTTGAAGCTCAGCCCTTTGAACGCGGGTTCGGGACCACAATTGGCCATGCTCTGCGGCGTGCACTGCTTTCTTCTGTTGAAGGTGCAGCCATCACCGCGGTCAAAATTACCGGCGTTCCTCATGAATTCATGACCATCCCCGGGGTGTCAGAAGATGTTACAGACATTCTCTTAAACCTGAAACAGATACCGATTCGGATGGCTGGTTATGAGCCCCGGACAATGCATCTCTCTGTCAAGGGTGAGAAGGTTGTGACATCCGGCGATATTATCACCGATGCAAATATTGAGATACTGGACAACGATATACTCATCGCAACACTGGACAAGAATGCAACACTGGAAATGGAAATCCTGGTGAAGAAGAACCGGGGCTATGTGCCGGCGGAATTGAACCAGGACGAGGTCGGAGTAGAGTACATCATCATGGACTCCTCTCATTCTCCGGTACGAAAGGTCAATTATGAGATCCTCCCTGCCCGTGTGGGTATGCGAACCGACTACGACAAGCTCGTACTTGAAGTGTGGACCAATGGGGCGATTTCTCCTGAGGACTCCCTCGCATATGCAGCAAAATTGATCAAGGATCAATTGACGCTGTTCATCAATTTTCATGAAGATGAAGTGGAATTGAAGCATGCGGAAGTGCAAGTAGAAAACAGCACCCTTGCCGAAAAACTGAATACTACAATCGAAGAGCTTGAATTGACAGTTCGTGCTCACAATTGTCTGCGGAACGCAGAAATTCGTACAATCGGTGACCTTGTAGACAAAACGGAACCGGAAGTGCTGAAGATCAAGAACTTTGGAAAGATTACGTTGACTGAGCTGAAGAAGGTTCTCGAGGAAATGGGCCTGACGTTCGGGATGGACGTTAAGTCAATCCTGGGCAACTAAGACAGAAGGGGAATCGAAATGAGACACAGAAAGAAATATAGCAAGCTGGGGCTCACGACCAACCAGCGTAAGGCGCTACTGAAGGGCTTGACGATTTCGCTCCTGGAGCACGGCGCAATTGTGACAACAAAGGCAAGGGCCAAGCAGCTTCGTGCGTACGCCGAACGAATCATCTCAAAGGTGAAAAAAGAAGATGAAGCCCACGCCCGCCGCCTGGTGTTCAGAAAGCTCCAGAGCAAGCTGGCAGTAAAAAAACTCTTTGATGAGTATAAAGAGGTATTTGCGGATCGCCCCGGTGGTTATACCCGGATTCACCTTTTGGGAAACCGGGCAGGTGATGCGGCGGAAATGGCGCGTATCTCATTGATTCTGGGCTCATCTGCTAATGTAGAAGAGGAAGCCGAAAAGCAGCAGAAAGCGGAAGCGAAAGCAGAAAAGCCTGTCAAGCAGGCAAAGACAGCAAAGAAGGCTGAATCAAAACCGGTGAAGGTTGAAGCATCTGAAGAGGTTGAAGCAGAAGCCAAGCCAGCTGAAGTCAAGCCGAAGGCTAAGAAGACGGCGACTGAGGCCAAGGCAGCAGAAAGCAAGGCGAAACCTGAAAAGCCAGCAAAAAAGAAGGTCACAAAGACGGAAACCAAGCCGGCTGAGAATGACCAGAAGGCAGAGTAAAGCCAACAACCGGCCGCAACAGGGTTCCCTGTCGCGGCCGGTTTTGTTTCTGGAGGTGAAATGAAAAGTCATGTAATGAATCTATTGATATTTGCTTCCTGCATTTCCGTCTTTTTTGCAGTTCTTTATCAGGACACGAAACGCGATCGGGTTCGGCATTTCCTGAAGTGGTTCGCAATCCTGGTCGGGAGCGCATTTGTGTTGGGTTGGATTATGTATGAGTTCCCGAGAAACCCATATTTTTGAACGAAACTTCGCAGTACTGACGGTCGCATACTGCGGCTTTCTATTCTTTCTCTCCGCACAATCCAGTCTTCCTCTACCCCAATATTTCTCCTGGCAGGATCTGATAGAGCATGCCGCTGCGTATTTTGTGCTGGGAATCCTGGCTCGAAAGGCGTTCCCGGAAGCCCCTGGATGGGTCATCATTCTATTTGTAGCCCTCTATGGATGTTCGGACGAGATTCATCAGTATTTTGTACCGGGCAGAACGTGTGACATTCTGGATTTTGCCGCAGATGCAACTGGTGGTACAATAGCTGTGATCATTCATCGTCAATTATTTTGGAGACGACTTACACGAACCGCAAACAAAAGGGGTGTCCCTTGAAAATAGTGAAAGTCCATATATTGGATCATCACACCTGCCGAATATGGGAAGATGGTTTTTTTACCCATCACGCTTATCTGTTGCAGAATGAGTATGATGACGGCTCCCTTTCTCATCCCTATCGAAATGAATTTTTTGATCGAAAGGGTCTGGATTGTGTAGCCATTCTTCCCTACCGCAAAACAAACGAGCATCTGGAAATTGGAATCTTACGGGCATTTCGCCCTGCTGTGTATTTCCGTTCACAAAAGGAACTTCCCGTTCCGGAAAAGGCCTACACATGGATTTATGAATCTGTGGCAGGATCTCTGGAACATGGTGATAGTGGTGAAACAGGTTTGCGCAAGCGTGCGGCTCTGGAACTGGCGGAAGAAGCGGGTTTTCTTGTAAATCCCGATGATTTGGTTTCACTGGGAGGCAGTTTTTTCCCTTCCCATGGACAATCCACCGAAAAAATTCATCTTTTTGCCGTGGATGTCAGTAACGCGGATAGTGTGGACGCTACCGGTGACGGCAGTGTAAATGAGAGATTAAATGTCATTGAATTCTTTGAGATCAACGAGGTTTTGTCCATGTGCCGGCGTGGACAGATAGAAGACCCCAAGATTGAAATAGGGGCAAACCGGCTGAAAAATGGCCTTTGATCGTCATCGGTACCGGGAAATAAGAGTTCTCGGAACCGGCGGATTTTCAACAGTTTACCTGGTGGAAGACCAATACACCGGACAAAACATTGCGCTGAAAGTTATTAAATCCATCAAATTGAATCGAAAGAATATCATCCGTCTGCAGGATGAATTTCTTCTCCTGCATTCCCTGAAACACCAGAATCTGGTCCGGGTATACGATATCGGCTTTCAACCGGATTCACAGTCTGTTTACTACACGATGGAATATTGCAGGCGAACCAACCTCATGTCCTTTCTGATGGAAGCGACGGAGAGACGGATGGTGGATGCCATGGTTCAGATATTGAGAGCGTTGAATTTTATCCATTCCCACGACATCATCCACTTTGATATCAAACCCGAGAACTTCGGAATCATTGAGCAGAATGGGAAGTTCGTAATAAAACTGCTGGATTTCGGATTGTTTATGCCCAAATCACAAATCAAGACGTCTTCTGTGCGGGGAACTTTACAGTACATGGCACCGGAATTGTTTTCCAAGGCTCCCCGTGATCACAGGCTGGACCTTTATTCTCTGGGTGTCGTTTATCTTAAGATTCTATTGGCTCGAAATCATGTTAAGCAGAATTCCAAATATGTTGATTTTGAAAAACTGGACGAACAGCAACTGGAGTCAATTCAGGAGCAGTCTCTATTGTCAGTTGTATCGCGGCTGGTAAAACGGAACCCGGATGATCGATATCGAAATGCGTACCACATACTGGAGGACATTCGTACCCTATATAGACGGGACGATGAACTGGTCCCCAAGGAAGATGCCGCACGCATGTTTTTTGAGCCCAGATTCGTTGGTCGGAACAATGAACTCAACTACTTGAAAGTGCTCTTTGTGTCTTCCAATATCCAGACCTTTCAGACCTCCTTCGTACTGATCAGAGGTGAATCTGGAATTGGGAAAACCCGCCTGATGCAGGAAGTCAGAATCTATGCTCAATTGACCGGATACAAGGTGAGAGAGGCATGGTGTACAACGACCGGGGATAATTTCGGAGTTGCACGGCAGCTATTCAGCCAACTTATGCCAACCTATGATGAATCAGTGGGCGAGCGCTACGGAGAAGATTTTGCCCGGATGTTCCAGGCGCTCGTGTATGACAAGACAGCGGACATCACGAAACTCCCGGTAGAGCAGGGTATGGATGAAACCGTAGTGTCCGGGTATTTCTATCAACTGGTAAATCTCTTTGAAGACCTGATAGAGGATGATCCAGTGCGAGAACCGGTTTTCTACGTT
This sequence comes from uncultured Holophagae bacterium, assembly GCA_964599895.1. GTDB lineage: Bacteria > Acidobacteriota > Holophagae > Thermotomaculales > Thermotomaculaceae > UM-FILTER-49-7. The sequence continues at coordinate 17,037 of CAZRHT010000052.1, forward strand.
CACGACATTCATCTAATGGACGAAATGTCCCTTCAATTCCTGAAACCCTTTGTTCAGAAAACAAGTCGAGTGCTTTGGTTTATTTCTGTTAGTTCCGACGTGGATCTGCCCCGCTATGTGGAGAAATTCATTGAGGAGTTGGAAGAAGCGGAGCACGTGGAAACGGTTTTTCTCCGGGCACTATCCAGACAGGATGTGGTGGAATTGCTTCGGACTACGTTTCCCAACGGCGTTCTGACCACGGCATTCGAAGACTTTATCTTTGAACAAAGCGGTGGAAATCCCCTGCTGATATCCGAATTGCTGAAATCCATGATTTCAATTGGTGATCTCAGGGTTGTCAATGGTGTCTGGAAAGCCGCAACCGAGCCGTCTGAAAACCTTGCCTTGATATCTCTTCTGGAAAACGTACTGCAATTCCGGGTATTGTCCCTTTCCCCTGAAGAAAGGGATGTGATGACGTCACTTGCGTTGATTCAGGAGCCCACCTCGTTCCGGTTCTTGAGAAAGCTGTACAGCCACCTTCCCGAGATTGAATCCGTTGTAGCCGGACTGGTGGAAAACCGGATGCTCAACGAATTCAACAACCGCTACATGGTGTCCCACGGGAGATTGCGTCAAACGGTCCTTCGATTCATGGATCCGGAGAATTTGCCGGCGATACACCTGAAACTGGCGGAAACCAACAGTGAACTTCAGGAGTTCAGATTTGAAGATACCGCCCGTTTCTATGTTCTGGCCAACAAACGGGATAAGGCATTGGAGTTCTACGATCGCGCCTACCGGTCCTACCGAAACCTGTTTCGGAATGAAAAAGTGCTGGAAATTGCCGAAACTCTCTACCAGCTGACAGATAGCATGGAAAACAAGCGTCAATACCTGGAAGAAGCCATCCGGACTTGTCTCTATGCCGGGGATACCCGAAAAGCGGAAACATATATTTCCACCTACCTGGACAAATTTGTGTCAACGTTTGAGCACGAAGTCCGATACAACTATTTTCGGGTAGACTGGTTCAATCGACAAGGCAAGGTCAAGGCAGCAAGGGAATGGTTGTTGGATTTTTACCTGGAAAACCGGGAAGCTCTGGAAGCCGGTCCCTTCCTGGGCCGTCTTTATCTCTCACTTGGTCAATTATTTGTGAAGGAAGGGGACATGGATGGGGCTGAACTTTACCTCAATCTGGCCTCCGGATTTATCCATGAGGAAGGGGCGGATGATGTCATGCTGGGGAATTTGAACCAGTTGATGGCGACCACCATGATTGTGAGGGGGAATCTGGACGCCGCAAGAGAGCATCTTGACATCGTGAACCGGACATACAGCAAAGCTGCTTTCCTGCCGGGGCTTTCGGCCATGCATAATAATCTGGGTAAAGTGGCGATGAAAGAAGGGAATTGGGAAGGGGCCCGGAAAGCATTTGAAACTGCAGTTCAGATTCAGAACAAAGTGGGAAACTACTTCCAACTCGTACTTTCGTTTGGCTATATGTCCCGCAGTTGGCGTAAACAAGGGCGATATGGGGAAGCGTGGCAATCCCTGGAAAGAGGGATTAAATATCTGGATCTGATCAGGGACAGCTGGGGAAAGATTTTCTTTCACACCGAAAAATCCGCGTTTCTCATCGAAATGGGAGAACTTATTGAAGCAGAAAATACCCTTATGGTGGCGGAGATCCTGGCATCGGAATCCGAATTCAAGCGGGAACAGGTTCACATTGATCTGCAGAACGCGAGAATTATGCTGTTTAAGGGGCAATTGCAACAGGGCTACCATCTGGCCAAATCTACCGAAGAAGGATACCGAACTGTTGGCGGCGTGGACGACCAGTTGTCAGCAAGGTTGCTTCGCGTGTCTTTTCTGGTGAAAGGGAAAAAATGGGAAAGGTCCCGTGAATTACTCGATGAAGCCTTGCCCATCCTGAAAAAAGTGAGAGATCCATCTCTCAAATCCGCCTTCCATAGAACCATGGGTATCGTTCTGTATAATTTAGAGGGAAACGTGGAAAATGCTATATATCAGCTGAACGAAGCGGTCCAAATCAGTTCGGAATCCGGATTGATTCTCGAAGAACTGCTTTCTTCCTCGGCACTGATACGGGCAATTCCCACCGGGGCTCACCAGGGGATGGCCAACAACCGAAAAAGGGCGATCCCGGAACTGATGAATCAGCTGGCCCAGGTAGTTCCCAAGCGGTACTGGCGTCAGTTCCAGCTTCGTGAGGATATTTATGTCATAGTGAAACGGCATGGGAGGTCTTAAATGAAAGGATTTTTTGGATTATTGTCACTGGTCGCTGGCCTGGCCATCATTGGCTGGCTGGCTATGAACGGATTTAAGGATTTCAGTGGAGACAAAGGAAAAAATCTCATGGGTGCGAAACAGCGCACTGAGCGGGTGGCTGTGAAAGCCAACCTGTCCATTCTCAACTCCTTTGTAAACCAGTACCGTTCCATGCACCCCGGTGAACCGGTAACCATGGAGGCGCTCAAGGCGGCCGGTATGGAATTGCCTGAATGTCCCCCGGGCGGTCGTTTTGAATTGGAAGATGGACGAATTGTCTACAGAGGCCCGGAGGAGTAAAAAGGGAAGTGATGAGTGATGGGTGATGAGTGACAATAAAAAACGGAGAAATTTCGACTCCCTGATTTTATGCATTCCCACCCCTGTCTCAACTTCTACTCCTGCTCATCTGGAGGGCGCGAATGACGAGAAAAATACTGATCATTGAAGATGAACCGGGTGTCGCTGACACCCTCCTCTACGCG
>CAZRHT010000053.1:0-4327 GCA_964599895.1 uncultured Holophagae bacterium
AACAATTAATGTAAGAAAAATAATTGGAATAAGCACTTTCGGGGCTTTTTTTACCCCTTCAAACACTTCTGCCGGTGAAAATAAAACCTTAAATAAACGATTGATGCCCTCCATGAGACCTCCCTTTTAAGAATCTGACAGTCGATAGTACGGCTGGCAGTTTGTTCTTGTTTCAGCGAAACTGCTTAACAAGAAATGTACCCCGTTCATACTTCAATTATTCAAATAGTGATGAAGAAATGTCTCTGTCAGGGCGCGAATCCGGGAAAGTGCCGTTTCATCGGATGCTTCCATGCGCAGCACCAGCACTGGCTGGGTGTTGGAGGCCCGTACCAGGGACCATCCATCTTCAAAAATCATTCTGAGCCCGTCAATGGTAATAACCTTCTTCAAGCCGGGAAGATTTGCGCTTCCCGTTGAAACTGCTTTCTGCATAGCTGAAATGACCTGGAATTTTTTCTCATCCGGACAATCCACTTTCATTTCCGGAGTGGCAATCATTTTTGGCAGGGTGTCGAAGATCTCAGAAAGTTTTCTGCCGTCCTTTTTCAACATTTCCAGCATCCTGCACCCGGCATAAATGGCATCGTCAAAGCCGAAATAGCGGTCGGCAAAGAAGATGTGGCCGCTCATTTCTCCCGCGAGAAGGGCGTGAACTTCTTTCATTTTCTTCTTGATGATGGAATGCCCGGTGGTCCACATGATGGCGTTTCCACCGGCCTTTTCGATCAGGTCGTACATGATCTGGCTGCATTTCACTTCCCCGATAAAGGTTCCGCTTCCCTTTTCTTTCAGGATATCCAACGCGAACAAAGTCAGAAGCTGGTCTCCCCAGATGATGCGGCCTTTGTCGTCCACAACACCGAGACGGTCCCCGTCGCCGTCAAAGGCAATACCGAGGTCAGCCTTTTCTGTTAGAACTTTTTTCCGGATGTCTACCATATTGGCTTCCACCGTGGGATCCGGATGGTGGTTGGGGAAGTGTCCGTCTACCTCGCAGAACAGCTCAACCACCTCACATCCCATTTCCCGGAACACACCGGGGCCGACCGGGCCGGCAATTCCGTTTCCGGCATCCACCACTACTTTAATTCCGGAGGCGGAACCTGGCGGAAACTGTCTGTGGAAATAGTCAACAAAGGGAGCGAGCATGTTCACTTCACTGGAAGTGCCCGGTGTTCCGGTGTCAGGTGCTTCTTTTGGCCATTGTTTTGCCAGCTGGTACACTTCCTGAATTTCTTCACCGGAAAGGGCGTCAGTGCCAATCAGCATTTTGAAACCATTAAATTCAGGTGGGTTGTGGCTGGCCGTGACCATAATGGCCCCGTCCACCTTTCTGTCAAATCCAGAGAAGTAGAGCACCGGAGTGGGAATGAGACCTCCGTTCAGCACAGAAATGCCAAGAGAGTTCAGGGCGTCGGTCAAATACTGGATGAAAACGGGCGTGGATTCCCGGGCATCACCGGCTATTGCAACAGTCAGGGATTTTTTGGAAATTCTGGATTGAAGAAATTCTCCGAATCCGTAGCCGATGGCCGTGACCGTATCTGCTGTGAGGTCTGTGTCAACAACGCCCCGGATGTCATACATTCTGAAAATGGATGGATTTAATGCCATGTTCCTTTCCTCCCTCCGCTATTGTTCTTCCTTTAATTCCGGGTCAAAGCATTTGCGGCACCTTGCTTCGTAGATGTCTGCCGCTCCCACGACGATTCGCTGACCGTCATGGATTTTGCGCTGGTTCCGGATGGCGGGGTTTCCACATTTTACGCAGATGGCCAGCAGTTTGCTCACGTATTCGGCCTCCGCCATCATACGCATCGTATGTTCAAATGGCTTTCCCAGATAATCCTGATCCAGTCCCGCGCAGATTACCCGTTTCCCGCGCATGGCCAGTTCCCTTGCCACATCTATGATTCCATCATCGAAGAACTGGACTTCATCAATTCCCACCACTTCTTCACCATCCACGGCGGCCAGAATTTCACTGGAACTGTTTACAATGGTGGCATCAAATTTCAGGCTGCTGTGGGAAGCGATTTTCTTTTTGTCGTATCGTTTGTCAATTTCCGGTTTGAAGACAGCCAGTCTCAACCTGGCAATCTCGGCGCGCCTCAGTCGTTTGATCAGTTCTTCTGTCTTTCCACTGAACATGCATCCGCAGATCATTTCGATCCAGCCTGTTTCTGACGGCAAAATATGCATCATGAGATTCTCCCTTTATATTGTGTCCATTCTAACTTAATGGCGAAAATGACGGATTCCGGTAAACAGCATGGGAATTCCGTGTTCATTGGCAGCTTCAATTACTTCTTTGTCCCGGATAGAGCCACCCGGCTGGACAATGGCTTTAACGCCGTAGCCCGCTGCGGCATCGACTGAATCACGGAAGGGAAAGAAAGCATCGGAAGCCAGAACACTGCCCCGCAGTTCTTTCACTGCCTTTTCCACAGCAATCTTCACACTGTCCACGCGGCTCATCTGACCGGCACCGATAGCCACGGTTTCATCCGGCTGACAGAATACGATTGCGTTTGACTTAACGTGTTTTACTACTGTCCATGCAAATTCGAGAGCGCGCATCGTTTCCGCGTCCGGTTTGCAGGCAGTGGCAATTTTCCACTCGGCGGGATTTTCTGTAATGGTGTCGGATTCCTGTATCAGTATGCCGTCTCGAACTCGTTTCATCTGCGAAAATGGAGTCGGTGGCGCGTCGAGGGGCAAGGAGAGGATGCGGAGATTTTTCTTCTTTCTGAAAACGGCAAGGGCGTCTTCGGTGAAACCGGGCGCTACGATGACTTCCACGAAATTTTTGGCCATGTGCTCAGCCAATTCGCCATCCACTGTCCGATTCAGCGCGATTATGCCGCCGAACGCGGATTGAGCGTCGGTGGAATGTGCCCGCTTGAATGCGCGCATCAGTGAGGTTTTATCCCGTCCGATCCCGCATGGGTTGGCATGTTTGACAATAACTGCGGCTGGCAGTTCAAATTCACGGACCATGGCAACTGCCGCGTCCGTATCCATGATGTTGTTGTAGGACAGGGCCTTGCCCTGGTGTTGTTCAAGATTGGGCAGTGAGGCCGGTTCCGGGTCCGGTTCCGAGTAAAAGGCGGCTTTCTGGTGGGGATTTTCCCCGTAGCGGAGGGCCTGGTTGTGGTTGAATTCCAGCAGGAGCTTTTCCGGATGTAGAATATCCATGCTACGGTTGAAATAACCGGAAATGGCAATATCGTAGCTGGCTGTGTGGGCAAATGCTTTTCTTGCCAGTTCCTTTCGAAGTTCAAGGGTTGTTTCTCCTGCTTCTCTTAACTGGCGCAAAACTTCTTCGTAATCACCCGGGTCAATGACCACTGTGACACTTCGAAAGTTCTTGGCTGAGGAACGAATCAGTGTTGGCCCACCGATGTCAATATTCTCAATAATATTATTCTCTTCGGCACCTGATTTCACAGTTTCCCGAAAAGGGTAGAGATTGACGCACACGATGGAAATCGGAGTAATCCCGAGTTTCCGGATCTGCTCCAGGTGATCCGGGTTGTCGGTATCTGCCAGCAGGCCGCCGTGAATGGCTGGGTGAAGTGTTTTGACGCGCCCGTCAAGGATTTCCGGGAATTCTGTTCGACTACTGACCGGTGTTATCGGGACGCCCGCTTTCTTGAGAACGTTCCCGGTACCGCCGGTAGAAAGGATCTCAAAGCCCAGCTCGCTCAGTCCAATTGCGAAGGCCGTTACACACGCCTTGTCACTGACAGAAATGAGTGCAGTCTTAACCATCAATTCTCCTTCAGTCTCAAAGAATTTTCGTTTCGTTGCCTTCCTATTGTAAGGGGAACTCTTCCATCAGTTCAATTACTTTTTCCCGATTGATGGAAGAAAGTGCAGAATCCGCTCGTACGATTCGAAATTTGGCCGTTTTCAAGGTTTGCAGAAGAGCTTCCTGGACGGCTTCAATTGACAGTGTCGGCACAAAGTGGTTCATGGAAGCGACACGTTCCTGGAGGTTTTCGGAGGTTGTGCGAAGGCAGGTCGCGGTTTCTTCATAATCAAAGTTCCAGGCGATGGAGCCATGCTGCAGCATCCGGATGGGTTCTCTGTGTTGGGCGCTTCCGACCAGTTTCTTGTCGCGGGCCAATATCTCATAGTCCGAGGGAAGCATAAAACAGGGAATTCCCTGTTTTATACCGTGCTTTCGTTCTTCAGGGCTGACGGCCCCGGCAAAATGGCAGGGGATGCCAATCTTCTTCAGCGTTTTCAGAAGATGGTTGGCGATTTCCTTGTACATCCCCACCACACTGCGGTCCTGAAAAACAGAAATCGGGGCGGT
>CAZRHT010000053.1:4427-19263 GCA_964599895.1 uncultured Holophagae bacterium
TGAATATCAGTCATAGGTAATTCCGGATTCAAAAAAATCGCTGATCTTGTATTGAAGTGCTTCCGCGATGTGGGGAGCTTCAATTTTTTCCAGCTGCTCGAGATCAGCAATGGTACGTGCAACTTTCAGTACCCGGTTGAAACTCCGGGAAGAGAGACTCATTTTCCGGGACGCGGTCAGGAGCAGGGTTTCTGCGTCCGGTTCCATCCGACAGACTGTCTTCAATTGGGTTTCGCTGATCCATGCATTGGCACCGTGGTTGCGGCGCTGCTGTATCTGACGGGCCTTTTCCACCAGCTCCCGGACATCCCGTGATGTGAGACCGGTGTTGCCGGCAACCATCTGCTCCAGTGGGATCTGCGGTACATTAATGAGAAGGTCAATCCGATCCAGGATGGGACCGGAAATCCGGGAACGGTAAGTCGAGATGCGGGTGGGGGTGCAATGACACTCCCGTACCCTTGATCCGAAGTATCCGCAGGGGCATGGATTCATCGCCGCGACAAGCATGAAGCGAGAGGGGAATTCAACTGTGCCGGAGGCCCGGGAAATTCTGACATGCCCATCTTCCATTGGCTGGCGAAGCACTTCCAGCGTTCGTCTGGGAAATTCCGGAAATTCATCCAGGAATAAGACCCCGTTGTGGGCATATGACACCTCACCGGGGTTGAGTCTGGTTCCTCCGCCGATGAGGCCGATGTGCGAAATTGTGTGATGGGGTGCGCGGTAGGGCCTGACCCGGACAATGCTTTTGTCTTTCAGGATGCCACCGGCAGAGTGGATCATGGTGGTTTCAATTTCTTCCTGATTGGACATTGATGGCAGGATGGACGGCAGCGCTTTGGCCATCATACTCTTCCCGGCGCCGGGGGGTCCGTACATCAACAGATTGTGGTTACCTGCTGCCGAGAGGATCAGTGCCCTTTTGGCATGTGCCTGGCCCTTGATTTCCTCCAGCGTGACTGGGAATGTATCCTGCGAAGGCGGTTGGGGGCATTCCGGTTCACTGATGTCCTCAATTCCATTTAAAATGGTGATGAGGTGATTCAGTGATCGATAAGCGACCACCGATCCTTCCTTCACCGCACGGGCCTCGCAATAATTGGGTTCCGGCACAAATAGAGTCAATCCTTTAGATGCGGCGGAAATGCTGATGCTGAGGATACCCGTCACCGGTCGCACGGAACCATCCAGTGAAAGTTCTCCCACGAACATTTTGTCTTTCAAAGCCGTTTTCGGAATTACCTTCCTGGATGAGCTGACCACGATTCCCAGGGCTATTGGAATATCTATTCGAGAACTTTCTTTTTTCAGGTCGGCCGGGGCCAGATTGACAGTAACCCGTCGACCGGGGAATTCAAACCCGGAATTCTTGATGGCTGCACGGATGCGATCCCGGCTCTCCTTGATTGCTGTGTCCGGCATACCGACAATGTTGAAGGAACTGAGTCCATTTGAAATGTCAACCTCAACGGTCACTGGCTGGGCCTGGATACCTGCCAGATCTGCTGACCAGAGTTTGACCACCATATGGGGTTCTCTCAGATATTTTCCACCCGGAGAAGATCACCGGGATGGATGAGGGAGGAACGCATCTGGTTCCATTTCTTAAGGTTATCGATGGACACCCCGTATTTCTTTGATAGTGAGTAGAGGGATTCTCCCCGCTGCACCCGATGAAATCCGGATGGGACGGGCTTTGGGGCCGAGCTTGCTGCGGATGTCGGTTTGGGTGCTACAGAGCGGCTGTAATACACTGTCAGTTTCTGCCCCGGATGGAGCAGATTATCATCAAGGTTGTTCCACTTTTGAACGCTCTTGACGTCTGTGCGGTAGCGTAAAGCAATCCCGAAAAGGGTGTCCCCCCGATGTACCCGGTGTACAATCCGTTTACCCTTAGGAAATCTTGATTTACTAACCGTAAAATCACGGGCGGCACGGTAGTAGTAGTCATGGCCCTGACCGATGGGGATAACCAGTGTATTACCGGCACGAATTCTCCGAACATTGCGGATGTTGTTGGCTTTTCGGATGGCAGACACGGAAGTCTGATACTCCCTTGCAATCTGGCTGAGGGTCTGGCCTGTCCGGATACGGTGGTAGCGGAGAGTGACCCGTTTATCCTTCGGCAGCTGGTCGAAGCTGGCGCGAAAATCGTCTTTCTGCCCTGCAGGGATATGCACGGAAAATGGTTTGTCAGTAATGGGCGTTGTGAGACGCCTTAACTCCGGATTCAATTCTTGAATGCGGTTTACCGTCGTACCGGAAAGTTTAGCGATGATCCGAAGGTCGGTGCAGGAGTCCACGGTCACCGTGTCATAGGAGATTGAATCATCTTGCTCAAGGTCGTTGAGTTCATATTTCTCAGGATTCTTCCCGATAACCATTGCGGCCAGGAAGCCGGGCACATAATTTCGGGTTTCTCTCCGGAATATCCAGCGATGTCGGGCAATTTTCCAGAAATCGCGGCTTTTTGCTTTGCGGATGGAGCGGTCTACTTTTCCCTGACCTGCATTGTATGCTGCCAACGCAAGGTACCAGTCTCCGTAGTAATCATGGAGGCGTTTGAGGTGCCGCGCGGCGGCACGAGTGGATTTTTCCGGGTCGCACCGCTCATCCACCCACCAGTTTACAGTGAGACCTTCCAGCCTGGCGGTGCCGGGCATAAATTGCCAGATACCTTTTGCTTTTGCATGGGAAAGAGCGCGGGTTCGGTATCCACTCTCCACAATGGGAAGATAGAACAGATCTTCCGGAACACCCTCTTCCCTGAAAATTTGTTTGAAAAGTTTTTCATATCTTGCTCCCCGATTCAAACTGGCTTCAATAACCGGTTTCAATCGGGAGGAAAAGGCTTTGATGTAGGACAGAACCTGGTTATTCAACACAACCGGGATTCCATATTCTGTCGGGGTGTTTTCCACCAGTTTACGTTCACTGTCCGCTTCTTTTTGAGAAAGAAAGGTAAATTTCTCCGACAAAATAGCGTTGGCCTGTTCGCTCTGACTGGATTCTGAATAGGAATCGCCCTTCTGAATCCATTGCATTTCGATGGAATGGATATTGTGAATCAGGGTTTCTGAAAATGCTTCAAACTCTTTGTCTCCGCGAATATTCGGATCCTGGTTGAAGATTTTTTCTACTGCCGTGTCAAACTTCTGTCTGGCATCATTGATATATCCGATGTCGGCATACATCTTGCCATTCTTGTAAATGGCGGAAATTTCCTGGATGCTCTTTTGTGCCGGCGTTTGAACAGGTACCGGGGCCGGGTTTGCGGAAGCTGGAATGCCGGCAGAGACTTTTTTCGGGGCACAGCCGGTGTGAATCAGTGCGAAGAAAGCAAGAAGAATGTAAAACGTGTACGAAATGGAAGCACCAAATCGTTTGCTGAAATTTACTTGTGTAACCTTTTGATAATTTATTTCAGTCGTCATCATGATTCAGGATAACTTATGAGACGACTTTATTCAACCTCTTCATTTTCCAGCTCACGAATCCGGCCACGAACGACTTCTTCCGCGACCACGGGGATAACCTCCCATGCAATGTCACGGATTGCCTTATCACTGAGCATGGCAACCACCCTCTCGGCAATTTTCTGGATGTCTGCATTTGACAGATTGGAACCGAACTCCAGTCCCTCTCTGCTGAGAGAAGAAGGGGCGGGAATCAGTTCTGCGTCTTCATCCGGATGGCTGATGTCCAGGGGAACTACTTCTTCTTCTTCTTCAACGACAGGACGTTCGACTTCGTATTCGTCTACATGGAGAGTCTGCGGTTCCTCTTCTATAGCGAAATTGACATCGGGTAAATCTTCACCAGTGAATTCATCCTCTTCTTGAGGAGTGCTGAGCTCATTTTCAGTTTCCTCCGGAACCTGATCATCCATTTCTTGAGCAGTCAGGTCATCAAGGGGTTCCGCTTCGACATCTTCCAACACCTGTTCCGGCAGTGGTGAAGGGATTTCCGTTTCTCCCTCAAAATCCACGGCTTCCCGAATGGTCTGCGGCCCGACCTCGGGTAATTCTTCGACTTCTGGCGATTCTGAAGAAAGATCTTCAAGATCTTCTTCTTCATCTGAAGCAGGAAATGGCTTTTCGGCCTCTCCTTCAAAATCTTCAGCTCCCATAAGAATATCTTCGGATACATCTGTTGGAGCTGCTTCTTCTTCCTCTTCTTCCGCGAATGCTGTTTCTGATATCTCTGAAAAGGCGGGCTCTTCTTCCTCTGAAGGACCGGACAGTTCATTCTCGGTGGTACTGACTGTTTCTTCTTCAGATAAGCTATCAGATGGCATGACGGCGGGCTCATCCAGCAGGCTTTCTCCATCCTCCAGATCGCCGAAATCTATGGAATCCAGATCTTCGTCCATTTCCATGTCTTCAAAGGGAGCTTCAGCAGCGGCATTCGTGGTTTCTTTTTCAATAGAAGCCGGCTCAGGTTCCGGTATGTCACTGATATCAGCCGTTTCCGGTTCTTCACTTTCCGGTGGTGTATCCGGAATTTCAATATCCGCGAGATCTTCTTCTCCGATGTCCAGAAGATCCTCTTCTGACAGCATGAATTCTTCTTCTGTGATCGATTGCAACTCTTCCGGAGACAAGCTCTCCAGTTCGTCAATTGCGGGGGTATCAGTAACAATCGTCCGGTATTTTTCTTTGAGAGTATCTGAGGTAAAAGGTTTTTCAATGATGGCGTCCAGCCCGTTCTGCTCAATGAGAGAATCGTCATATTCAAAGAACTTGGGGATCATCATCAGGACCGGACACTTGTAAGTTTCTTTCAATTCACCACCCAGGGCGAATACATCTTCGTGATCAGGGAGGTCAGCAGAGAGCAATATCAGAGACACTGGTTCCTCGGGTTGGAGTTCAGGCGGATAAATGCTTGACAAGAACAGATTGTGATCAGATTCCGGAAATGCCAGCTGAACGATTTTGTGAATCATGATACTGGGGTCAATTACCAGAATGTTTTTCATTGTACACTCTCTCCCGAGGCTTATTTTTTCATAAGTTATCACATAAACATTATTGAGGTCAAGTTTTTGTCGTGCATATGAAACCTGCAAAAAAATTCGCACAAAGGTAAAGCCGGAAAACCGGGCACTTTATGGTTGTAATCGTGAGAAAATAAAATAGTTATGTCTGTTATGGATGAAAGGCGTTTATTAACAGTGGAAATGTCGGAGTGAGAAGAAAAAGTGTGGATAGAAAACCAGCCAGTTGAAAAATGAATCAGGGATAGAAGAAAATGGAGACTCAGCGTTGAGAATTTAAGAAAGGGGCCACCGGATGGTGGCCCCGATTATGAGCTCAGTTGGCCTCTTCAGCCAGTTTCTTCAGCATCTTGCGGGTGATGGATTTCGGTCTTTCAATGGGGTAGCCCAATGCCCGATCCCAGACAAGCTGAGAAGTGATTCCCATTGCACGGGAGACACCGAACAGGACTGTATAGAAATCGTATTCTTTCACGCCATAATAAACCTGGAGTACGCCGGAATGTGCATCGACATTGGGCCACGGGTTCTTGGCTTTTCCCTGTTTTTCAAGAATCCCGGGGATCACTTCGTACACATTGCTGACAGTTTTGAAAATCGGATCATCTGGCAGGTGCTTCAGTGCGAAGCCACGCTGGGCAGCATAGCGGGGATCGGTCTGACGGAGTACAGCGTGACCGTAACCGGGGATGACCTTCCCACTGTTCAATGTATCCCACGCGTATTTCTCGATTTCTTCCTTGGTAGGCGTGCGTCCACCGAAGTGGTCCATCAGGTCGAGAATCCACTTCAGACATTCCTGGTTGGCAAGTCCGTGGAGCGGACCGGCCAGACCGGCCATGGCGGCTGAAACAGAATAGAACACATCAGAAAGAGCTGAAGAAACGAGGTGGCCGGTGTGGGCGCTGACGTTTCCGCTTTCATGGTCACTGTGCAGCAGGAGGTAGAGTCGCATCAGGTCCTTGTATTCCGGGTTGTCCACGCCCATCATATGAGCGAAGTTTCCGCCCCAGTCTTCGTTGGGGTTGGCCGGAATATGATCGTCATTCTTGTATTTCAGCCGATAGATATAACATGCAATCAATGGCAGTTTTGCGAGGAGGTTAATGGAATCTTCCAGTGTGGGCTCCCAATACTCAGCCTTCGTCATACCTTCGTTATAGCGTTTCCGGAAAGCGGATTCTCCTTCCAGTGCCGCGATGGCAGTGGTAAACATGGCCATGGGGTGAGCATCCTGGGGTAGAGCCCGGAGAACATCAACAACATATTGGGGGAGTTCAGCCTTTGCTTTGACTTCAGCTTCCAGATCCAGTACTTCTTCCATGGTTGGAATTTCACCGGTAAGGAGCAGCCACCAGATCCCCAACGCGTAGGGTTCTTCAGCTCCTTCCTTCTTGGGGAGCGCTGCCCGGGTTTCAGGGATCGTCATGCCGCGAAAACGGATACCTTCCATAGGATCCAGGTAAGAAGTATCACAGATCAGTACCTTGACCCCGCGAATGCCTCCCAGAGCCTGGTCTACGCGGACATGGTCAATGACTTTGTCACCCAACCCCTTCAGAGACTTGAAATCCTCTCGTTCTTTGGCCATCATGCTGGCAAGTTTTTGTTTGAGTAGACTCATGCTCTTCTCCTTATTTAAAATGTCATGGTTAATAGATACAAGATGCCAAAAAACGCACTTTCTTTTGAACGTAGTGTACCAGAAAAATCTACCCAGGGAAAGAAAATTGATTGAGATGAACGAAAGGTATGGAAGGTATGTCCCCCTGCTACTCCTGCGTTCTGATTGGAACAGTAGAACATATTTCCCTTTCCTGTATTGTGAGATCCCGGTAAGGTTCGACTCTCTATTATCTTGTCATTTGGCTTTTTGGCCCCTGGGGACGGGGTCCCTGCGAATCGGGTGCAACCCGAGTTATGGACCATTGTTTTTTTTCATATTTTGCGGTTATTTTGTACCAGTTTCCGCCAGTTTCCGCACGAAGGAAAGCAATACCGGTAACCCGGGAAAATGTATCCAGGTGGACACGGGGGTCTTCATCGGCCAGGAGCCACTCCCATTTGGGATTCCTGGCTAATTCCTGCTTGATAATCGTGATGATATGATGGTTCTTCAAGCGCTTTTCCAGGAGTTTTTCGATTACATTTCGTTTCATCCCTTCCTCTTTTAATCGGGACAGAAGTTTCTGCATGATGGCGGCACTCTTTTGCTTTGTCCGGTCTATGGATTTTTCAAGGAGAGAACGGACTGTTTTGAGTTGCGTATCTGAAGTAAGAAGGGATTGAAGCGTCTCCAGCAACACGACTCTCAGATAGGCCTCTCTTGTAGGGAAAAAATGGTGGCCGTCCAGGAGTGGTTCTTCTTTTTCAGCCATTGATAACTTCTCGTTCATTGTCAGGATTCCCAGCTCAGCGTCCGGATTTCGCTTGAGGTAGTCCAATTCTTCCGGCTTATACTGTCCATCTGTAAACGCAACTGGAGACAGTTCAGCTGCCAGTTTGCGCTGGCTGGACATTCTTTCAATAAATTCTTCAAAAGAGATTGTGCTGGAAGATTGCCGGGAAGCGTATTCTGCCATTGCTGTCGAGATTTCATCCGGATAGAATTCAGCAAGACGGGGAAGGCCTCTGTTGTCTTTCCCGATTACAGCCAGAATTCGGTTTATGACCGGAAGAACCGCGTAGATGAGTTCAGGGTAATAATTGCGGTGAAATTGGAGAGATTTCTCAAGCAGCGAACGGATAACCGGCTGTGAAGGGAGTTCTCCTGCATCTTCCAGAAGCAGAAGATACCAGCAAATGATCTTTCGCGTGTCATTGATCAGTTGATAATGTTCGGACTGAATGGAATTTCTCATGGCAGAAATAACCAGTTTGAAGTCTTTGGTGAACAATGGTCTGAGTTTTTTTGGTACCTCTTTTTCCAGTTCTTTTGCCGACTTTTCAGAGAAAATGACGTCAAGAAAAGACTGTTTGGACTTGGCCCCTTTGAAGAACTCCAGGGTGTCAATGTCCAATACCGGCAGTGCCAGGGGATGCAGACCTATTTCTTCCGGATCCCGGTACCGCTCCCATTTGGAGATGGTCTGGACAAAGGTCTGAAAAGTTTTTGCAAGTTGTTCCAGGAGCTCACGCAGCGTTGCCGAGTTGTTCATCAGAACCAGTTCGTCCTCGGTATAGATGACATTTTTTTCGTTGTATTCCAGTATTCGGGCCACAGTATATTGCACCTGTTTGTCGGATAGATTGAAAATAGACAAATCTGACACAATTTCTTCCAGATCCAGAGAGCTGGTTAATTCGGCTTCGGTTACGTTCAGTTTTTCATGGTTTTTCAGTAATTCAGGTGCCAGATGCAAAAGTACCATAAAAACTTTGGACAGAAGTGGAGACCGCGATTCACGATAATCCTTATTGTAAAGGGCCATTCTGAGTGCTACAAGGTTTCGTGTAATTTCAGCGTCCATCGGGGGAGCAATCTCAACGTTATATATTTCCCGGCGGATCATCTGATGAATTTCACGGGTGAGCCATTCCGGGATGGAGGAGACGAAATATCGAAGATGCCTGTTTTGTTCATCAATTGGCAGGTTAAGGTTCTGGATCTCCTGGACCTGATTCATAAAGTCTCTGGCGGAAGCCGGTACAGCGGAAATAATTTCCCGGACTTTTTTCGAGCCAATGTCCATGGTTCCGGTCTTTTTCCCGGAAAACAGTTTCTTCAGGAACTTCATTGAAGCAGGTCCCGGATAAGTTTTCCCGTGCGGTTGGCAAATTGCGTGGAAAAGGAAGGTACGTCGCCCATATCCTCATCCTCATAACAACGGATAACCCTGTGCATTGGGAAGAACATAGTCGTGGGGCAGATTACGTGAGCTGAATCATCTTTGGCGACTTGCGCAGCCCAATCCTGAAAGGAATTGACATCTATTCCACGAATCACAATGCCGGCTGGCAGTACCTCGTGGATTATGCCGATGACTTTCTCTCGTGGATTCTGCAGGTTCACAATTGCGACGGTGCCCTTTTCCATTCAGCCTTCCTTTCGGTGTTTCCAAATTTATTATATAATGCCTGAACCGGTCATTCAATGCATGAATGCAGAATAGCATGAAGATTTTAGCAAAGTGGAGGAATGAATGGAGAAAAAACCGAGAGTTCCGGTCTATATCCAGATCCTTGCGGGTGCAATCCTGGGTGTGATCTGTGGCCTCATTCTTCCCGAATATTCTCCGTTTGGGGGCTTCCTGGGGACCTTGTTTCTGAGGCTCCTGAAAATGCTGATCATCCCCCTGATATTTTCATCCATTGTCATGGGCGTTGTGTCCACTTCTTCGGCTTCCTCTTTCGGCCGGTTGGGATTGAAAACACTGGTTTACTATATTTCAACCAGTCTTCTGGCTATTCTCACCGGACAACTTTTTGTAAATCTGCTGAAGCCCGGTGTGGGCACCCATCTGCACGCAGCGGCCCAGGTAACACCAACCACCACCTTCAGTTTGAAGGATATTTTTCTGAATATGGTACCGGACAACATTTTCTCGGCGATGGCAAACGGAGACGTGTTACCAATTATCTTCTTTGCCCTGCTGGCTGGTTTCTTCATCGGCGTTCTGGGTCAGAAGCAGCGGCAGACCCTGACCGATCTGATGGATGCCATTTATCAACTGATGATGAAAATCACAGGATTTGTCATTCTTCTCGCCCCGTTTGGAATTTTTGGACTGATCTACAAAACCGTGGCATCGACCGGAACGGCCGTATTCGGGAATCTCATCTTTTACTTTTTCACTGTGCTTGCCGGTCTGGTCGTACATTTTTTTGTTACTCTGCCGCTACTACTCTACCTGTTCACCCGTCAGAACCCCTACCGGTTCATGAAACAGATGATTGCGCCCCTGGTTACTGCCTTCTCCACAAGCTCATCTTCAGCAACATTGCCGTTGACAATTGAGACAATTGAAACGGAGGCAGGGGTATCCAACCGGGTGGCGGGGTTTGTGCTCCCCCTCGGCGCGACAATTAACATGGACGGCACCGCATTGTACGAATGTGCCGCCGTCATTTTCATTGCCCAGGCCTATGGATATCATCTGTCCATGGGGGCACAGGTTATCGTTGTGGTCACAGCGCTTCTTGTGTCTATCGGGGCAGCGGGGATTCCCATGGCCGGGCTGGTGATGATGACAGTCATTCTGAATGCGGTTCACCTGCCGCTGGAGGGAGTGGGACTGATCATTGCTGTGGACCGGTTTCTGGACATGTTCCGGACCGCCACCAATGTGTTCAGCGATTCCACCGGAGCGAAAATCATTGACTACTCAGAGCAGAAAAGGTTGAGCAGACAGGATGCCTCAGCGCAGGGAGAGATTGCTACTCCGACTCCATCAAAAGTTTAGATAGATCACTTGCTTTTTCAATTAGGATGATTAATCGTCAACCTAAGAAATGCCTCGGATATCGGATGCCGCATGGGGCCTTCTTTCGAGAACAACCTGGTGCACTTTGAATTGGAATTCATCTCTTCTTGAGTGGTAGTTTTCGGTGGATTGCGACCCACACCAATGTGGTCAGTCCAATGCTTTCCAATATCAAAAGTGGGGGAATGGCTGGCAGATAATACCGATTCCATGACAGAGGAGTCCACCAGATGACTCCCAGTACCGTGGCACATAACCATGCCAGAAAAGGAATTGTAAAACAAAACTCTGAGACTCTGTGGGATCGCCAGTTTTTCCATAGCAGATACAGGAGTGTGAGGAAGCCTGCAAACATCAAAAAGCAAAGGCTGCCCTTGATAATCGGGGATCGAAACGAAGCGATTGGGGTAGTGGTACTGCGGAAAAAGGATGATATTTTGTCGGATAGAGTGTAAAGGGCATATTTAGGTAGATGGGCTTTGCGCTGAATAATTTGGTTACCAAACGCGAACATCTGATAGATACCCCTCCATGTGTTTTTGTACAAGTAGGGATTTGAGCCAACAAAAACGATGGGAGGAATCAGCAGTTGGCTGATCCATGCGCCAATGAGTGTCCGTTGTCTATTTCGGTCCAGTTTTCCTCTCATGTAGAGAAGAATTGCAAACGCCGGGATACTGGCCAGTGCAGATGTCCAACTCAGAATCGCGTTCATCTTCGTTGAAATGGCGAGACCCGTGGCTATCCCTGATCCAATTGAAAACAGAAAGCCGGACAATAGTGAATTTTGATATATCCGATTCAGTGTAATGATACTCAGTGCAATTGCGACGGTTGAAAAAGCAGCCGCTGGGGCATCCAGCATGGCCCGGAATGCGTCAAAATGAACAGTCTGATTCAGGAGAAAAAGCAGAACGACGACGATAGCGGACAATATTTGGAAAGGGAGGCTGAATCCTGCTCCATCTGTGGCAATCATTGCAAGCCAGGAAAGCAGTGCCACCATCAGAGCTGAGAGCAGGACAACCGGTAGACGGCCGGCTGCCAGTTTGCTCGGCGGGAAACGGCCATCTGCCAGAATATTTTTCACGGAAATACGATGGGACGACATGTTGAATACACCCGAAAAATCATGGAATCCATGGTGCCAGATAGAACAACCGATGAGCAATTTGCCGATTTGGGGATTGGGCGATCCAAACGATCTGAATAAGTCGTGCCAACCTGGATGTGTTGTGTCATGCTCTATGACCAGGGTTTTGTAGGAATACAGACCTGTCTGGCAGAAATTTATTTCGTCCTGATGTACAAACAGTATACTGGACCTTTTCGAATTCAGAACCAAAAATACGCAAACAAACACGAAGGAGATAACCGTCCATTTTATCCAAGCCGCATTTCCTCTCAAAAAGCCGGTTTTCATGGTTATGCCCCTTGTACTGCTGCAAAAGTGATTCATCAGAATCTGTGAAATTGGCCATTCACTTGCTTATCATGTAAAGCGTAACTAACTGATGACAGGAAGAAAGAACGGTCCAATCCAATCTTACATTACCGGAGGAACAAATTAAAGCGTTTTATAGGGAAAGACGGATTGAATAATTCCTCAATTGCCCATCCCAAGGCTCCCTGACGGTGAATTCCACTTCAAAGTGAACCAGTAAGGAGAAAGATGATATCCTGGGTCAATCGACCCCGTTTCATTGTCGTATCGGTATGATAGAGTGGGAAAGGCCAAGTTTAATGTTGAGTTTGAGGTTGAGTGGGAGGGGCGGTGAGAAAGGTCAGTTTTGTATGCCCCCGGAATTTTAAAACAGAAATAGAGGACTCAAAATGAACAAAAACATGCCTTTTTTGAAACAGAGATTCTTATTTCTTCTTTTGATTTGGCTGTTCATGTTTACCGGATGTGAACTAACCCTAGCTGGGAGCCAACCAGAAACGAAAAACATTGGCCAACAGTTAGCTGCATCCTGTCCGGAAATGAAGGATTCTTGCATACAAAAAGAACTGGAGGGTTTTTGGAAGAAAGCTAATGTTAGGGGCAAGTATGACATTTGTCGGTATCTGTATCCCGTTGATGGGAGTCTCCCGGATCTTTTTCTTACCACAAAATTAACAACTTCACTGGATCCAATAGTAAAGGGTGTTGTAGTGGATTTTCTCGTATTGAGACACAGACAATCAAACCTCCCAGCATTGATAAGGCTATTAACTGATAGTTCTGTTTCAAGTCGTGAAGGAGACACGGTAGGTTGTATTGTGCTTGGAGACTTTCAAGCAACTATTCCAATAGAATACAGATTTGATGGACATAAGTTCGAGACGGAGTCAAGCTATCGTCTACTTATACAAGATATTTATGAGACATGGTATTGCATTGTATCCAGAATGGGGAAACTTGACTACAACAAGCGGGACAAGGTTTTTGCCATTGATGAGAGTTCGGCAGAAATGCTGCGGAAGCATCAGGTCTGGTTTATTCAAGGTTGCAAAAGTGGACCAGAACCATTCGAATTGCTCCAAAGGCTGAGAGAGCAATGGAAAAAACTGGGGGGACACAAACGCAATTTGTAATTCGGGGGAGGCAATATCAAATTGTGCTTGAGGGGGGCGGATTCTAATTGTAAATGTAGCTTATTGTTCCTGATGTCACTTCTTTGCGTCGTCGGTTTGCCCGTTCTGTTCAGTGGATTTTCTGAATAATCCCTTCCAGTTGTACAACGGCACTTGCAACCCCTTGTGTAGAGGAAGCAGCCCCATGGATTGCGAGATGACTGAAATCATGATCAGGGATATGATTATGGTTCCCGCAAGATGACTCGTGGCATTTCTCGGCCCGAACTTCCATGCGAGGACCAGATACTCGTACAGAACGACCAGAACAAGTGCATATTTCAGATACTGAACCAGCCGAATGAACTGGATCTTTGGACCTGTATCCCAGAACTGTGATTTGTTCAGACCATTAATGATCACCCGCTGGCAAACACCCATCATAAATAACAAAAGCAGGAAGGCAATCGGTGTCATCCAGAAGACTCCGGAGATCAGGAAGAAATCATATAAGCCATGAAGCAGGATTGCCGCTCCAAAAGTAGCTCCAAACCACTTCAATCGATAAAGACGGCCCTTATGCCTCCGATGCGTCAAGACCAGTCCATATGTTGCCAGTGCTGTCAACGAGATGTGAAGAATGACTGCTGAAAACGCACGGGCATGGATGGCCGTTAAACTGCTTTCTCCGAAATAGATCAGGTTTTCCATAAAGGCAAAACCCAGCGCGGATACCGCCCCGTACACCACATAATCGATGGCTTCGTCCACCTGACGCGACAGCCACATCATCAGGAACAATGGCAGAATCTTTACTGTTTCTTCAATCAAACCGATGCCAAAAACACAAAAGAGAAAATCATTCAGCAAGTTGCCGGACAGACTGAATTTCAATCCGAATCTGTACAGGTCGTAGAGAAAATGGCATCCCACCGCAAACAACATGCCCAGCAACAGCACAGCTGCCAGATACAGCGGTTTTTCAGGTTCGAACACATCAAGACGGTGGAAAAACCACAACCAGATCAACAAAATCAGCAAGGCACCCACAAATCCTGGAATATTGGTCCCGGAGACCGACTGCCTGGTAACTGCTGAAACATACTTCCAGATGCTTCCATCATGAAGTGCCAGTTCTCTAATAGCAGACGGGGGTGCGTATGCTGCCGCAGGCCCATCTATCAGCCGGCGCATTTCTCCGAAATCTCCCTGTCTTCTTGCCAGCACAATCAGATTTCGGTACGCTCCGCCCACATTTCCTTTCAGCTGGATCTCACGGACGAACATTTTTTTTGCAAGCTCCAGCATTCCATTTCTCATTAGACAGTATCCGATTGAGTTATTCAGGTACTTCAAATTGCGGTTCGATACCTGAACGTAATCACTGATTGCCTTCTGGTAGTTACCTTCATTGGCTTCAATTAACCCGAGACCGTAGTGCCCGATGTCCTTGAGCTGCGGATTGTCAGAGGTGATATATCCTTCATAACGGTCCCGTATCGACTGATCATCGCGAGATTTTCTTGTTGTGTAGTTGTAATCCGACTGCATGTAGTGCACACGAATCAGGCTCCGTTGCAGTTCAATATTGGTCGGATCCTTCTGCACCATTTTCTCCAGCAACCGTTCAGCACGTCCCGGCAGGCCGGCTCCAAGCGCACTGGCAACCTGTTCTGCCGGCTTGTCCGACGGCGGGTTATGAAGAAAAAGGTTTGCTGCCAGCAGAATCACACCCACCGGCAGGACTACTGTCAACAGGAAATGCAGCCATCCACGTGATTTTAAGCTCTTTTCCATACCGGTATGCTACCAGACGGAAAGGGCAAGTGCCATTCCTTTTTGACTCTCTATGGTG
>CAZRHT010000054.1:0-18406 GCA_964599895.1 uncultured Holophagae bacterium
CTCCGGATTTGTTGACGGTGGCGGTATGGACCGGAGAATCGGCATCCACACCGGAGCTTGTGGGGATGGTGAACCGGTTTCGGGACGAAGAATCGGGAAAATATGGAAAGATGATGAACAATATGACTGAACTTTCCCGGACCGGAATTGAGGCAATTCGAAACTCGGATACGTCACTGTTTTTGAATGTGGTGTCGAAATACTACGAAGCAATGGCTGAATTGGGGGATGCGGCTGAAGCACCGATCATTTCAGCTTCCCACAGAGAGATTGCCGCGGTTTGCCACGGGGCAGGAGTTCAGTATAAACCCTCCGGTGCAGGCGGAGGAGACCTTGGAATCTTGTTTTCCCGGAATCCTGATCGAATGAGAGATGCCGTAATGGCATTGGAAACGGCGGGATATCCTTCTTTTGATCTGCAGATTGGAACCCATGGCATTCAGATTCAGTCTATGAAGAAGGAGCAGTAGCAAGAATGCGATTACCCAAATTCTACAATCTGTCTGTCCCGGATCGCCTGCTCTTGTTAAAAGACAGAGGGATTTTATCCGATGCGGATTATCAGCTGATGTTGTCGGAGAAACAGCGTCTGACAGCGGTGGAAGTAGACCGAATGGTGGAGAATGTCATCGGCGCATTCACGCTCCCCATCGGATTGGGGTTGAATTTCCTCATAAACGGAGAGGAATACACCATTCCCATGGTAGTAGAAGAGCCGTCCATTGTCGCAGCAGTGAGTTCTGCCGCTAAGACAATCAGTCGGGCCGGGGGATTCCATGTGGTCAGTGATGATCCCCGACTGATGGGTCAGATTCAGGTGGTGGAATTGTCTCATCCTGAGCGGGCGCGTCAGGCAATTCTACAGAATAAACCAGAAATCATCGAACAGGCCAACAGTCTGCATCCCCGGATGCTTGGCCGTGGCGGCGGTGCGAAAGATCTGGAAGTGGTCGTTCATACCGGCGTTTCCCAGAGGGGTGATATGCTGGTAGTGAATCTGCTTGTGGATACACAGGATGCCATGGGAGCCAACATGGTAAACAGTATGTGCGAAGGTGTGGCGCCGTTGATAGAAAAAATAACCGGTGGTATGGTATTCCTTCGGATTCTTTCCAATTTCACCGACCGTGCAATGGTGACAGCCGAAGCTGTAATTCCTGTGAGCTTACTGAAAAACAAACAGAATTCCGGGGAACGGGTGCGGGACGGCATAATCCTTGCCAATGAATTCGCGGAGATAGACCCATATCGGGCAGCCACCCACAACAAAGGAATTATGAACGGAATTGACGCCGTGGCAATTGCAACGGGAAACGACTGGCGGGCCATTGAGGCCGCTGCCCATGCCTATGCCGGGAGGGGAACTTCCTACACCTCACTGACCCGGTGGGAAAGGAACGACAAGGGCGATCTGGTTGGGACGCTAACTATTCCGTTGAAGGTGGGAACAGTGGGAGGGAACCTGAGATCCAATAAGGCGGTTCAGGTGCTCCAGCGGGTTCTCAATGCCAAAACCGCTCGGAATCTGGCGGAAGTAATGGGAGCAGTTGGATTGGCTCAAAATTTTTCCGCACTTCGTGCACTATCCACCGAGGGGATTCAACGGGGCCATATGTCACTTCATGCGAGAAGTGTGGCGGTTTCGGCAGGAGCAACCCCGGACATGTTTGAGACCGTAGTGGAACAACTGGTGGCCAGTGGTGAAATTAAGGAATGGAAAGCAAAGGAAATCATCCATTCCCTTGAAGAAAAGGAGACGGGTTCCGGACTCATTGATGCCGGAACAGAAATGGCCACAGGATTTGGCAAGGTTATACTTCTTGGGGAACACGCGGTTGTTTACGGCAGCCATGCCATTGCTGCACCGCTTCGCAGGGGGATACGAGCACGAATTTCTGAAACAGGGGCCGGGATATGTGTCCTGATTCCCCGTTGGGGAATAGAGGCTAAACTCTTTGGCCAGGTAGCGAACGGTCATTCCATGTATCACGCGCTGGAGCAGATTATTAAGGGACTGAAACTCTCCACTTTCTCATTTGACATCGAAGTGTTCCCCGATCTTCCCCGGTCCATGGGACTCGGGGGTTCGGCAGCTCTTGCCGTTGCGGTGATTCGAGCGCTATCCGACCATTTCCGGTTAGGACTGGACGATGAAACTGTAAATGACTGGGCATTCAGATCTGAGAAAGTTGTCCATGGGACGCCATCTGGTATTGACAACACAGTTGCCACCTTCGGTCAGTTCATTCTGTACCACAAACCTGATATTCGCCTGCTTCACGTGGAAAATTCCATCCCCATTGTTATTGGCCTCACCGGCAGAAGCGGCCATACCCTTCAGATGGTGACGGCAGTGCGGGAAGCCCGGGAAAAAGCGCCGCAACTATACGACAACATCTTCAAACAGATAGATGAGCTAACGCTGGCCTCGCTGCCGGCAATCGAAGGGGGAGATCTGGAAACCCTGGGCAGGTTGATGAATGTTACCCATGGCCTTTTGAACAGCATTGGCGTGTCTTGCTGGGAGCTGGAAGAACTGATCCAGATTGCTAGAAGCCACGGGTCTCCCGGTGCCAAGCTCACCGGTTCCGGTGGCGGCGGTGCCATGATTGCCCTTGCTCCGGAAAAGCCAAAGGAACTGGCTGCGGCAATGAAAGAGGCAGGCTATCAATCATTTGTTACAGAAATCGGCTTTCCACCGACGGGAGGCTCCCGTGAATAATCATCGGGTTGTGTCATTTGATCACGAACCATTGATCCTGGTGGATGCAAACGACCGCGAACTTGGGTTTATGTCTAAAGCAGACTGTCATCGGGGCGAGGGCATTCTCCACCGGGCATTCTCCATCTTTATCTTTAACAAAGATGGAGATCTGCTTCTCCAGAAAAGAAGTACTGGCAAAACACTCTGGGGAGGTTTCTGGTCCAACAGTGTGTGCAGTCATCCAAGAAAGGGAGAAAGCTATGAACTGGCTACGAGCCGGCGGCTCAAAGATGAGCTAGGTATTTCCACAAAACTGGAATTCCAGTTTCGCTTCCAGTATCAGGCGAAATTTCGGGACATCGGCTCAGAAAATGAACTTTGTTCCGTGTACACCGGCATTCATAATGGCCCCTTCCATATTAATCCCACCGAAATATCAGAAATTCACTTCATCTCTCCGGACGAACTGGATTGCAGAATATCCCAATCGCCGGATGAATTCACTCCCTGGTTCAAGCTGGAATGGGAGAGATTGAGATAGGAAGGGTTGAGACGGATATCTGTCCTTAGAATCTCATGTTTCTTTGCTCACCCGCCTGTAGAGAAGCCTTGTTTTCACTTTTCTGGTAGAATATGCAAAGAAGAGATACAGAGAGGTGGAATTTGAGACACTTGTGGGCATTGTTTGTAATCTTACTATCAGTCTCAGGGTTCACTGGGCCGATTTCAATTTCGGTTTCAGTGTTTCCAGTGGCAAATATTGTGGCTCAGGTTGCCGGTACAGAGGGTAAGGTGGAGATTGTGATTCCTCCATTTGCCAATCCCCATCATTTTACTCCTAAGCCCTCCATGGCAATGAAATTGCAAAAGACGGATGTATTTTTCGGTGTTACGGCGGAATTTGACGGCTGGATTCGCAAGTTTTTGTCGGAAACAACAAAGGTCATTTTTCTTAAAACTCCTGATCAGCCCAATGAACACATCTGGCTGTATCCGGAGGGGGGCAGGCAGATTGCCCGTAAAGCTGCAAAAGTACTTTCCGAACTGTATCCCGAAAAATCCGGGGTTTTTCAGTCCAACCTTCAGACGTTCCTGAAAAGTCTGGACCAGGCGGATGAACAGATTGCGACGGAACTAGCTCCGTTGAAAGGGGCGCAGTTCATCCAGTACCATCCCGCGTGGAATAATTTTGCCGCGAGATATGGATTGAAGATTCTCGCTACAATTTCAAGCGGACATGGAAAGGAGTTGTCTGCCCGGGACCTGATGGACTTGATTCAGAAGGCACGGACTGAACATGTACAGGTGGTGGTGATGGGACTTTACAAAGAAAGCCGGGCAGTGGAAACACTGATTCGGGAGATCCATGGCCACGAACTTCGCCTGGATGCCCTCGGCAACCCGGAGGATCCCCAACGGAACACATATCAGAAACTCTTGATGTTCAACGGGAAGAAACTGGCAGGAGCATTCCATGAGTGAACCGTGGATTCAAGTAAAGGATCTGACAGTCAGATATGGAACAAAGGTGGCCCTGGAGAGAGTGACATTAGATGTGATGCCGGGAGAGATGGTTTCCATTGTGGGACCAAACGGCGGTGGAAAGACAACATTGTTGAAAGTGATTCTGGGAATGAAGACATTTCATGAGGGAACGGTACAGGTGCTCGGAGGAAAACCGGGGCATGTGGCCCCCGGTGAAGTGGGATATTTGCCGCAGATTAATGAGCACCTGCGGGACTTTCCAATTCATTCACTGGATGTGGTTTTGATGGGCAGGTCCCCTCGACTGGGTCTGTTGAAACGATCTGGGCCGAAAGACAGAGAGTTGGCGGCGGCTTGTCTTGAAATTGTTGGGATGTCGGACTTTACCGAAAATCCGGTACAGACGCTGTCCGGCGGACAATTACAGCGGGTTTTCATTGCCCGGGCACTGGCGATGGAACCGAAGGTATTGATTCTGGACGAACCCTCCACAGGTCTGGATGCGGTATCACAGGAGGATTTCTACGTTACGTTGAGGCGCCTCAGGGACCAGCAGGGAATTTCTATTTTGATGGTCTCCCATGATATTGGCGTTGTATCAAATTATGTGGACAAGATTGCCTGTTTGAATCGCCGTATTCATTATCACGGGTCACCCGGAGATGAAATCCCGGAACATGTAATTCAGGAAGTTTTCGGGCGAAATATCCAGATCCTTGTACACAACAAGAACTGCCTGACCTGCAAAGAGGGACATTCCCATGAGTGAAATGTTAAGCTTTGGCTTTATCCAGCATGCATTGATCGGTGGTTTAATTATTTCAGTGGTGTTCGGGTTTGTGTCATTTTTCATCGTGGAACAGCGGCTGTCGTTTCTGACAGTAGGCGTTGCCCATGCCGCTTTCGGTGGGGTTGCTCTGGGAATTCTGCTTGGGCTGTCACCGTATCTGACCACCGTGGTTTTTTGTCTGACAGTGGCGCTCTTGATATTGAAACAAGTGAGGGAGAATCGGGCGGATTACGATATGGTAACCGGGATATTCTTCGCTGCCACCATGGCCCTGGGAATTATTTTTCTTTCCATCAGCAAGAACTACACGTTTGACATTGTGGGTTATCTCTTTGGGAGTATTCTCGGCATCGGAGGCCAGGACCTGTTGATAATTTGTGTCACGGCTCCACTTGTTGCCCTGTTCTTCTTTCTCTTCTTCAAGGAGCTTGTGGCGATGACCTTTGATCGTGAAGTGGCAATCAGTGCAGGAATACCTGTGAAAGGGCTGGAAATGTGGATGATAGGGGCAATTGCCATGCTCATCGTCATCAGCATCAAGATTATCGGAATCATCCTTGTGACGGCGTTTCTGGTGCTTCCCGCCAGTTTTGCGCTGAAATACTGCCGGAGCTATCGCAGTGTCATTGGTGTGGGCATTTTGTTCAGCGTTGTGATTTTTCTGTCCGGTTTCTTTATGGCTTATCGCTTTGACCTGCCGGCCGGTGCCACAATTGTGACACTGGGTACGGCAATCTATCTTCTTCCCTTTCGCAGAAAATTCAATTGAGAATCGGTTTTGGCCCTGGCCAAAAGGCGGGAATCCGCACTATCGGCTTTAGTCGGTATTGCAGGCTTGAAGCCGCCAATGTGCCAAGAACTTATAGGCCGAACTGGCGTTATTCTTCTTCGTCGGAGAGATGGCTTTCTGTTGTTTTAGAAACTGCTTCGTTCTGCAGGAACAAGCGGTTGCCGAAGGGATGAATGAGATAGAGACCGAACGCAAGCGACAGCACAGTGGAGGGGCTCACCAGGATGCCCATGATGACAATGGCAATGGCCACCATGACGGTGGACGATGCTTTGCTTTTGAGATCAATGTCCTTGAAACTTCGGTACCGTGCCCGGGAAACCATCATCAGTGCGGTGAACACCACCAGGGCAAATACCAGATAGGAAAAAAAGGGCATGTTGACCCCGTTGGGAAAGCGCAGTACCAGAGATGCGACCAACGCAGCTCCCGCCGGTATGGGAAGGCCGACAAAGTAACGGCTGGATACTTTTCCTTTTTGAATGTTGAATCGGGCTAGTCTGAGCGCGCCACATGTTAAAAAGAGAAAGGCGGCAGCCCATCCCAGGCGGCGGATAACTGGAAAGGCATTGAGATCTGCACCAGTGAATGCCCAGTGATACACGAGAAATGCAGGAGCAACACCGAAGGAAACGACGTCCACTATGGAATCCAACTCTGCACCGAAATGAGATTCGGTGCCGGTGAGTCTGGCGATCCGCCCATCCAGCATGTCCATGATTCCGGCAATGAATATCATGGCTGCAGCCATTCTGTAGTTTTCCCGCTGGGCCAGCACCATACAGGAAAATCCGAAAAACAGATTGGAGACTGTAAACAGGCTGGGGATAATAAATACCCCTTTTTTCAATTCAAGTTTTTTCAATTTTCACTCATTCATTAAATTCGATTCAGGTTGTGGGAGAATCGCCGTCAGGCCTCCTGTTTGTTTACATAGTCCACGATCATGGAGTACATTTTGTCCTTAAGATTCAATTTCTGTTTCTTGATTGTTGCAACAGTTAGTTGTTCTTGATCTGTCAGTTTACCCTTTTTCAGGAGCTGCTGAAGCTGCATGTCAAAGTTGGCATGTTTGTCTTTGAGGGTCTTAAATTCCTTGTTTTCCCTGTAGAGCAACTCCTTAGCCTGGGCCTCTGTCAGCTGTGTCATCTAAACCTCCAGTAAAGCTTTATACATAAAATATACACGGAACCATGTCCTTGTCAAACCATTTTGCAACCGGGGAAAAAAAGAAGAGACTTCTCATTATGCTCTAGTCATCCCACTTCAAATCCCGGACGGTCAAAACGGGTTCCAGCAACGGATGCACAGGCCGGATCCGGAATCGAATCCCGAATTTACCGGTTCTATCCAGAAAAAGATTGGCTGAAAATTCATGAAGTTCACTGTCTTTTTGCTGGCCATTGTGCAAAATCGCAGTTTCCACAAACTCAAAATCTCCTGCGGCGTTCATTTTTCCGAAATAGGCCTCCACCTGGATGTCTTGTGGATTGAGACCTCCGAGGTTTACAATCACTTTTGTCTGAATCGGAACGCCAATAGGATTTTCCCGTCCCGCAGGAAACTCGGTGCTGACAATCTTCACCTTCTCCCAGCAGGCTTCCACCTTGCGGAGCCACTGGTTCAGGAGTTTCAAAGGCTCGTGGTCATTTTCCCGGAAGGCACCAAATTTCTCAGCAGCGGCCAGATAGTAATTCTCCATGTAATCTTCCACCATACGATGCGTGCTGAAAAAGGAGCAGACAGTAGTAAGGTTATTTTTCATTCTGGAAACCCATTCCCTTGGCAGATTGTCCGATGTGCGCTTGTAGAAGGTGGGGATGACCTCAGTTTCCAGAAGGTCCAGTATGGCCCTGGACTCCACTTCATCCTGGTACTCTTTGTCTTCGTATTCTTCGCCTGCACCAATAGCCCAGCCATTAATGCCGTTATAAGCCTCACACCACCACCCGTCCAGCACGCTCATATTCAACGCCCCATTTGCGGCAGCTTTCATACCGCTGGTCCCGCTGGCTTCCAGCGGGCGGCGCGGGTTGTTGAGCCAGACATCCACACCCTGAACCAGGTAACGGGCAACGTTAATGTCATAGTCTTCGAGAAAAACCACTCTGCGGAGAAATCGTTTGTCTTTTGTGAAATGAACAATTCG
This sequence comes from uncultured Holophagae bacterium, assembly GCA_964599895.1. Taxonomy (GTDB): domain Bacteria; phylum Acidobacteriota; class Holophagae; order Thermotomaculales; family Thermotomaculaceae; genus UM-FILTER-49-7. The sequence continues at coordinate 7,919 of CAZRHT010000054.1, forward strand.
TTTGATAATATCCTTTCCTGCCATGTCCCGTGGATGAGCCTTGCCTGCAAAAATTAACTGTACTGGTCGTTTCGGGTCATTCAGGATGGCGGCAAGACGTTCCACGTCACGGAAAATAAGGTCACCGCGCTTGTAAGTAGCAAAACGCCTGGCAAAGCCGATGGTCAAGGCTTCCGGATCCAAAACTTCCCGTGCATTCCTAATTTCATGCTGCCTTGCTCCCCGGCGGGTAAGAGACTGAATCAGGCGCTTCCGTGTGAATGCCACCAGCCGTTCGCGTCTTCGTTCATGGGTCCTCCACAGCTCTTCATCCGGAATGTCAGAAACCTTGTCCCATATTTTTTCGTTATCCGGATCCTCCACCCATTTGGGTCCGAGATAGCGGAAATACAACATTGCCATTTCAATTGAAATCCAGGAGGGGATATGCACTCCATTGGTAACATGATCAATGGGGACCTCCTCCAGCTCTACAGTAGGATAGAGAGCTTTCCACATTTTGCGGGAAACCTTTCCATGCAGTTCGCTGACCCCGTTTGAAAAGGCACTGTTTTTCAGTGCCAGCACTGTCATGCAGAACCCTTCAGACTTATCTTCCGGGTGAACCCGTCCGAATCCCAGAAATTCATCAATGCCGAAGCCCACCTCTTTTACAAACTGGGTGAGGTAGCTCCGGATCAGGTCCGATGGAAATACGTCGTTTCCGGCAGGAACCGGCGTGTGAGTGGTGAAAACGGTGGTGGACCGCACAAGCAGAGAGGCCTCTTCCATGTTCAGATTTTCGCCAAGAAGGTTTCGGAGCCGCTCCAGCATGACAAAGGCGGAATGTCCCTCATTCAAATGATAAACCGCCGGTTCAATCCCCAGTTCTTTCAGGGCACGCACGCCGCCAATACCGAGGATGATTTCCTGTTGCAACCGATGCTCAATATCACCTCCGTAGAGCTGGTCGGTGATGGCTCGGTCTGTGTCAGAATTCAGTGTATTGTTTGTATCCAGGAGATAAATACTGACACGGCCAACAGAGAGTTTCCATATTCGTGTGGCAACCTGTCGGTCCTTCATCGGGACATAAACGGTTAGTGGTTCATTGTTTTCCGGATTTCTCATGAGTCTGAGCGGCATGTTGTGAAAATCATTTTCAGGATACAGTTCCTGTTGCCAGCCATCTGAGGTCAGATACTGGCGAAAATAGCCCTGTTGGTACATCAGACCCATACCGACAAGGGGGACATTGAGGTCGGATGCTGATTTGATGTGGTCCCCCGCAAGTACACCCAGACCACCGGAATAATTGGGAATGGAATCATTGACACCAAATTCAGCAGAAAAATAGGCAACGCGAAAGTCCTTTTCCACTCCAAGAGCAAACTGGAAAAAGCGGCGGTATTCCACATAGTGATGGAATTCATCTGAAATTCGTTTCAAATGGGAGAGAAATCCATCATCATTTGCCAGTTTATTGAGTCGATCCTGCTCAACCCTTCCCAGCATCAGAACAGGGTTGTGATTGCATTTTTCCCAGAGTTCCCTGTCAACTCTCATGAACAAGGTAAGCGCCTCCGGGTTCCATGCGTGCCAGAGGTTGTAAGCCAGCTCTTTCAGGGGGGCCAGTTCCTCCGGCAGATTGGGCACAACATTGAAGACTTGCATAAGACGCCTCCGGGGAGCGTTTATCGCTCACCCCATTTCAATTTTTCTTTTAAAACCTCAAAATAATACGTTCCCACCGGTTTGATAAGGCGAACTTTTCGTTCACTTCGCTTTACCCGCAACCGGTAGGTCGAGAAAAAACGAAATCCCAACTGTCCATCAAAAGTAGCGTACACATTTTCATGCGGTCCATTCAGTGAAATCTCAATCACAGACCCGGCATCCAGCACAATAGGACGGTTGGTCAGAGAATGGGGACAGATTGGCGTAACTGCCAGGACATCGGTATTTGGAAAAATAATAGCACCGCCTGCTGCCAGCGAATAAGCGGTGGAGCCGGTCGGTGTGGAAACAATCAGACCGTCTGACTTGTACTCTGATGCGAAAGACCCGTCAATCGTCAACTTCAGATCCATAATCCGGGCCAGTGCCGCCTTGTTCACCACCACATCATTGAGAACAGTTTCGCTCACCACGACTTCATCATCCTGATCCAGAATTTCTCCGTGGAGCATCAGTCGGTTATCATAGGTAAATTGGCCGGCGATGAGCTGCCCCAGGGCGTGGTCGATATTGTCCACCGGCGTTTCAGTAAGGAAACCCAGGTGACCAAGATTGACACCGAAAATCGGCACCTCCCTTCGGCTCATCATCCGTGCCAGAGACAGGAGGGTCCCGTCTCCTCCCAGAACAATCACCATGTCCACCGTACCCCTGAACTGTTCTTTTGAAACACGCTTGAATCGGGTGTTGAGCTTGCTATCCAGTGCCTCCTCCGGCATGTCCTGATAGCAGAAAGCGTGATCAAGGCCCCACTTGACCAAAGCTTTTTCAATCGCAAGAAAGGACTGGTTCAGCCTTTCGGAGTCAGCTTTTGGTTTGTAAACGACACCAATATTGTTGAACTCAGCCATTCATAACGACCTTTTTAATCCTGCTTTCCATGGAACCCAGTGTAGCATCGCCGGTGTCTTTTTGCAAATGTAGAACGTACTCTATGTTCCCCTTCTGGCCGGTGATGGGAGACCGATCCAATCCGGTTGAAGTGAACCCCATCCCGGCAGCAAAACTAATCAATTCTGTCAGTACCCTGATGTGTTTATTGCGGTCCCGGATAATCCCGTTCTTTTCCACTTCATCCCGTCCCACCTCGAACTGCGGCTTGACAAGGATCACCCCGTCAAAAGGAAGGGAAGGGTCTATAATGCCGGGGAACACCGGAATCAGCTTTCTTACGGAAATGAAACTGACATCCATGCAGATAAACGAAACAGCTTCGCCCAGGTCTTCCGGTCTCAGGAACCTCGCGTTGAAGTTTTCCATCACCACCACCCTGTCATCCTGGCGCAATCTGTAATCCAGCTGGTTGGTACCTGCATCAATGGCAAATACCTTTCTTGCCTTTTTCTGGAGCAGGCAATCTGTAAATCCGCCGGTGGAAGAACCAAAATCGGCACATATCCGGCCTGGTATATCAATTTCAAATACATTTAATGCGTGCTGTAGTTTCAGTCCGCCCCGACCCACGAAGGGATGAAGTTTTTCTTTCAGATGCAAAATAGTGGTTTCCGGTAGCATTTCCCCCGGTTTTTCAATCCTGCGGTTATCTGTATGAACCAGACCAGCCATGATGCTCCGACGGGCTTCCTCCCGGGAGCGGGTCAAGCCCTGCTCCACCACCAGCAGATCCGCCCGCTTTCTTCCTGCTTTTACCATTTTCCCTCACTCAATAAAACTGGAGTAATCCACGGCCCGCCTGTATTGTCTCACATTTTTTTCTGGTCTGTGTGAGGGAGCAGTCGGAGTGGGGGCCGGGAAAAGAAAAATCAGGGAAGGCCTCTCGCCTGTGGCCGAATGTTAGATGTTAGATTTTGAATGAAAGATAGAAGAATCAGGGAGTTTCCTGTTTCCTGCCTTTTGTCACCCATCACCCATCACTTCTTCCCTTATCTCAGCAGGCTCCTTGCAATGACCATGCGCTGGACCTCGGATGTGCCTTCGTAGATGGTCGTGACCCGGGCATCCCGGTAGAGACGTTCAATTTTGTATTCCTTGGAATAGCCGTAGCCGCCGTGGATTTGGAGCGCCTCATAGGTGCAGAAGATGGCGGCTTCAGAGCCATACAGTTTGGCGGCGGATGAGAGACGGGTATCGGGTGTACCGTTCCCGTCCAGCCATCCGGCTTTCAAAATCAGCAGTTCAGCCGCTTCAATTTTCGTGGCCATATCCGCCAGTTTGAATTGAATGGCCTGGTTGGCAGTCAGCGGTTTGCCGAATTGATGCCGTTCACCAGCGTATCGAACGGCCTCTGCCAGAGCACCCCTGGCAATACCCAGTGCCTGTGCGCCGATGCCGATTCGCGAGTGGTCAAGTGTCCGAAGGGCGATCTTGAGCCCCATCCCTTCTTCTCCCAGCAGATTTTCAACAGGGACCTCCAGGTCTTCGATGGTGACCATGCAGGTTTTTGATGCCCGGATTCCCATTTTATCTTCCGGTTTGTTGACAATGAAGCCGGGGGAATCCGCGTCTACAATAAATGCGGAGAGTCCTTTTGTTCCTGCAGAGGGATCAGTGATGGCAATCAGTACGAAGTATTTGCCCACCGAAGCGTTGGTGATCCATGCCTTGGAGCCATTGAGGATATACTTGTCCCCTTTTCTGACGGCCTTGGTTTTCAGTCCGGCCGCATCGGACCCGGCACCAGGTTCTGTCAGGCAGAAACCACCGATTACTTCGCCGGAGGCCAGCCTCGGCAGGAACTTCTCCCTTTGTTCTTCCGTGCCGAAGTTGTAAATGGGAGCACAGCAGACCGAGTTGTTGACACTCATGGTTACAGCAACGGAGGGGTCCTCCCTGGCCAGTTCTTCCACCGCAATGAGGTAGGAAATGACATCCGCACCGGCACCGCCGTATTGTTCCGGGATGAAAGCACCCATTAACCCCAGCTCACCCAGTTTGGCGATCGCTTCGGCTGGGAACTCAGCGTTTTTGTCCCGTTCTGCCGCCCCGGGTGCCAGTTCGTTAATGGCAAAATCCCGGACCATTTTACGGAACAGGCCGTGCTCTTCTTCAAATTGAAAATTCATAGACTCAATACTCTTTCAGCAGCGAAGCCGCAATGACAATGCGTTGGATTTCGGAAGTACCTTCATAGATTTCAAGAATCTTGGCGTCTCTGAACAGCCGTTCCATCGGGTATTCCTTCATGTATCCGTATCCACCAAAGATCTGTACACCCTTTGTGGCGGCCTTCATCGCGGTTTCTGCCGCAAACACTTTGGCCATGCTGGTGATCTTGTTGCATCGGCCACCAGTTTGTTTGCAATCAGCACCTTTGTAGGTTAAGAGTCGGGCCGCTTCAATTTCGGTTGCCATGTCCGCAAGAAACCACTGAATGGCCTGGTTGGCGGAGATGGGTTTTCCGAATTGAACACGTTCTTTGGCATATTTCACTGATTCATCCAGTGCGGCCTGGGCCACGCCGACACCCTGAGCCGCAATGCCGATCCGGGCACCGTCCAGGGTTGCCAGGGCGATTTTGTAGCCTTGTCCCTCTTCTCCCAGCAGGTTTTCTGCCGGGACCTTCATGTCCTCAAAATACAATTCTGCCGTGCCACTGGAGTTGATGCCCAGCTTGTCCTCCACTGTGCCCAGATTGTATCCTTCAAAATCCTTTTCTACGATGAAAGCTGAAATGCCCTTGTGCTTATCTTCCTTATTGGTAACTGCGAACATGATGCAGACATCCGCGTGGGTAGCGTTAGTGATGAAAATCTTGGTTCCGTTGATGATGTAGTGGTCTCCATCCTTAACTGCGGTTGTTTTCGAAGCACCTGCATCAGAGCCTGCACCGGGTTCTGTAAGTGCGAAGCAACCCAGTTTCTTGCCCATCGCCAGGGGCCTCAGATACTTTTCCTTCTGAGCTTCGGTTCCGAATTTCATCAGCGGATCGCATACCAGTGAGTTGTTCACCGATAGAATGACACCGGTGGAAGCGCAGGCGCGGGAAATCTCTTCCATCATAATGGCATAGGACAGATAATCCATTCCGGCACCACCCCATTCATCCGGTACAACCACACCCATGAACCCCAGGTCGGCACATTCTTTCAGGATGTCCACCGGGAACTCGTGGGTACGATCCCGCTCCGCTGCTCCCGGTTTTACACGGTTATCCGCAAATTTATGTGCCATTTCCTTCATCATCTGTTGTTCTTCGGTTAATTGAAAATCCATATTTCACCTTCCCCTTTTAGAATTACTTTTGAGTCAGGCTTAATTGTACCAGAAAATACACTGACGTGAAGGGTGAAGAGTGATGAGTGAAGGGTGATGGATTTTGGGAAAAATCAGGGAAGAGTCAACCCTTTGAATTTTCTACCTCCTACTCCAAACCCTATTCATCCCACAGAGGGAGATGAGTGACAATGGTGTCCTTTCAGGCGCGTCTATGGTGGTTAGACAGAGAGCAATTGGAGAGGAAAGGCATATTCCCCGCATTTCTCTTCACCCATCACCCATCACAGTACCGGAGGTACGACATCACTCATCACGCACCGAAGGCGCAGGAAGTTTTTTCTTGACAGAAGTGTCCGGCACAGTGTAAAGTCCTTTTCATTACTTTTTGAAGGAGGTCGCCATGAAAAAAATCGTATTCAAGTCTACACGGCTGATCGAGGTTGCCTCCTGGGTTTGGCGAAGCTGACCATCGTTTTTCTCTTCCTTTAGACAATTCAGAAATTCTAACCATCAAAACGGTTACCGATTTTTAACACGAACAAATTCTGCCATTGTGCGGATTTTTGAAGGAGAATGCTATGTCGATTTCTATACCAACTCAGGAACTTACCGGGTTTTTTGGCTCTTTTGGCGGCAGTTATGTACCGGAACCGCTGGTCCCAATTCTGGCTGAACTAGCCGAAGCCTATGAAGCAATTGTCCCGTCCGAGTCTTTTCAGCGGGACTTTGTCTATTTTCTGAAACAATATGCGGGGCGCCCGTCTCCTCTTTATTTTGCAGAACGTCTGACCTGCCACTCAGGCGGCGCGAAGATTTACCTGAAACGGGAGGATTTGAATCACACCGGTGCTCATAAAATCAACCATACCCTGGGCGAGGGCCTTCTGGCCCGTGCAATGGGGAAGAAGAAGCTAATTGCCGAAACCGGTGCCGGCCAGCATGGGGTGGCGACGGCCACGGTGGCGGCGCTATTTGGTTTTGACTGTGACGTATACATGGGCGCTGTGGATGTGGAAAAGCAGGCACCCAATGTTTTGCGGATGAAACTCCTTGGTGCCAATGTGATTCCTGTTACAGATGGCGCCGCTACCCTGAAAGAAGCTGTGGATGCGGCATTGATGGCGTTTGTGCAGGATCACGATAATGTGTTTTATGCCCTTGGCTCCGCCGTTGGTCCCCATCCCTATCCCTCCATGGTCCGGGACTTTCAGAAAATTGTAGGGATTGAAGCAGAAGAGCAGATTCTGGAGCAGGAAGGGCGGCTGCCGGATTATCTCGTAGCCTGTGTCGGCGGCGGCAGCAATGCCATCGGTCTCTTTCATAACTTTCTGGGCAATGCGGGAGTGAAAATTGTGGGAGTGGAACCGTCCGGAAAAAGCCTGAAAGTGGGAGAACACGCGGCGTCGCTGAGTTTCGGTGAAGAAGGTATCATGCACGGATTCAACTCCATCATGTTGAAAGATGAAAAAGGAGAACCCGCACCGGTTTACTCCATTGCTTCCGGTCTGGACTACCCGTCAGTGGGCCCCCAGCATGCCCATTTGAAACAGATTGGCCGGGCCACCTACGAGATGGCATCAGACCGGGAGGCACTGGACGCGTTCCAGCTCCTGTCCCGCCTCGAAGGCATCATCCCCGCCATTGAATCCGCCCACGCGGTAGCTTATGCCATGAAGCTGGCAGCGAAACTCCCTTCGGACAAAGTGATTGTCGTCAACCTTTCGGGCAGGGGTGACAAAGATATGGAAAGTCTAGCCCCTTATCTGAAGTAGCGCGAAAAGTCTTGGGTATTCATTCCCCCGTCGGAGTGCGGCGGGGGACTCTTTAAGAAAATTACAGGAGAATTCTATGTTTTCGATAAAAAGACTGCTGTATCTCTTTTTAGTTGCAGTTACCGTATCGTCATTTGCCGGAACGGGTGGGGAATATGTCAACGGCGTTGAAGGAATCAAGGGCGCTTCCGTTCCCCCTCCGGGTCTGTACACCCGCAATTACATTGTTTTTTATTCAGCTGACACGCTGGCAGGACCGGATGGGGCCAATCTCCCGGTCGGGTTTAATGTAGACGTGTCCGCAGTGGTGAGTCGATTGATTTTCATCACAAAATATAAATTTCTCGGGGCTGACTATGGCTATGACATAACTGTGCCGCTGGTTCGGACATCTCTGAGCATTAATGCGATGGCGCTGGATGAAACCCGGACCGGACTGGGTAATATTCTCATTGAACCGGTTATTTTAAGCTGGCATTTCAAGCGGGCCGACATGTCTGCTGCCGTCGGAGTCTTTTTCAAAACCGGAAACTTTGCCGCCCAGCACCCGGCTTCACCCGGGAAGGACTATACCACCAGAATGTTCACCCTCGGGGCGACCATTTATCTTGATACTAATCGAAAGACTTCCTTTTCCATCCTCAGCCGTTATGAAACCCACGGCACAGACAGCAGTACGTCTATTTCTCCCGGAGACGATTTCCATTTCGAATTTGGTTTGGGACATACCTTCGGAAGGTTTACAGACGTCGGAATCGCCGGGTACGCTGCATGGCAGGTCAGCGACGATTCCGGTGCAATCACGACCGGGGGTGTCCGGGACCGTGCTCTGGCACTGGGTCCGGAAATCAGCACAGTGCTGCCCAAAGCAGGGTTGCTGCTCTCGGTCCGCATTTTGAAGGAGTTCAGCGCCATTGACCGTCCGGAGGGCTGGATTGCCGTTACCACATTGACCCATCGATTCTGAAATGAGTAAGAGTCTCCGATGTTGTGCGAGGAACGTCAGGTGATAAAAAAAATCGGGAGAGGATATCCTCTCCCGATTTCTTTTTATAATTTAACCGTAAACTTAAGCTTGTAAGTGCCCAACGGTGCCTCAGGCGCCGGTGTAGATGTCCTGGACCAACGCCAGCAGGCATTTCCAGAACACCTCAGTGCTCTTAATTCCGACACGTTCGTCCGGTGAATGGGCGCCTTCGATGGTGGGACCGAAGGAAATGGTATCCAGACCACCGCATTTTTCGCCGATGATGCCGCATTCCAGACCGGCGTGAATTGCTTTCACTTCCGGCTCGTATCCCAATGCCTTTTCAAAGGACTTTTTCGCGATTGCCAGAAGGGGAGATTCCGGGTTGGGTGTCCAGCCGGGGTAGCCCTCGTCCTGAGTAATATCCGCACCAAGGGTATTAGCCATGACCCGATGCATGTCGCCCTGCCAGTCAATGGCGGAGGCGATGGAACTGCGATGAGAGCAGAGGAGTTGCAGGCTGCCGTGTTCACTGTGAACAGCGGCCAGGTTGGTTGAGCTTTCCACCAGGCCTTCCACCGCGGCGCTCATGTTCAATACGCCATGGGGGAGTACCATCAGGGCGGAGATAATGTCGTCGGTGGACATCAAGTCAAACATGATATCCGGACGGTCAGTTCCGGTTACGATCAGTTCCAAGCCGGGTTCAACAATCTTGAACTCCGCCTGCAGCGTTTTGCCCATGTCTGCCAGCATACTTTTGGCCAGTTCTGCGGCGTTTCGGTTGACCAGAATGGTCGCTGTGGCTTCCCGGGGGATGGCGTTGTGTTTGTCTCCGCCGTCAATTGTGGCAATGTTGAACACAACTGACTTGCTGAGCGCATAGAGTGAACGTCCCAGCAGTTTAACGGCGTTTCCCCGTCCCTCATGAATGTTCAGCCCAGAATGTCCGCCGCGAAGTCCGGAAATTTTCACTTCCAGTGCTTCCATTTCAAAATTGCTGTCTTCTTCGGACAGGGGTAGCTCAATGTCGGAATCCCGTCCACCGGCACAACCGATATAGATGGCGCCTTCCTCTTCAGAATCCAGATTCAACATTATTTTACCGGTGAGGATAGATGGGTCCAGCGTGAAGGCACCGGTGAGCCCGGTTTCTTCATCGAACGTGCAGAGCAATTCAATGCGGCCGGTCTTGACATCTGTTTCTTCCAGCAGTGCCATACCAGCGGTTACGCCGATCGCGTTGTCTGCGCCCAGGGTAGTTCCATCTGCGGTGACCCAGTCCCCGTCAATCATCAGTTTAAGTGGGTCCTTTGAAAAGTCATGGACTGTCCCTTTGTTCTTTTCACAGACCATATCCACATGACCCTGGATAATAATTGTGGGTTTGTTTTCCATTCCGGGATCTGCTTTCTTGATCACAACAAGGTTTCCAGCCTTATCCCGTTTTACTTCCAGTCCTTTTTCCTTCGCAAAGGAAACAATATATTCCATCACTTTTTCTTCATGCTTGGAACATCTCGGAATCTTGGAGATTTCCTCAAAATGATACCAAAGCCGCGCTGGTTTAAGATTTTCTGTAACTCTTGACACAAAGGCCTCCTTACTCAGTCTTGTCAGTCTATTATGGAGCGTAAAAACGGAGAAATCAAGCGGGGATACTGAAAAACAGCGATTCTCCCCTCAAACCAGGGTTAAATTGGTGGTTTGCATCTGAAAACCCGTTTTTCTCCTTGCGGAAGATTCAGGTGTGGCTTATAATCCCTTCTGGATGTGGGCGATTAGCTCAGCGGGAGAGCACTGCCTTCACACGGCAGGGGTCACTGGTTCAAACCCAGTATCGCCCACCATTTTTTT
>CAZRHT010000055.1:0-17846 GCA_964599895.1 uncultured Holophagae bacterium
TGCCATTTTCCCGCTCCATCAGCGTGTCAATTGAGTTAATAATCTTGCCAATACGGCTTTCAACTTCCTTTAAATGAGAGGGTTTTCCAAGAGCACCCTCAAGCTCAATCTGCAATAATTCAACCTGCTTCTTCAGCTCGGTATTCTCTTCTTTGATTGTCTCATACTCCCGGACCAACTGTGCAACTTTTTTTTCCAACAGCTGAACCAATCGATTCATCATCGAAGTACCGCCCTGAATTTATCAATAAAGGCTGCCACCATCTTCTGATGCAGCTCATTTATTTCATCATTATTCAACGTCTGGTCATCGGACTGAAAAACAAAATTAACCGCAATGCTGACTTTTCCGGCCGGGACGCCTTTTCCCTCATAGCGGTCAAAGAGACGAACGTTTTTCAAGTACGGGACATCCAGATGTTTTAGAAAACTTTCAATCTCTGCATAAGGGATGCTCCGATCCAGCAGGAAAGCTGAGTCCCGCTCGGTTCGAGGCATCATACTGAATGGCTGGAATCGGATAGTCTGCCGTGATTTCCGGATAAAGCCCTCCAAATCCAGTTCAAGGGCCACCAGCGGATAGTCGATGTCAAAGTGAGCCAGAACTTCGTCAGAAAGCTGTCCGATATTACCGACCACCTTGTTGTCCAGAACGATGGTCGCGGACATTCCCGGATTGAACGCGGAGACATTACACTTTCCAAATGTAATTGCCGGTCGACCGGTAAGTTTCTCTTCACATCTGTTCAGGAGTCCTTTCAGGCTGAACTCGTCTGCCACAAATTCCTGTCCGTTCCAGGCCCTGTACTGGGTACCCTTCACCGCAAGTGCGGCCAATGTAATCCTTTCATCCGCCTGCGAACCTTTCGGCAAGTATACCCGCCCCGTTTCAAATAACTTCAGTGCCAGGTTTCCACGTTTCAAATTCAATGCGGCAACAGATGCAAGAGTGGCAAGAATCGAGGTACGCATCACACTGGTATTCTCACCGAGGGGGTTGGAGATCCGAACCATATCCTCAAGGTCGGGCCGTAACATCAGATTGTCCGCAGGTGAACAGAAAGAATAAGAAATCGCCTCATAAAATCCACCTGCAGTGAACACGGATGCAACCTTTTCCAGAGCAGCTTCATCAGGCGATGTTATTCGGCCTGGGCTTTCAACCCCCGGGAGTGTTGAAGGCATACGGTTGTAGCCATACATCCTGGCCACTTCTTCAATCAAATCGATTTCACGGGCTACGTCCAGACGGTTGGAAGGCACTTGCCACAGTGTATTCCCATCGTTTTCTTTCAGCTTCATAAATCCCAGCCCTTCAAGGGTGGTCGTAACAAAATCCATCTGAATTTCCAGACCCAGTATCCGCTTCAAACTTCCGGATTTCAGTAGAATCTCCGGGCCTTTCCACGGGTCAGGATATGCGTCTATGGGTTCCGGAGCTACTTCACCACCGGCAAACTGCGCCATCAGGTCCGCCGCGCGGTTGGCAGCCGTCAATGCAATCTCGATATCAGCGCCCCGTTCAAACCGATGGGATGAATCTGTATGAATTGCCAGACGTTTGGATGTTTTGCGGACACAAACCGGATTGAACCAGGCCGATTCAATCACTACGTTTGTCGTATCTTCCCGTATTTCCGAATTCTCGCCCCCCATGATGCCCGCCAATGCCACCGGACGATCCCCGTCGGCAATCACAAGGTCTTCCTCCGTCAGCTTCCGTTCCACCCCATCCAGCGTTATCATGGTCTCATTGTTCGCAGCCCGTCGAATCTCGATTCGATTTCCATGAAGGAAACGACTGTCAAATGCGTGGAGTGGATGACCAAGCTCCCAGAGAACAAAGTTCGTAATATCCACCACGTTGCTGATAGGCCGAATCCCAACTTCAAGAAGAAGCTTCTGCATCCACTCGGGAGAAGGGCCGATTTTTACATTCCTTACATACCGGGCAACATATCGTCCACAGAGGTCCGGTGCCTTTATTTCTACTTCAACATTTTCTTTCGCTGCAGGGCCGGTTTCAGAAAACGAAGGTTTCGGTATCGGAATCAGCGTGCCATTCCCCGAGGTCGCCAGCTCACGGGCAAGGCCCAGGTAATTCATGGCATCCGGGCGGTTGGTAGTCACATCAATATCGAGAACTACCGCATCTTCATCCCGTCGGATTTCATCCACTGTAAGACCCTGATCCGTCAACACATCCGCAATGCCGTTGACATCCAGTTTGGTTTCAATATATTTTCTCAGCCAACTTACACTGAAATCCATGGGTTTCCTCTATGTTACGGTTAGTTGAACTGAGACAGGAATCTCAGATCATTGTCAAAAAACATGCGGATATCGGAAATGCTATGCTTCAGCATTGCGACCCTTTCCACTCCAAGGCCGAAGGCGAAACCGGAAACGGTTTCCGGATCGTAGCCGACATTCTCAAAAACTACCGGGTCCACCATTCCTGCACCGAGAATTTCCAGCCAACCGCTATTCTTGCAAACTCTACAGCCCTTGCCACCGCACATGATACAAGTGACATCAACCTCTGCGCTTGGCTCGGTGAATGGAAAATAACTGGGCCGAAGCCGCATCTTTGTATCTGATCCAAAAAGCTGCTTGAGAAAGTGTTCCAGCGTGCCTTTCAAATCGGTAAAAGTGATATCCTCGCCCACTACCAGACCTTCAACCTGATTAAACATGGGGGAATGGGTGATGTCAGCATCTTTTCTATAAACACGACCGGGCATAATAGCCTTAAACGGAGGTTTTCTATCCTGCATCATGTGGATCTGGACATTGGAGGTATGGGTTCTGAGAACTACCTCGTCCGTGATATAGAACGTATCCTGCATATCCCGGGCCGGGTGGTCCTTTGTAAGGCCCAACGCTTCAAAGTTGTAGAAATCTGTCTCAATTTCAGATGCGCCCGCCACTTCATAGCCCATTCGCTCGAAAATACGGATCAAATCGCGATTGACGACGTTCAGAGGATGCAAAGATCCGAGTTCAGGCGCGATGCCGGGTAAAGTGATGTCTATTCCTCTATCTGAATTACTCTCCGATTCCCCCGATTTCAACTCTTCAAGCTTTTCAGCAAGGCCGCTTTCCACTGTCTGTTTCAGTCGGTTGACTACCTGTCCCAACTCCGGGCGCAACTCTTTTGGAGCTGATCGAAGGTCATTCAGCAAGTCTTTTACAATTCCCCGTTTTCTGCCCAGATACTGGTTGCGCAACTCTTCCAGGGCTTTCAGACCTTCGACCTGGCCCAATGCCTGGTTGAAGGCATCTCTGATTCCCTGAATCCGCGCCTTCAGGTCGCTCATCTGTGTTGGTCTAGCTCAGGGCGTTCTTAGCCTTGGTTGCCAGCTCGGCAAACGCCTCCGGATTGGAGATCGCGAGTTCGGCAAGAACCTTGCGATCCAGTTCAATTCCGGCCTGCTTCAGGCCATTCATGAAAGTACTGTACTTCAGTTCATGGAGTCTCGCAGCAGCGTTGATCCGTACAATCCACAGAGACCTGAAATCCCGTTTCTTCCTGCGGCGATCCCGATAGGAAAAAGCCAGTGACCGTTCCACGGATTCTTTTGCTGTACGATAAAGTTTGCTCCGACCACCGTAATAGCCTTTTGCCAACTTTAAAATTTTCTTTCTTCTGTCCTTCTTCTTGGTTCCTCTTCTAACGCGTGTCATATTTCTTATCTCCTGCTTATGTCAAAAAAACAATGATTCAAATGTCTCAGCCGTACGGAAGCATCTTCTTCAGCACCACGGTGTCGCTGGAAGAAGCCAGAAAACTCTTTCGAAGATTCCTTTTCCGTTTGTTGGCCTTTTTGGTCAAAATGTGGCCCTTGTTGGCATGGTTCAGAACAATTTTGCCACTGCCAGTCGTCTTCGTTCGCTTTGCTGCACCTCTGTGGCTTTTCAGTTTCGGCATATTCCCTCCAAAGTTCGGTAATAGATTTTCTGCTTCTGTCAATTTTTCCCGGTTTGGTTTGGCACAAATATCTGTACCATGTGAATCCCCTCAAAGGAGGGACCTTTATCCGGGTATCCAAATTCCGCCAGGTCGGCTTTCAGCCGCTGGAGAATAGCAAATCCCTTGTCCTTGTGCGCCAGCTCCCGGCCTCGGAAACGAACAGTCACTTTTACCCGATCTCCCCCTTCAAGAAAACGGATAACGTGTTTTTTCTTGAAGTTGTAATCGTGATCGTCAATCATTGGACGAAACTTCATTTCCTTCACCTGGATGCGCTTTTGTTTCTTCTTCGCCTGCTGGGCCCTTTTCTGCTCGGTGTACAGGTATTTCCCATAGTCCATGATCCTGCAAACCGGCGGCTTTCCGTTGGGGGCCACCTCAACCAGGTCCAAGCCCTTCCCCTGAGCGATGTTAAGTGCTTCCTCAAGGCTCAGGATTCCAAGCTGTTCGCCGTCCTCCGAAACCACACGAAGCTCCTTTTCCCTAATGTTCTCATTAATTCGGGTTCCGCTTTGCTTACCGTTGCCCCTTGAATTTTTACTATCTGAGCGGTTAATAGACACACCTCCCCAACAAAGTCAGTGTTTCACTATAGACGGAACATTTATCAATGTCAAGCCAAATCCAATGATTTTGACTCAATAAGTGCTTCCGCCATTTGAACAAATTCGTCAATCTTAACAGCACCTTCGTCCCCTTTTCCACGCACACGGACCGAGACGGTGTTGTTCTCGGCCTCCTTCTTACCAACAACCAGCATGTAGGGCACTTTTTGAAGCTGAGCTTCGCGTATCTTGTACCCCATTTTTTCACTGCGATCATCAATTGAAACCCGCATCCCGGCAGCCATCAGCTTATCAGAAACCACCCTGGCATACGGCACATTCTCATCGGTAATGGGAATTATGGCAACTTGCACAGGTGCCAGCCACAGGGGAAAAGCTCCCGCATATTGTTCCACCAGCATACCGAAAAAGCGTTCCCATGATCCAAAAATAGCCCGATGAACCATAAAAGGGGTATGTTCCGCACCATCTGATGCCACATAACTCATCCCAAATCGCCTGGGAAGGTTAAAATCAAACTGAATTGTTGTTGCCTGCCATTTCCTGCCCAGACAATCATAGAGCTTGACATCAATCTTTGGCCCATAGAAAACCGCCTCGCCTTCCATGCGTTCGAATTCAATGCCCTTCTTCGTCAGGGCCTGGATCAGGGAATCTTCCGCCATTTCCCATTCTCCGTCCGTTCCGGCATATTTTTGCTTATTCTGGCTGTCCCGGACTGACAATTCAAACTTATACTTTTCAAAGCCAAATACCTTGTAAATATCCAATGCCAGATCAATGAGCTTTTCGATTTCGCTATGCACCTGTTCCGGCGCACAAATGATGTGAGCATCGTCCTGGGTAAATCCCCGTACCCGGAGCATTCCATGGAGTGCCCCGCTCTTCTCATAGCGGTACACCGTTCCATTCTCTGCGTACTTGATGGGAAGTTCCCGGTAAGAGCGGCGTTTGTTCTTGTAGATCATCACATGGAAGGGACAATTCATCGGTTTGACAATGTATTCTTCCTCATCAATGGACAGGCTGTACATATTCTCGCGGTAGAAATCATAGTGACCGGAGGTTTTCCACAATTCACTCCGTGCCAGGTGGGGGGAAATTACCCATTGGTAGCCCCGTTTTATCAGTTCATTGTACAGATAATCCTCAATTTGTTTGCGAACAGTCACACCTTTGGGGTACCAGAACACAAATCCGCCCCCGACCTTTTCCTCAAAAGCGAAAAGCTCCAGATCTTTCCCCAGACGGCGATGATCCCGCTTCTTTGCTTCCTCCAGCATTTGCAGATATTCTTCCAATTGCGCCTTCTTAAAAAACGCTGTGCCGTAAATTCGCTGCAGCATCCTGTTCTTTTCATCGCCCCGCCAGTAAGCACCGGCAATGGTAAGTAATTTGAATGCTTTGATGAAGGAAGTATTCGGAAGATGGGGCCCCCTACAGAGATCCACCCACTCTCCCTGTCGGTAGCAACTGATGGTCTCCCCGGCAGGCAGCTCTCCAATAATTTCAACCTTGTAGCCTTCTCCCATTTTTTCAAACATATCCAGAGCGGCTTCCCGGCTTACCTCTTCCCGATGAATTTCCAGCTTCTCTTTGGCAATATTTTTCATCTCGCCTTCGATTTTCTCAAGGTCCTCCGGGGTAAACGGCGCATCCCGGTCGAAATCATAGTAAAAACCATCTTCAATCACCGGCCCGATGGTTACCTTTGTCTCCGGAAAAAGCCTCTGCACTGCCTGTGCCATCAAATGGGCTGAGGAGTGGCGAAGCACTTCCAGGGCATCCGGTGATTTTTCTGTGAGAATTTCCAGTGAACCGTTCTCCGTCAGCGGTACGGTCATATCGATCAGCTTATCGTTAAATCTGGCCGCCACAGCCATCCGGGCCAACCCGGAAGAAATGTCGGCCGCTACATCCAGCGGAGACGCGCCCTGCTCAATATCAAGGACATTCCCATCTGGAAGCGTAACATGAATTTTGTCCATGGCGTTTACCTCTGTGTTGGGTTGGTTTATAAAAAAATGGTAGGCACGGGCGGTATCGAACCGCCGACCCCTTCCGCGTCAGGGAAGTGCTCTCCCACTGAGCTACGTGCCTCCACTGCCAGAAAAAATACCAGACTCCGCCCCGTTGTGTCAATAAAAAACGACCGGAGAAAGAGTGATCGGTGATGAGTGATGCGTGAAGGGTTCAAAAAGAAGAGAGTGGGCATCGGAACCGGAGAAGGGGGAAGAGTCTCTCGCAGATCATCCTCCGCCTGTGTTTTCAGGAGGATCCACAACTTTCGGCATGGGGGGTGCTTCTCCGTCAAAATGCTCATATTTCAGAAGTTGCTTATAAGCTTCTGCCTCCTGTTTCTTGAGCCCCAGCTTGGCGAAAACCCTGAATTCCAGCAAATAGACCTCGGGGATATCCCCGCGGATTTTCTTTGCTATTTCGCACAACTCCAGTGCAGCCGCATAATTGTGCTGCCAGTAGTTCCGGCTCGCCATGCTCAGGTAAAAATACGGGTTCCGCTTCCTGGCCTTTTCCATATCCTTTCTCAGCAGGTATAGTGATTCCATATCCTTCCTGTTTTCAAATATTTTCATTACATTTCCCATCACCATGTCCGGAAAACGAGCCGATTGCAGGGCTTTCAGAAAATGTGTCTTTGCCCCTGACAAGTCCCCATTTCTTAACATCATTACACCAATGTTATTTTGAATCTGGTAAGAATCCGGGTACAACTTCTCCGCTATGTTGAAAAGAATCCGGGCATTACCAGTTTGACCCTGGAGCAGCAATCTGGCTGCAAGGTTGTTGTAATACAAACCGGCTGCTTTGATATCGGACAGCAAAACCACGTAGTAATAGTGCCTTGTATTCGGGATGAAGTCTACCATTCTCCGTTCCTGACCAATCTGAATCCCCGTGATGATGTGGTTGCTGAGAACCACAGTGTTTTTCTCCATTTTGTTACCGACGATATCTTCCACCAGCATATAGTAAGCATCGAGCTTGGCAAACCTTGCCGCGCCCACCATAAGATTGGTAATTGCGAAACAATTTCCCATATGGTTCTGAAAACATGCATCGGCACTGAGGGTGCTGTTTTCCATGTAGCCAAAAGGCTTGGAATTGTTGAACAGGCAGTTGTACAGATAATCAAATCGATCTTTCTGACTGCTCGCCATTTTCACGCAGGGGCTGATCTGTTCACGAACATCTGGGCTGAGTTGAAAAGGGGGATCCATAATTGACTCAGCAGTCACGGTCACTGTTACGCCCTTCCCGCCCGGAATCGTTATTGGATTTTTGGGCAGCATGTCAGGGTCCAGGAGATTATGTACAGCTTTGTGAAACTCCTTATCAGTGTAAGCTTCCGGAGTTGGCGCCCGCATACACCCTGAGGACAATATCAGCATGACACTCAGTCCTATCAGTTTCAGTTTCATTTTCGCCCCTCCTCAGTTTCAACTCAAGCTCAGCAATTGCTAAAGACGGCACACCTGATGGCAAAAACAATATGATGCATATCATGCCAACAGCCCGGACATCAATGTAGTTTGTCTAAAAACGGGCATCAGAGCTTCTATGGAAAAGAATAAAACATAAGAAGTGGTTAAGCAATACGAAATTCAGAAGATGTAACTAAAACCCGGGTTGACTGACTCCATGATGTATCTGTCATCCACCATCTAACCTCCAGCTCAACGCCAAAAGTCGCTCTTTGTCAATAAATCTGATACAATAAGGCGCTTTTTCGGTATCCGGGCAATTCCCGATGCCTCAAATATATGATAATCAACTTAATTGGAGGATATATGACTTACAAAGTTGCAGATTTAAACCTCAGTGAACAGGGACGACTGAAGATTCACTGGGCCGAGTCCCGGATGCCGGTAATGATGGCACTCAGGGAAAAATACAGCAAAACTCAGCCGCTGAAAGGCTATCGGATTGCCGGCTGTCTCCATGTAACAAAAGAAACAGCGGTACTGGTGGAAACCCTTCGGGCCGCCGGCGCTGAGTTGTCCTGGTCCGGCTGCAACCCGCTGTCCACTCAGGATGACGTGGCCGCTGCACTGGCTGCCAATGGCACTTCAATCTATGCATGGCACGGGATGAACACGGAAGAGTTTTACTGGTGCATTGATAAGACACTGGAAACCAACCCGAATCTTACACTGGACGATGGCGCAGATCTGATTTTTACCATTCACAATAAGCACCCCGAAAAAGCGGAATCCGTAATCGGTGGAACAGAAGAAACGACAACCGGTGTTCACCGACTCCGTGCAATGGGGAATGCGGGAAAACTCCTCTACCCGGTTTTTGCAGTAAATGACGCTGAAACCAAGTGGGATTTTGACAACGTTTATGGTACTGGACAATCCACACTGGACGGCATTCTTCGTGCCACAAGCGTGCTGATCGCCGGGAAAACTGTTGTTGTCGCAGGCTACGGCCACTGTGGCAAGGGTGTTGCCATGCGGGCAAAGGGCCTTGGCGCCAACGTCATCGTAACAGAAGTCAAGCCCACCGCCGCCCTGAAGGCCACACTTGAGGGGATGCGAGTAATGACCATGGACGAAGCAGCACCACTGGGCGACATCTTCGTAACTGCCACGGGTGTGAAAGACATTATTGTGAAACGTCACTTTGAAACCATGAAAGATGGCGCGATTGTCTGTAATACCGGACACTATGATTGTGAAATCAATATTCCTGGTCTGGAGGAAATCGCCAAGTCAAAATCAGAAATCAGAACGAACAACGAAGAATACATTACCAGTGACAACCGGAGGATCTTCCTTCTTGCCAAGGGCCGCCTGGTAAATCTTGCTGCGGCTGAAGGACACCCTTCCGAAGTGATGGACATGAGTTTTGCCAACCAGTTTCTGGCTATGATCCGCTTGACAGAGGAAGGGAAGGATCTGGAACGGATCGTTCACCTGCTGCCAGTGGAACAGGACCAGGAAATCGCCCGCCTCAAACTGGAAACCATGGGGTTTTCCATTGACAAACTGACAGACGAGCAAATTGCCTATAGTAATGATTACGCGCAGGGAACCTGATTCCTGATTAGCTTTCAATTTCTACAAAAAAAACCCGCCGTTTTGGCGGGTTTTTTATTTTCTTTTTCTAAGCAGGCACCGCCTGGTTGATCTTAAGCTCAGCCGAATCCGGTGGAACCGCAACTGCTATGAGAAGACGCCCCGCCGGTTGAACCGGATGCCGTTCCCGCGGACGCAATGGATGACACCTTCCGTTCAACGCTTCTGCTTCCGCATTTGGTGCACGGAACATTATCTGCCTGAGAACTGCTGAACACCAGCTGTTCAAACTCGGTGTCGCACTCTCTGCAATAGTATTCATAAATGGGCATGGTGCAAACCTCCCGGAAGAAACTGCAGCTCAGTCTTCCAATGCTCCCTTGATGAACTGTTCCAGGTGAGGCTTCGGCATGGCACCGATTGCCCTGTCCACAAGCTGTCCGTCCTTGAAGAGAAGTAGTGTGGGAATACTTGCAATACCATATTGACGGGCTGCATCCTGATGTTCGTCCACGTTCACTTTCCCGACTTTGAGTTTCCCGTCATATTCCACCGCCAGTTCCTCAAGAACCGGCGCAATCATCCGGCACGGTCCACACCAGGGTGCCCAGAAATCTACAACCGTTACCCCGGTCCCTTCCAGTACTTCCGTTTTGAATGTTTCATCCGTCAGATATACAATATTGTCTGCCATTTTATGTTCCTCCTGAATGTTGGTTCTATTTCGTCAACCGTTCATATGATAATGGAATTGGCATAAAGTTACAAATGAAAGCCGCAGGAAAGTGAAGTTTGAGTCTGAGTTTAAGTGGAGAAAAGAAGGCGTTCGCCACTCCCGGCGATTCTTTCCCGTTTCCCGCGAATCACAAATCACAGGTCACGAGTCACGACCCACGTTGTGGCGCCTTACACAACATGGGCATCACCAGCTTGAGGCAATGGACAACATATTGCGATATCGCTCATTCAACTCATGAAGGCGTCTGGAAAGGAGAATGGACATTTCCTTCATAATCTTAAACCCGGCATCTCTATCCTCTTCCAGATATGTGATAAACCGTATCCCATCCAGTCTGTACAGCAAGACGTCAGTATGGGCAATAACGGAAGCTGTACGTGTTGTCTGACCCAGGATGGCCATTTCACCAAACAATGCCCCTGCCTTGAGCATTGCTATGGCTTCTTCCTCCTGCTGAACGTATTTGCTGACTCGAACCTGTCCCCTGAGGATGACGTAAAGATCCAGCCCTTCTTCCCCTTCAGTCAGGATTGCATTGTCCTTTTTCGCCTTTACCGGCTCCAGCATGCTCACAACTTGCGACAGCTGGGCTTCGGAAAGTCCATCGAATAATCGCACCCGTTTCAATATTTTACTTGCGATCTCCCTGTTCTGCATACTTCCTCGCTTCCGCCAATACATAAAAGTCCGCATCTGCTCCGGGAAAACCCTCAGGCGTTTCTCTGGCAAAGCTCAGTGCTTTGTCCGGCTTTCCGGCCGCATCCATAATCTTCATCAAGAAATACGCTCGATATCCTGAGGGCAATTCGTTTGCCAATTTCTCGGCCTCATCAAACTCCCCCAGTTTCATGTAATCTTCAATGAGAATATAGTACACATAATGGCGCATGTCAAAACTTCTGTTCAGGATATGGGCAGAAATATTTTCCTTCAACAGCGCTGCTGACTCTTTTGGATGCCCTGTGATGCGAAGGAAATTGGCCTGATTAAGGAGGAAGTGGTAGTTGTGGCCCGATGAACTGGCACTTTTTTCTTTTTCGAGCATTTCTTTTACACACTTCAGATTTTTGGTTTGCATGCAATACTGAAGTTTAATGTTCTGGCGAACAGAATCCATCAGCTGTTTTTTTGGTAATTCATCTACAATTCTTTTCATTCCAGCCTTGTTATTCGTAAACACATAGCAGAAAAAACGAAGGGAAACTGTGGAATTCACAGTGAAAGCTTCGGCCCTGTTCTTCTCTATCTTGTTCACAAGATCCAGAGCGGCTGACACTTTTCCCGAAAAAAGCAAGGTCCTCGCGAGATGGAGTTTGGCCGCTTCAAAATCGGGCTTTCGAGTCAATGCCTTGCGAAAGTATGTCTCCGATTTGCCGAACTTTCCATAGTTGTAATAAAACTCGCCAAAACTATCGTAAGGATTAGCCTCATCAGGCCGAATATACACATATTTTTCAAAAATCATCTTTGCCTTATCCGGTTGACCGAGGGCTGAATAGAAATATCCCATCATATTGAGAATCTGGGCATTGTTGGGATATCGCCGATGCATTGCCTCATAAAACTTGACCAATTTCTCGGGGCTCTCCACAATCTGCCGGTATTTGTTAATCAACAGGAAGAAAGCCTCCATGCGGGAAGGGTACTTCTTAAGAAAAGTCTCAATTTCGCCGGCGAAATTTTCGAGATCCTCCGGACTCGGCTTCTCCATTGCCAGTTTAATCAGGCCCTTTTCAAAATTCGTCCATTCCGGCGAAGGAACAGCAAGTTTCTTATACCATTCAACCTGGTCCTTGCTCTTTTCCATGGAGAAAGGTGGTTGCAAAAGAAAAAGGTGGGGCAGGGGAAAATCAGGGTCTTCCTCTGCAGCCAGTTCCATGTCCCTCTTCCCTTCCGGCAGGTAATATTTCATCACATTGTCCACACCTTCCTGATAGTACTCCAATGCCTTCCTTGAATGAGCGCTGTAAAACCGTTCACGGGTCAATGTAAAGTAGCTGGCGGCAATTACTCCACATACGAAAAGGGCAATCGCTATTTTTCTTACCATACTATTCCTCCATAAATGGGTCGTTCTTTATTTCAATCGTTACAATTGTGGCATCATCCGCAAGCCCCTCCGCGGATTTCCGCTGTAATTGCTGCAAAATATTCTGGGTAAAATTCCGGGGAGATTCGAATGCACATCGCCTTAAGAGTTCCTCAATTTCAAAATCAAGGGCTTCTGTGAAACCATCTGATAACATGATGATCCGGTCCCCTCCTTTCAATTCCATGTCATGTTGCCTGTACTGAACTCCTTTCACAAGGCCCAGGGGGAACCTTGGTGTCTGGCGGGGGATCTGGCTTACGTTGCCGTCCCGAACCAGATAAGGAGAAGGCATCCCGGCATTGACCACAGCAATCCTCCGTTCCTTTTTGTTGATACAGCAGTAGCAGGCCGCCACAAACATATTGGCACTGCTCTTTTGGACCAGAAGCTCACTTGCAGTACTCATTATTTCTTCCGGCATGTTCAATGAAGTAACCTGAGAACTAATGGTTTCCTTGGCTGCAACCATCATCAACGCTGCGGGAATGGACTTGCCAGCCACATCTCCAATAAGAATTCCCGTTCTGTTGGAACCCGAAACCGAAAAATAGTCAAAAAAATCACCGCCAATTACCTTGGAAGGGACAGACACGCCGTAAACCCGAAACATGTCATTATCCGGATGCACAGAAGGAATCAGGCTCTTCTGAATAAAGCCGGCGATCTTGATGTCTCTTTCCAATTCAATCTGCTGGGACAGGCGTGCGAGCAATCGTTCATTCTCATGGGCGGTAACAAAGTGGAGCAGAATTCGCCGTACAATCTCAAGTTCCTCTTCAAATAATACACTTCTCGCCAGAACAAATGCCCGGATCTGCCCGGCTTTTCGGAAAGGAAATCCGATCCTGAACCCTTTCTGGTAAAAGGGGTAGAACTCACTTTCAAGGGTGTTTTCAAGAAGGAAAAACCTCGACTTTCCAGGTTGCTCCGACAATGTCACAAGTCGATTCGATTCAATATCGCAAAAACAATTGTTTTCAGTGTGAACCAGTACGGCGAAACTATCCGATATGATTTCACTCAGCAGCGCCATTACCCTGCTGTTCAATTCTTCCCGGTTTTTGACTGTGAGCATCTGTTCCGCACGAGCTGTTACGTCCAGCTGTCTACGTTTTTCCTTTTCAAGAAAAACGTCCTCCAGCTGTGCCTGAAGAAATGAGTGAAGTGGATTAAACAGAAAAACAATGGCCACGGCCAGGCCCATGGAATACAAATACGGATCCGTAAGATTATAGTCGGAAAGCATTGTGTTAATAAGAAAAAGGAGAATCGCGTAAAGCACAGAAGCAATCAACAGGATGAAGGAGTAGAGCAGACTCTTCTTCAGGAGTATACGGATATTGAAAAAGCCGAACCTGTAAATACGGTAGGACAGATAAACCGGTATCAGCACCATTGGAGCAGAAAGTATGGATGCGATATCGGCATGATTCCGGACAATTCCCATCGGTATTCCAACCAGAACAAAGGGAAGCATTCCCAGACTGTAAATCCTCAGCAAGCCATGTTTTTCAGAGGATTGGGCCGCCCTTTTGGAGCTGAAGAACAGAACCGCCAGTGTGGCCCCGCTGTAGGCCAGATACAACGCCCACGGCCAATCAAAATTTATTGGCATCTCAGTCATATATGTATGAACAGAACTGATGACAAGCAAAGTAACTGGAATCGCATACAAAAGCCAGATATGGAAATGCCATTTTTTCTGGATCGGATTCTTTATCGGATAAATCAGAAAGAAATGGAGAAAAAAGGCAGGCAGAAGAACATATCCAAGTTGCCCTACGGACCGGATGATCAGATGGCTGAGTGAATATGAATGGGGCCTCAAGAAACATGTAAAAAGCAACATCAGCGACATGGTCAGATAATAAAAGAGACGCGACTCACTTCCCACCGGATTGTTCAACAGAACAATCAACCCGATCAAAAAAAACAGAATCATCAGCAGACCCGCAAAAATATGGAAAGGCTTGATGGCACGTCTCTGCTCCAGTGGAACAGAAACTGTCAGAGTATCTTCTCCTCTCTGCAGCAGGTAGGGAACTCCAGATTTCTTAGCATTCCGTAGTAGTTCGGGGATTGCAAAAGGCTGTTTCACCAGTTCATGCGCGACTCCCAGTAAAAGGTCACCAGGACGGATCCCGGCGCGCTGTGCCGGGGAATCCGGGGCCACGCTCTGCACCAGAACACCTTTCCCGGTGATCGCAGGCGTAATCCCATCATAGATCTGAACTCTGCTCAGATCATACAGGCTCAAGAAGGCCAGAAGTAAAGCAATCAGCCCACCGGTTAAATGAAAGTTACGATTCATGAAGCCAGTACCCATGCTCCTTTCAAGGAGAGTAAATGAGCGTCCTTGACAAATTCAACTGATGGTGTTCGAGTAAATAATCGAAGGAAACAATGCCGGCCCAGGCTTTCCTTTGTCGCGGTCAGAAATGGCACACCCAGTCCGGCAACACCACCAGCTACATAAAATGACCGTGGGGCTATTATATCAGAAATAATGGCCATGCCCCTGCCCAGTATTTCCCCTGCGAACCGAGCCACATCTAAGGCCCCTTTGTCCTCCCTTTCCAATAGTCTGGAAATCTCCAGCGTGGAATGAAGTTGTCGGGCAGCTTTTCTATTGTATCGCTCAACAAGGGCTGGTTCTCCGATAAAAGCTTCCAGACATCCCTGTTTGCCGCAACCGCACAAGGGGCCTGCAGGGTCCACCACAATGTGGCCCAATTCGGCCACCGCGCCGGTACCGGATTCCATCAGTTCACCATTATATATGATACCGCCCCCCACTCCCGTTCCAAGTGTCAACACCACGAAAGTGTCTTTTTCAGGAATACCGGGAGACTTTGAAACAGCGAGAGCTGCGCAATTACCGTCGTTCTCTATCTTCACAGGAATCCCCAGACTTTCAGTCAGCATTTTCCCCAGCTCAATCGGTGTCGAGATCGGGAGATTGGTCGCATGGAAAACCGTCCCGTCCCGTCCCACATTGGCCGCAATGGAAATTCCCACTGCTTTCAATGGAGAGTTCTTCTGAATCTCTTGAATGAGAGAATTCAGCTCCGGCACAAGGTTGGTTTCAGGCGTAGAATATATCCTGGGAAAAGACGAAACAAACTGGCCTGAAGGGTTCAGCACTCCATACTTTATTTGTGTCCCACCAATATCAATGGCCATAATCATGGCTTTTTCACAACACTCCCAACCGGTATTTCCAGGGGATCCACGACTTCCGGCATGGGTAACGCGTCCTTATCAAAATGTTCATATTTCAAGAGTTTCTTGTATGCTTTTTTCTGTTTCTTCTTCAGTCCAAGTTTACCGTAAATTCTGAATTCCAGCAGATAAATGTCCGCGACGTCGTCGCTGATCCGCTTTGCGATATGGCACAATCTTAATGCTGCAGAATAATTATGTCTCCAGTACTCACGACGGGCCAGGCTTAAATAGAAGTAGGGATTTCGTTTCTTAGCTTTATCCAGATCCTTTCTCAACAGCTCAAAAGCCTTCATATTTCCACTTCTCTCAAATGTCTTCATCATGTTACCCAGCACAAGATCTGGAAATCGGGCCGTCTTGAGTGCTGTAAGAAAATGCTGCCTGGCTTCCAGAAAATTCCCCTTCCTCAATACGAGCACCCCAAGATTATTGTGAATCTGATAGGAATTGGGATACAACGCCACAGCCACTCTGAGAAGTGTTTCGGCTTCCTTGTCCCGCTTCTTGAGTAAAAGACGGGCACCCAGGTTGTTATAGTAGAGCCCGGTAGCCTCCACATCAGACAACAACGTCACATAATGGTACCGCTTCGAATTGGGGATAAAATCAACCAGTCTCCGCTCCGGACCAATTTGAACCGCGGTAATAATGTGGTTGGTATGAATCACCGTATCTCCCTGGGCCTGGTTGCCAATAATGTCTTCAACCAGCATGTAGTAAGCATCAATCCTGGCATACCGCGCCGCACCAACGAGCAAATTGGTCATCGCAAAGCAATTTCCCTGGTGATTCTGAAAGCAGGCATCCGCACTGAGGGTGCTGTCTGCAATGTAGGCAAAACGTTCCGAGTTACCGAAAAGGCAATTGTACAGGAAATTGAACCGTTCCTGTTGGCTGACCCCCGCTTTCAGGCAATGACGGAGACCTTCCCTCGTACGGGGACTGAGCTCGAATGGCGGCGTGAGCAGCGAACCTGCCGTCACGACCTGAGTTACATCTTTGCCCCCTGGAACGGAGATTGTGCCGATTCGGCCAAACTGATGACTCAATCGATTCGACACTTCCCGTCGAAATCCTTCCGGTGTGTAAACCACCTGTT
The DNA here is from genome assembly GCA_964599895.1 of uncultured Holophagae bacterium. Taxonomy (GTDB): domain Bacteria; phylum Acidobacteriota; class Holophagae; order Thermotomaculales; family Thermotomaculaceae; genus UM-FILTER-49-7. The sequence continues at coordinate 16,737 of CAZRHT010000055.1, forward strand.
CCGGACCCCTCATGCAGGCCGTGGACAAAATCAGCATAATGATCATCGGTACCTGTTTCTTTATCATTTCCATCCTCTTTTTCTACAAATATCTATACCATTTTTGTTGAGAAAAGGTTTCAATAAGAGAGATTGGATACTGAAAGAAGTGAGCGGAATCACGGGAAATTTGGAATGAATTGATGTATACTATCTGTGCGTAAATGTACATAAAATCAAAAACACGGGGAGGATAGAATGAGTGATGCAGCAATGTGGTACATCGCCGTCGCAGGACAGCAGCAAGGGCCATTCGGACGGGAAGATATCATTAACAAACTGCGTACGCGGGAAATAACCGGAGAAACACTGGTTTTTGCAAACGGAATAACCCAGAGCTGGACGCCGGCTGCCCAGATCACAGATTTTGCTTCGGCAATCAGCCCGACAGCGGCGACAGCACCGCCGGTTCCAACCACCGGAGGCACGATCCAGGCCCATGAAATCGACTACAAGATTTTTGGCGAAGAAATGCAGTTTGTCGAAATCGAACTGGACCCCGGGGAAACCGTCATCGCTGAAGCGGGCGGAATGATGTTTATGGAAGACGGGATTGACATGGAAGCCCGTTTCGGAGACGGGTCTCAGCCGGATCAGGGTTTTATGGGGAAATTGATGGCAGGTGCCAAGCGAAAGATCACCGGAGAATCCCTTTTCATGACCTGGTTTACCCATAAAGGCAGCGGGAAAAGCCATGTCTCGTTCGGTGCTCCTTATCCGGGGAAAATTGTGGCGTTGGATCTGAAAGCACTGGGCGGAGAATTTATCTGTCAGAAAGACGCCTTTCTCTGTGCCGCCATGGGAACAGAACTTGGCATTGCCTTCAACAAACGTCTCGGTGCCGGATTTTTCGGTGGAGAAGGGTTTATCATGCAGCGCTTGAGAGGCGACGGGAAAGCCTTCGTCCACGCGGGTGGCACTGTTGTAAATCGGAAACTGGCCGCGGGCCAGACCCTCCGTGTAGATACCGGTTGCCTTGTCGGATTTACCCCCTCCGTAACTTATGACATTCAGATGGTGAAAAAGCTGAAATCCATCTTCTTCGGCGGAGAAGGTCTCTTCCTCGCTACA
>CAZRHT010000056.1:0-17289 GCA_964599895.1 uncultured Holophagae bacterium
ATAAGACCTTCAGCCGGGCCTCGTCCTTTCGCAAACGAAGTTCAATTTCTTTTCGGTCCGTAATGTCAATGGCAATAATCAGGCCGGATTTTGTGCCTTCAATTTCAACTAAATTACCGGTAATATCCAGCCACCGTTCCTCGCCGTCCTTTCGCACAATTTTGAGTTCATAACGATTTTCAACCTCTTCTCCAGCCAGTCTTGCCATTCCTCGTCTTTTCACTAACTCTCTTTGCTCCGGAGAAGCTATATTCCACCATTTCATTTCGTATAGTTCTTGTGGCAAATAACCCGTAAAAACAGATGCCGCCGGGTTGGTGTAAACCCAGCCATCCTCCTGATAAATTATGATTGCAACCGGGGCAGATTCGGCCAGGACCCGAAATTTCTCCTCACTTGCCCGAATCTGGATTTCCGCAGTTTTTTCTTTTGTGATATCACGGGCCGATCCCACCATCCGAGCTGCTCTCCCCTCATCATTCCGCTCCACTGTTCCAGTACCTAGAACCCATATTGTTTTGCCATCAACTGGCCGAATTACCTTGTACTCCACCTGATATGGGACATCTTCCTTCAACGAACTGATGAGATGTTGCTTTACTGTCTCTTGAAAATCCGGATGAACCAGATGCGTCACGAGGTTCAGTTCGTGCCATCCCTCTTCACACTTCATTCCGAGAATTCCAATAACTTCCGTTGAAAGGTAGGTACAATTATTTTCCACATCCCACTCGATGAACCCCAGTCCCGCTGCCTGCTGTGCGCTAATCAGCTTGAGCTGATTTTCCTTCAACTCTTGTTCCTGCCGGATTCGTTCCGAAATGTCCAGAATTGTCCCGATTACCGAGGGTTTACCGAGAAACTCTGCGCTGGACCCATGCACTTCCACATACACTGGGCTACCGTCCTTTCGCTGTCCACGGAATGTGTAGTGCACACTTTTCATTTCCCCGTTTATCCGTTTTCTCACATTCTCCACAACAAGTTCCCGATCAGGCGTAAACACGAGGTCACCTACGGATTTTTTGTCGATGATTTCTTTCGAGCTATTGTAGCCAAAGATATCCACGAACCGTTGATTTACGTATCTGAATAAACCATCCTGGATAATATATATGCCCGTAATTGCCTGCTCCACCAGGGAACGAAACTGATTTTCACTGGACCTCAGTTGCTGTTCCACCTCCTCCCGCTCGCTGACATCCCGAAATACTGCTTGCAGCAACTTCCTTCCGCCAATATCTATCATTTCGGCCCGAACATCCACCGGAACGGTGGAACCGTCCGGTCGGAGTACGTGTTTTTTCCAGATAGTAGTAGAATCCGATTTTGACTTCCGGTCGACAGTTTCCTGAGATCCCAGATCACCCGGGTCTCCCAGTTCACTCTGGTAAAGTTGTGACTGGTGCATGCCGATAATCTCCGCCCTGTTTCGCTGAAGCAGTCTTTCCGCGGCGGGATTGACATCTTCTACTTCTCCCGTTTCAGCGTCCATCAGAAATACAGCATCCGGTGCCGCTTCAAACAATCCCAGGTACCGCTGCCGGGATTCAGCGAGTTCCCTCTCAATGCTCATCCGTTCTGTAACGTCAAAAACAACACCTCGAAAGCTTATCGCGTTTCCCTCTTCATCCCGCTGAATGACGGTCCGATCATCCACCCAGACGATTGTCCCGTCCCTGTCAATCAATCGGTACCGAGTATGGGAAAATGATTGACACGTGTGATCTTCGCTGTGCTGTTGCACTTCTTTTTCGACACGGGTTAAATCATCCGGGTGGATAAGATCAGCGTAGCGTGTACCATTGTTCTGAAATTCGGCCACTGTATATCCGCACAAATCAGACACATTTTCCGTAACAAATTCCACCGGCCAACCCGGTTCATTTCGCCACACGAATATGACAGTCGGGCTCTCTTCGATGATTTCCCTTATGTCCTGCAATTCCCTTGCCGCTTCGTATTCTCTCGTAACATCTATAATGTAGCCACGTATCCGGACAAGTTTCCCCTCATCGTCGAACTCACCTACAACATTTTCGCGAACCACAATTACCGTTCCATCCATCCGGACAGCATTTTTTTCAAGGTCTTTCAATTTTCGCTTTTCTTTAAGCAGTTGCAGAAAATGCTCCCGATCTGTTTGCCCGAGGTATAGACGGGACATGTCGGTTTCCTGAGCCTGCTCCAGTGACTTAAACCCATACAGGCGAAGGAACTCCGGATTTGCATCCAGCAGTTCTCCCCCCGGAGTGGTGACATAGTTTCCCGTCAAATTCTCGTAAAAGAAATGCCAGTATCGTGCTTCAGATCTGGATAACCTGTGTTCAAGAGTTTCCCGTTCCAGTTCAGCAGAAGCACGCGTGGTAAAGAGATTCAAGGTGTCTTTTGTGAGCTGAAGATTGTTCGGCAATCTATGAAAAAGCGCCACCATGACGCCCGCAACCTTTCCCTTTCTGTTTACAAGGGGGGTACCCACGTATCCTTTGATCTTAGCGTGTCCCAATGGAGTGTCTTCCGAATATCTCCCTGCCACATCGTTGCCATGGATACATTTTTCGGTGTTCACAACCTCTTCACACGGTGTTCCACTGAGAAGATATTGAAATGGTTCGCCTTGTTTTCCATCCACAACCTGAGCAACGGTTCCAATCGAACTTAAGTCTCCTTCTGTTCTCCCAATGAACACGGTGTCTGCCTGGAGTTCATCCGCAATTGCTTCAACCAGTTGCTGTAGAACTTCATGTGCAGAGACCCCTGTTACCTTTCCCGCAATAGTTCGAAAGGTCTCCAGCATTTTTTCTGCATCCGGGTTAATCGGGGTGGAAGGCTTTCGTTTCATTGTCCTTTTCTCCTGCACTCATGTGCAGTTAGCAGCGGATTACGCGAAGTAGTAATTCACCTATTATAAAATATTTCCGTTATTTTAGCAATACAACGGTACAAGGGCCCGTACAAACCTGTATTCCAGCGTCCTTCACAGGAAGAGTTTTCATTCCAGGCCACGTTCACTTAGGATGCTTTTGTTTCTTACGGATATAGAGTGTTTTCCGGATCTTTGCCACTACCTCGTGTTCTTCATCCACTACATCTGTGGGCCAGGTCGGGGTATATTTCTGGCCGTCTGCTGTATTGTGTCTGACCTCTTCCAAGCGGGCCTCCTTCAACTGAAAACGGGCAATCATCTTTCCACGCCCCGGCTTTATAAACTCAATAGATGCAGCCTTATCCCAGACAATATACTCAGAACCCAGGTTCTTCACCAGCATGATCATGTAAAACGGGTCTGTCATGCTGTACAGACTCCCTCCAAAGTGGGTGCCAACATAATTGCGGTTATACCAGTGCTGCTTCATTTGGACCACAATGTCCCGAAAATCCGGCGAAATCGACTTCACCCGGATTCCGGCACCGAGATAGGGTGGATACCAGTTAAATAGCCATCGAAAAAGTCGTGTACCCATGTATCAGTTCTCCTGCTTCATTGATTTTTCTGCAGAACCATTCCCATATCTTCCCTTCATGATAACAAACAATGGGGAAATAGACTTTATGATGTAACGTAACAAATATAGCAATTTCAGCGGGGGTGGTTGTTCTTCAAATATGAAAACAGGTGAAGGAGCCCCATACCGCCATGACCAATGACGTATGCTTCAATCAGTCCTGTCAACAATCCGTGGACTTCCTTCGCTGAATGTGCCCATGATGGCATGTACAGCCAGGAAATAAACCAGGCAAATCCGGACAGAACTACCAGTGCTAATGCGCCAAGGCCTAACCCCTCAACAATTGCCGCAAGGCCGTGGGCCTCGGGTTCCGGTTGTTTGAAGCGTTTCAAATGATGCAGGTCGTCTTTCAGTTGGGCAAACTCGCCATAGAGGTAAGGAAAGAAATATTTGAGGCCGTGCCGCCTGATTTCAATCACAATGAATGCAGTTGCAATCGGTAGCAGGAATAATCCGGTACCAATATGGATCCATGTCCCATAGGCTTCGACAACTTTCCTGCTGACCTCACCGGTTTCCGTAAACCCCATGAAGTTGCTGACTATGATCTGACTGATAACCAGCAGGAGAATGACAATGTGCAGAATCCGAACTGCCGGTGGCTGCCGTTCACTTAAGTATTCCAAAGTGCCTCGAAAAATACGCATCCGAACCTCCTGCCTGTCTTCGCAAATTCGTCACTGTAAGCCATTGTTTAGACAGTACAATACGCAAAGTATACCGTCAATCCATTTTCTTCCATTCAGACTTCAGGACGGCAAACACAAGATCATCCGCCCATTCACCTTTAAACCACAGGCTCTCCCGAAAGTGTGCTTCCTGTCGCATGCCGATACGGTTCAGCAACGCGATGGACGGTTTATTTCGGGGATCCACTGACGCAAATACACGATGTTTTTGAAGCGGCCCCAGAAGGTGGTCGATTAAAGCTGAAACAGCCTCGGTGCCATATCCACGGCCCTGATAATCCGGAGCCAGTGTGAAACCGATCTCAACCTGTCTGGAATCGTAATCCATGAAATGAACGCCAAGATCGCCGATCAACAGACCGGTCTCTCGAAGGCGGATTCCAAACTGAAACCAGGAACCCGGAACGTCAAAGGAATTGGACTCTAAATCGTTGATAAAGGCTCTAGCATCTTCAAGAGATGAGGGCTGGAAAGACTGATATCTGCAGACAGTTGGATCAGAACGATATTGAAACAGGGCTTCGGCATCATCGGCAATCAATTGAGAAATTTTCAAACGAGGCGTGAAAATTACAGGCGCTTCCAAGAATTGCTCCTTTTCCAACCAGTCTTATTCAACATTCTACTCACTTTCTACAAAAGCACCAATCCCCACCCCGACAGATATGACCACCGGTGAGTCCTGATTCTGGAAATGGCTATTCTTCCTGCAGAAAGCTCCGGATCATCTCCGCTGTTTTATCGGGATTCAGAAGGCCGATGGTGCCGTGGGATGTACCGGGAATAGTCCGGATCATTGCACCCGGCAGTTCCCGATGGATCCGATCCTGACTTGCACGACGGAAGGGGGCCATCATCTTCAAATCCCAATCTTCTACCTTCCTTGCCAGTTCAGGGTCCCTTCCGTCTGTGACGAAAAAGGACGGGCTGTACAGTGCCAGCACCGGAGAATGCACCGCCGTGTAATCCCGTTTGTTGCCTGCAAGCGCCGCAAACAGCTCTTCACTTAATTTGCCGTCGGGAACCGGCTGTACGGTTCCGTCTTCCCTGATTCGTGTAACTTCCCTCAAATGGGCTTCCAGGCCGTCGGCCCACGTTACATTGGGCAACCAGAACTCCCGGGCCCAGGCCCGGAATTCATCCAGTGACTGACATGCCTTCTTGTCGGGTGAAAGTTGAAGAGGACAGACGGAAAGGGCTTTCAGAAAAGCAGGATTCGACCAGTCGTAGCCGGCTTCCAGATATACCAGTTTCAGCGTGCGGCTCGGATAGAGTCCGGCAAACGCCGTAATTTCATTCCCCCCCATGGACCATCCCAGCAGGTTCGTCTGCCGGATATCGAGAAAGTCGAGCAATTGTCGCAGATCTTCCACAAGGGTCCCGGTATCAAAAGGACCCTTCGCTTCTGAAAGTCCATGCCCACGTCTCGCGTAAGCAATGATCCTGAAATCCGAGGCAAGCTGTCGCGCCAGATCATCAAAAATCCGGGGAGAGTCCCCCATGCCATGGATCAGAACAAAAGGCGTCCCGGAACCACCCCAATCCATGACATGTAGACGCACACCATTCACTGAAACATACAAATCCACCGGCTCAGTCTGCACAATCACCCCCTCAATTCTCTTGTTCTTTGAACCGCAGCCAGACATCATCAGAAAAACCATACAGGCAAACACTGCACCAATAATTCTCAGAGACCTTGGCATTATTTCTTCCAAACCAAACAGCAAAGTGTGTGTTCCTTCATTGCTTCCTCTGCAAAACAATGTACAGATCTTCCACCTTTTTCCTCGCCCAGGGTGTCTTCCGCAAAAATTTGAGGCTTGACTTCACCGATGGATCGTAGTTAAAGCACCGGATGTTGATCCGCTTGCCCAACTGATCCCATCCATACTGTTCAACCAGAATATTCAAGATTCTTTCAAGAGTAATTCCATGAAGGGGATCATTGGATTGATGGTCAGCCATGTCTGGTCCTTTCAACAAATTCTATGTCCTCCAACTTTGCTGTCAACACCTCGCTGGAACGTCCTGGTTGCTTAATCCCGGCGGGTCAGGATCAATACCTCTGACGGTACACCAAATGCGGTCACTACGTTTCGATATTCATACAACCAGCACTCCTGATCCACATAGGGCTCAAAGATAATCGGACGGCAGCCACCAACCAGAGACGGGCGAAGGCGAAATACTCCCTTCCAAACTGACGAGACAATCTTTGATGGAAGGGTAGAACCCTTGGTAAGACTGACCAGACAGACTTTTCCCCCCGGTTTGAGTACCCGATGCGCTTCGGTAAAAAGGAGCCGGGCATCGTCCTCGGACAGGAGATCAAGAACGTAATTGCTCACAACGTAATCGACTGACTGATCAGAAAGCTGGAAATGGACCGCGCCATCTGATCGAACAACGCTCGCGCGATCTGCATAAGACGTAATGCGCTGTTTGGCAAGGTTGACCATGACCGGGCTTATATCGCAACCAGAGTATGTCGCCGAGGAACTCAAATACTCTTCCAGGAGACGCATGGCAAATTTGCCGGTGCCGCATCCAAATTCGAAAAGTGCCTCTGCAGACTGAAAGTCCGCGTGGGCAATCAACTCGTCCAGAGCCGGGTCCTCGTAAAACCCCTGAGAGTCCTGTTTCCTGCCAAAATGGTCGTAGTACGCCTGTGCCTCAGATGCGTTCAGTACCGTTTGCTTATCGCTCATTTTCCCACCTTACTTCAACATATCTGTTCTGTGATTTCTTCAAGCTATATTTTAACATGTCTCCCGGATCTGGAAAAATCAGGGTTGAGTGCCGTATCCCGGATCACCCACAATCAATTGTCGTCAGATATTTCACCGTACCCGAAGTAAAGTCTGCGACATGAAATGTTCAAATACATTCGAGCGGGGTAGCAACAAATCCCGGCAGAAAGCTGTTGATGTGCCTTCTGCCGGGACTCAATGTAAACCAATCATTCTCGATCAGTTTCGGTTGGCAGGGATCAGGCTACTCATAGCCAGCATTGCATTTCAGTTCAAAAACGCTGGAGCACTTCTAAACCAAATCTACACAAGGTCGAACCGGTCAAGGTTCATTACCTTGTCCCATGCGGCCACAAAATCGTGAAGGAACTTTTCCCGGGAGTCCTCACTTCCATAAACTTCAGCCAGAGCCCGCAATTGTGAGTTTGATCCAAAAATGAGATCAACACGGGTGCCGGTCCACTTCAATTCGCCACTCTTTCGGTCACGGCCTTCGAACACCTCACCGGCGTCCGACGTCGCTTTCCACTCGGTACCCATGTCAAGCAGATTCACAAAGAAATCATTCGTAAGTGTTTCCGGCCGCCCGGTAAAAACGCCATGCCTGGACTTTCCAAAGTTGGCGTTTAAAACCCGCATTCCCCCAACGAGGACCGTCATCTCAGGGGCAGTCAACGTCAGCAATTGCGCCCTGTCTACCAGCAATTCCTCCGCAGATACAGCGTATTTTTCCTTCAGGTAATTGCGAAACCCATCTGCAACCGGTTCCAGAACGGCAAATGACTCCACGTCGGTTTGTTCCTGCGTCGCATCGGTGCGTCCCGGCGTAAAGGGGACACTCGCATCGTGACCGGCATTTTTCGCAGCTAGTTCCACTCCCGCACATCCGCCAAGGACTATCACATCTGCCAGTGAGACTTTCTTCCCGCCGAACTGCGCACCGTTGAACTCCTGCTGGACATTCTCCAGCACCTGCAGCACTGCTTTCAGTTTGTCCGGCTCGTTGACTTCCCAACCATTCTGAGGCGTAAGGCGAATGCGCGCCCCATTGGCCCCACCGCGTTTGTCTGAACCGCGAAAGGTAGATGCCGACGCCCAGGCAGTCGATACCAACTGGGAAACAGACAGTCCTGAAGCAAGAATTTTACGCTTGAGCTCAGCAATATCCTGTTCATTAATCAAGTCATACGTGACCGCTGGGACGGGATCCTGCCAGATAAGCTCTTCTCCCGGCACTTCCGCTCCCAGATAACGTGAGCGTGGGCCCATGTCGCGATGGGTCAGTTTGAACCATGCCCGTGCAAACGCGTCCGCGAATTCCTCGGGGTTCTGCTGGTAGCGCCGCGCGATCGGCTCGTAGATTGGATCATAACGAAGGGAAAGGTCCGCCGTGGTCATCATTGGCCGATGTTTTTTCGATGGATCGTGTGCGTCAACCACCATGTCTTCTTCCGCCACGTCCTTTGCCAGCCATTGATTGGCGCCAGCCGGACTCTTGACCAGTTCCCACTCGTATTTGAACAACACATTCAAATAGCCCATGTCCCATTTGGTCGGGTTCGGTTTCCAGGCACCTTCAATGCCGCTGCCGATCGTATCACCGCCCTTGCCACTGCCGTGACGGCTCTTCCACCCAAGGCCCATTTCTTCAATCGGAGCGGCCTCCGGTTCCGGGCCGACAAGTGCGGCATCACCGGCCCCATGACACTTACCGAATGTATGCCCGCCGGCGACGAGCGCAACAGTCTCTTCATCGTTCATTGCCATCCGGGCAAATGTCTCCCGAACGTCTTTACCGGAGGCAACCGGTTCCGGATTGCCGTCGGGGCCTTCGGGATTCACATAGATCAAGCCCATCTGAACGGCAGCCAGGGGGTTTTCCAGGTCCCGGTCACCTGAGTAACGGCTTTTCGGCTTGTCGCTCGTAGCCAGCCATTCTTCTTCGGAACCCCAGTAAACGTCTTCTTCCGGCTCCCAGATGTCTTCGCGTCCACCTCCAAACCCAAAGGTCTTTACACCCATGGACTCCAAGGCGCAGTTGCCGGCGAGAATCATCAGGTCGGCCCAGGAAATTCTCCTCCCATATTTCTTCTTAATCGGCCAGAGCAGACGACGCGCTTTGTCCAGGTTCACGTTGTCAGGCCAGCTGTTCAGAGGCGCAAACCGCTGGTTGCCCGTTCCCGCGCCTCCACGGCCGTCACCAGTACGATACGTTCCTGCGCTGTGCCAGGCCATCCGGATAAACAGCGGACCGTAATGCCCGTAATCAGCTGGCCACCAGTCCTGCGATTTAGTCATCAGTGCATAGAGGTCCTTTTTCAAGGCCTGCAGGTCAAGTTTCTTGAATTCCTCAGCGTAGTTGAATGCGTCATCCATGGGATTACTCTTGCGTGAATTCTGATGAAGAATCTTGAGATTCAACTGATTCGGCCACCAATCCCGGTTTGACGTGCCGCCACCGGCTATGGGCTTACTTGTCCTGCCCGTCACCGGGCATCTACCATTTTCACTCATAGTGTTTCCTCCTTTCATTGTGTACCTTGTTAATTGGAACAACTGGAAAACAATCGTGTTCCAATATCCATACTATCCACGACAGCCGTGCGGCCCAACTTAAAGACAACAGGGTCACAAGGCTACATCAGCGATTCATAGTCAAATTTCTTCCTGTTGTAAAAGAGCAAGAAGTCTATTTGTGAGTCGTAAAATCACTTCGACTCATTTCTTTCTGGTTTTTTCTGTCATTATAGATGCCATACATTTTCTTCATTTCGCCTTTCTCTGGCATTCAGTCCTTTTAATTAATAAACTTATTTAAGAAATATTCCTATTTACTATATTAACACACCTTCCTGCCAAAAAATAAAAATCTTGAATTTTTTTGCTTCACTCTATATTTCTCTCGGCTTTCCTTACACACGGGCAACAGAAATTCGTTCCAGCAGCAGCAGTATCGGAGAAGGTGTTTTCGATGACAGTTCCACCGTATTCGAAAGTCGGATCCTGCAGCACATATGATTTCTCTGACTATCGTTCAATTGCTCAATTGGAACCATATTAGCATATCCTCTCAATCAAAATGCAAAAACCCGTAATCATCCTATTTCAGTTGGGTAACCTGAGACAGATACAACTGCCATCTGAGCTCCCGATGAACATACAGATCAAGAAACCGCAAATTATGCTCAAACTCGAACTCCTCAAACGTACCGCTTATGTAACCCTTGCCCGTAATGATCCCCACTTCACCGATCAGCCTCACTTCCACTTCCTCAACCTCATACCTTTCAAGCTTTGCGCCACCCGGCTGGTATGTATCGAGAGACATCTTCTTATCTTGTGGGTTCCCGAGAGGGTCGAATCCGACATACTCATTTGCTATCAATAGATTCAGCTCATTCACGTCATTGGCAAACAAGGCATCGCGCAACTTATCGAATGTTTCAAGAAGGCTGATCCTGTCACTCATAGCGTCCCCCTTCTTCGGTTTAGCAACCAACATCACCAGTGCCGGCGACTAAATGCCGGTGTTCTTCAGCGCCAAACCGGCACTCGACCTTCTGGTGAATTCTTTTGTTATACGGTGTGCAGCCAATTACTGTTGCGCATCTTTAGACCACTAGTCAAAAGGGAAGGTTGAGTTGATTAACAAGAGAACATTGCGTGTTCGTTATTGTCAAGCCTTCAGCTGCTCCTCCCGGAACAGGTAGTGCAGAGCCTCAGAAGCGCCCTTTCCCCCGAACAATTCAAATTTCCAGTTCCACTTGTACAGGGGACATGATGTGCGCAGAATCTCATTCCGCATTTCATCAAGGGATTCACCTTTCAGCCCCATGTGCGCAGGACCCAGTAATGGGGCCGCGTATTTGCGTGGCATGTTGTGGAAGATTCGCGCGCTGACCTCGTCTCGCCTGAGATGCCACGCAAAATGATATGCAGCTGCAAAATATGGGGAGAGCCGTAAACAATCTTTCACCGGTTGGCTAAACCACCAATCCGTCCAATTTTCCCGCAGCATGAACACGCGCTTCAATACGCCACGAATGATACGAACAGGCCACTTTTCAGGATCCCTGAACCGATTTTCCCGCCAGTACGCCGTATGGAGCGCCCGAAACGACCGAACCAGTTCATTGCCGGGCAGGGCCGCCAGGAACCAGCTGGCCATCACCCGACGGGGGCCCCCATTCTGAAAACAGAAAAACCCGGTGTCCATGCAGTCAAAAATCCAGTCGTCCAACGGACGTGCACAATAACAGGTCGCATCCGCCCAGACACCGCCATGCGCCTCAAGTAGAACCAGCCGTAACAGGTTGGCCCGTTTCTGAACAGGTATATGCACCCATTTCCATCCGCAGGATTCATCGACGAAATCTCCAACGTTCCGTTCATCCAGCACATGTACTTCCCATCCAGGGTTATGCCGCACCCAGGATGCATGGCATTCCCGGACCAGTTCCGGTGCCTGTTCCAGACCCTGGAACCAGCAAAACCAGATTATACGCGGTAGTCTTGCCATGAACGAAAATCCTCCAGTGAATGTCGATGTATATTTTATTGTATCATATAACTGCCAATCATCATGAGAAAGTGGGATCACCAGACGCGTTCAGTTGGTCACGGTTTTTTGCGATTTCTCCCCTGCCAGTCCAAATTCCACGTCTTATCTGATGCCAAAAAAGAGAACCAGAAAGGCAAGCATTCCCAGCAACAGGATGCCAATCGCGTATAGCACCGTTTTTTTCTTTAAGGCTATTTCCTCATCTGTAAGCCGACGACTTTCATCACTGTGCTTCTTTTCCATCGCTGAACCGAGTGCAACGCCAATGGCCACGCCAGCACCTACACCGATTGCGATATTACCAAGAGCAACACCGGTTCCACACCCGATGGCAATTCCCATGGCGATTCCCACTCCCATCCAGTGTCCTTTGGGATATCCCGGATTCTTGCTTTGAATTTCCATCTGCTTTCGGTTCTGAATGACAACCAATATACCAATGACGACTATCACAATCCCGATCAATCCCATGATGAGTATTATTCCACTCACAACTACCTCCATATTTCAGGCGATTGCAGATACTCGCCCGTTGCTCACTAAAGATAAGCCTCATTCAGTTCGAAGTGAATGTAACACTTGAGGGTTGACTCACCCCAGCCGATTGCTGTTTTCGCTCTTCGCTTTACACAGCGACTTGTCATCATTCTTGAGCGTTTCTTCGGCAGAGCACCCCACAATTTTCACGTAGCTCTTTCATATTCTCTATATTAGCACGTGCCGAGGAAATGGGCGGCCATCGCGTACGTCAGATAAGCACGGTTGTCACGATTGCGCCGACCACGGCAATTGCGGTAGTGATGGCACCCACTCTCCTTGAACGGAGCCAGCCGGTGAGGGCAATGGCGGTAAGAAGAGAGTAAAGCCCCAGGATGAAAAACAAAACAAGGATGACACGGGCCGAACCGGTAGTTGCTGCCATCGCTTTGGGAGCGGCAGGGTGGAGAACAACGATCAGCTTCGTACTGGCGATGACAGCACAAACAAAGGAAACGGCAGATACCGTTGCCGTTCCAATGGTCCAACCGGCAACGCGGCTTTCGGATTTTATGCCGATGAGTGTGCCGAGGAACGCGGCGCAAAAGCCGCCCAGAACAGCAGACACAAACCCGATCTGGCGGGCGATTTCTGTAAGGTATTGAGGATTGAGTTTAGGCATCGTCAACTCCGTCTAACATACTTATTATTAACTGTTTGTTTCATGTCTGGCAGTTTACTACGATAGAGCAGACGTGAGCAAGCAAATTATCAAAAAAGTGATGGCGGAAGGACTGTTAAAGGTGCCACTCAGAGATTATTTTACCTGACGGGAGTATCGAAACAGGTGTCCCCGGAAGTATTATCTCTTGCGATAAATTTCCGGATAAAGCTTCTCCATGCATTCCGGACATATGCCATGGCTGAATTCAGCTTCGGAGTGGGCCCGGATATAGGCTTCTATCTGATTCCAGATTCCCTGATCATCCCTTATTTTCTTGCAGGACGCACAGATGGGAATAATTCCCCTCAGTGTTTTGATCTCCTCCATTGCAGATCGCAAATCAAACTCAACCTTTTGAAAATTGAGTGTGATCAGGCCGATTATAATAAATATATTTCCACTGAAAAAACCTACGACTGTGATGCCGTAAAAGCCTGATGCGTTAACATAATCAGCTACGGCATTGTTAATGAAAATTGCATGAATAACACGCAATACACTCCATAAGGCCTGGACGCTGAAGACAACTACCAGGAATCTGTTTCGATCATTGATCAAATGTGGGACATGCCTGTGGACTAGATATGCAGAATATCCATAAAAAATTGTAATTATTACTGATATAACGATTATTCTCGCGTTTATATCTGGAGAATAATAGGTAAAATACAGGAATAAAAGGAGCATTGATACAATTAATGATATAAACAGCCACATTCTTCTGGTGCTGTTGGTAAAAAGTTCCAGACCGCAGGCGATAGAGGCGCACCCTGCAATTATGAGTGTGTTCGCAACAATTATTGATATGAAGTCAGGCAGAATCCCCCTCAAACCCATAAACACCATACCGAAGCTGTATAAAATGGCGGCAATTGTCCACTGAGTAAATCCGCTGTATGTCTTACGGGTGCTAAAGATGTAGATCATGCAAATGCAGAGAACCAGGCTGATGATACTGGCAACGACAGATAGTGTTCTTATGTCAATTAAATGAAGCAAAAGCCCATCCTCTACAGCGAACCTGTTGTTCTGCGCGAAATTTCTGTTACTGGCATACAGCCCCTATTCATACTCAGAAACTCTACTCTCTCAACTCATTGATGTCAATATGCATAGCAAGCTCCATCCGCTTGACAACGACCGTAAGGCCAAGGGCCTCGCCCAATGACGGGTGGGTGCCCTGAAATCATCAGTTTTCCAAATATTTCTTAGCGTACTGAACCCAGTCCGTTATGTACTTGTCCATGTAAATATCTGGCTGAATACCAATATTATCCAGTTGATATCCGGGTAACCTCATCATTCGTACCGTGGGCATATACAGGGCATAACTACCGCAATCAAGACTAAATTCATACACCGAAACGTAGTCAACCGATCCGTACGTTGGAGTTCCCAGAATTTTTACTTTCTTACTTTGTTTTGCATCAAGCAGGAATTTTTCTGTGGAACTTCCGCAACCTCCATCAACCAGTATTGCTACGTGTTTTGGATAAAGATGTACAGACTTCTGCGTCGTAAACCCATAGTTTCCCTTCGCGCTATAGGGAATAAATTTCCCTATTTTTCCTTTCATTCTTCTTAAATCGTCTCTTACTGATTTGATTTCCGCAGCATCTTTGGCCTGATCTGCGTTGTTTGCCCAATTTTCAAGAGCATTGATAAGTGTTTGTGTTACAAGATATTCACCACCTAAATGTCGGACCGGATTTGTGTAAATATAAGGTAGGATGGGGTGATAGCTGTAATCCGTTCCGCCGCCATTACCTCTCACATCAATGATAAGGTTTTCATACTTGTTTAACAGGCGTTTGTTACTATCAATCAGTTTCTTTATTCTGGCTGTATTTGAATACTCAAAACTCGACATCCTCAATAATAATGTTCTATCGCTTACAGGCCTAAGATAAAAACCCTCCAACTCGTTAAGCTCTTCGGTTATGGCTTCCTTTGTAAGACGGGGCGCAGGGAATTCTCTGACAAAAGCTACTTTCGCCTTTTTGAACTGTATGAAACAACCCTTGTCAATATTGTACGAATCACTTGTTTTTGTGTGGTTCCCCCAATAATAAGTCGCCTTATTGTCGTCGGCCAGTTTAAACTTGATCTCTTTTGGCTTCCATGATGTGTTCTTGGAACTGATGACAAATGCAATGTAATTATCTTTATCCTTCTTTAGTCCAACTCTATAATCACCGGAAATCCAAATCCCCTCCAGGCTATCTTTGCTTTTCATCACATACTTTTTGAAGTCTTTTATATTGGTTTCAAAAGTGTCTCTTGAAGTTTCTTGTGAATTTTGAATGTCATTTCCTTTCCTATTTATTACAAGATGTCCGTCTTTAAAAAAACTCGTGTATGCCTTCAAGATCTTGATGCAATTCTCATCATTGCAATTTTGGGAAGACTCAATTAAGTGTTTCTTAAACGTTTCGTAGGCAAGTGGATCTTTCACTTTGTCTTTAAACCCGGGATATTCTGTCTCAACTTTGGTGATTAGTTGTTTCAACACCTTAGAGCACTGGCAATTATCCTGCGCATGTATGCTCAGACTTCCCAGAAGCACGAATACAAAAATCAGTTTTCCCATAATTTTTCTCCATGTTAAATTGCGAAGCAAATGATTTGATATTCTGCACAAACCCGCTGTTCCTGGCTCATTGTCTTTCTTCATACTCAGAACTGTACACTCTCAACTCATTGATGCCAATAAGCTACGTATTCCGCGACAAGTCCCGAAAGTGACTCTCTCAGAAATTTTTCAATTCCTATTTCTTTTTCTCATTGTAGATAGCCACAAACCAGATTGCAGCTAACCCCAACAATAACACGCCCAGACCAATGAAGAATTGTCCCAGAATTGCCAGAACCTGCATATCAGCCTCCTTTCACAGTCGCCAAGTTTATTTAACTGCACAGATACTTCATACTCTATATGTTAGCACGCTTCACCCATCGGGCAAATGGAGTGACTATCCCCGGGTCCGGGGAAAGACAATTCAGTGTTGTGTCCGCCGGATTATTCAGGGCTAGGATGTTCACGCCAACTTTGCAGGACGTTCTGTTTGGTTTCTTGCTGTGCATGGGTCTCCTTTCGGGCATCAGTTGGCGGTAAAAGCCGTGGGGTTGGACACTGCCATCGGCTTAATTCCCATGAATAACAGCCAGAACATAAATACGACTTCACCCATCAGCAGCGGAAACATAATCTTGTTGGTAATATCCAGGTATGCCGGCAGCAGAAAACCAACCAGGAAGGTGATGACATATGCCGCGCCATTCACAATCAACCAGATGCCGATAAAACGGGGCATACCTCTGGACTTAATCACCAGCCATCCCAGCGGGAAAAGCCATAGCCCCCAGAACAACTCAAATGCAAGGGTCAACTGACCATCCAGATGAAGGCAGAACATGGCCATACCATCCAATTGGGCCCTGGAAAAGAAGGAAAGATAGTCCACACCACGTGCAATATCAAGAACTGCGACCTGATTCAGTGTACTGACAATTGCCATCGGAACCTGGATGAGCACCAGTATCACCATGAGTTTTGCCAGGGTGCGGTTAACATCCTTGAACAGCTGGTAGAGTGCCAGTGCAACAAACATGAATATCACGGGGGAAACGATCCCATTGACGATATAGAGCCGAAATAGCAACTCTGATGACCGAATATTCCCGATGGTTGCAGCGACATCACCGGCCACAAACAACTTTCCCGGGACATAAATCAAACCAAAAATCCCGGTAATCAGGACCAGCACATACGATGCGCCAACCAGCCTCGCTGTCTTCTTTGTTGAATTCACTTCACTCCCCCTGTTCAGGATTCTTCCCGGGTCCCCTTCGGGGCACCCAGGCCTTTGATCAGCAGCCAGAAGCCCAGTATGACTTCAAAGACCACCAGCGGCATGTCAAACCATCCCGGATGCACAGCATCACCAAATCCGGGATCAATGAGAAAGGCAAAGCCACAGAACACACACCAGGCAGAGGAGAACAGTCCGAACCACGCCAGCAGCCTGGGAATATATCTTGATTTCAGAAAAAGGAAACTGATCACAACGGATGCCAATCCCCAGAATGGTAAGGCAATGTAATAGCAGTCATAATTGGTCGTATGTTGAAGACTGGCAAGTGCCTGCAATTGACCATCTGTAAAAACACTTAGAGAGGAGGCCTTTTCCACCAAACGAATAGTATTATATATACCTACCACCACCGCGGCCCATATCACCGCATAAATCAAACGAGTACATGCCGCAATTAATGAGAGCGTGTGGCTGACCGGCTTCAGCACCACATACAGCGCTGACAGCAAGATCACCACATCAAACATGTATACAATGTCTCCGACCATATTCAGACGAAACAGTGTCTGATGCGCCATGATATTTCTGGCTGTCTCGGCTGCGTCTCCGGGAACAATAAACCTAAAACTCACTGCGTAGTTCGTAACCACGATGATCACGATCGCCAGCACGAGCGTCAGCCCTGCGACCCTTGCGGCTTTCTGTTGGGATGGATTCACACTCATTTTGCCCCCCTCGTTCATGATTCTCCACAAAACAGT
>CAZRHT010000057.1:0-3878 GCA_964599895.1 uncultured Holophagae bacterium
GCTAAGCTTTCCTGATTAAACTAATTACATATAACAAAAGAACAGCGCCAATAGTGGCCATAATTATTGAGCCTAAAATCCCGCCTGCTGTTATGCCGAACAAACCGAATACAAAGCCACCCAATACAGCACCAACAATTCCAACAATAATATTGCCTATGACACCAAATCCTCTTCCCTTCACGATATTGCCGGCAAGCCAGCCAACCAGCGCGCCTATTGCTAAGAATATTAGCAAGCTAATGATATTCATCCCGTCTCCTGGTTAACGTTTAATTAAAAGATAGATGCCGACAACAAAACTGACAGCACCGGCAATGTAGAAAGTCATTACCTTATCTGTATTTGAACCTGTAACAACCTGTGTTATTTTTGATCCGACAGAACCAGATAACTGATATCCCCATATTGCAAGCCCAATTCCTACAACCGCAAGTGCAATACCAATAATTTTCATTATAGTTCCTGAACCCATTGACATGATAGCCTCCTAAAGTGGAAAGAGATGAAATGTTTATTAGTATTGTAACTTCACTTACTAATTAACGTAGATATTTCGTATATGCTATTTTAGCACACTTTGTTTAGCAGAGAAAAGGAACGGGGCACCTGTCTTTCCGGAAACTATTCAGAAATCTGGTGTAATTGACGAAACATAGTTAATCGATCCGCTATCTGCCAATGGCCCGTGATCCGATCGCCGTCAAAGTAGTAAACTGTAGCGCCTGACATTCGGAGTTGCTGCCCAGACGCCGGGAAATCAGCGATAGGGCCCATGTGCGTCCCCTGCCATAGCCACGTAATAGCAACGCTGGTCTCATTTTCGAATACTTCCCGCAGGTCAAAATGTTGGTCCGGAACGGGTGCTCGAGACTTCCTTACCCGATCCTTGAAACCCTCCAGATCTAACGCCATACCTTCCCACGGATCACCCGGGTCATGATAAATCGTGTAGGATGGCGCAATAAAGTCTGATGCAGCGTCAGCATCACCTTCGTTCCAGACTCTTCGTATAAATTCTTTCAAAATGTCCTGTTTCATTAATCCTCCGTTCTAGCGCTCTATATTCAGCAGGAAAGTTGGTGCCTGTTCCTGCGTTTAAGGATAATTAAGCATTGTGGTCATCGTCTCCAGGGGGCGAAATCATAACGTCCAGCATCAACAGCGGCCCACATCTTTCTGCCGCATCAACACCGCCGCCTTCCCTTCCTTGTCATCGTTCTATCGTTGGCTCTTCTTATGCTTCATCACATTCTTTACATGTTTTCTGAACTCTTTGTCCTTTTTCCTTTTTTCGTAATATGACATTTCATGGTAAGCAGATTCTCTGGTCATCTTTATGTAGTTCCGATATCGTTCCGCGGGCAGGTGACCATTCTCAACCGCATGCAATACTGCACAACCCTTTTCATTCACGTGAGTACAATCATTAAACTGACAGTTTTCTGACAGATCAACTATATCGGTGAAGGTTTCCGCAAGACCTTCTGTGACCGAGAAATTTCCGAGCTCCCGCATACCGGGTGTGTCCACTACCAGTGCGCCGGAATCCAGTCTGATCATTTGTCTGTGGGTTGTGACATGTTTTCCCTTACTCTCTTTCCTGCTGACAGTCTTGGTCGCAAACCTTGATTCGCCTATCAGATTATTTATCAGGGTTGTTTTGCCAACTCCGGACGATCCAAGAAGACAGTACGTCTGGCCAGCCTGCATCATTTCCCTTAAGTTCTCCGGATCTGACTCATTCTCATTGCTGAATGGGATAACCTGCAAATGTGGCATAATATTATGAATTTCCCTCGTTATTCCTGCTATAGAGTCGTTATCAAGCAGGTCGCTCTTACTTAAAAGAAGAACAGGTCGAATTTCAGCATCGTGGACCATGACCAGGTATCGTTCAAGACGTCGAATATTATAGTTTTCATTGAGAGATTGGACTATGAATGCTACATCAATGTTGGCTGCAATCAGCTGGAAGTCAACCTTCTTGCCGGGAGTTTTTCTCTTCAACAAGGACTTCCGAGGCAAAACCTCGTGGATAATCGCAAATGTATCTTCATCATAAAAACTGGCAAGAACCCAGTCGCCAACTGCCGGATAGTCAATTGGAGAAGAGGCGCCAAACATAAGCTTGCCGACCAGTTCCGCTGAAACATCAATTTCTCCATTACTGATCGAACAGCTATCTTTATGTACTGCTACCACTCTCGCCAGCTCAAAGCGTTCCAGGCTTTCGGGGGCAACTGCCTCCAATACCCATTCACCAAATCCAATCTTTTCCAAGTTCTTTGATATATTGCTCATACGAAATTAGCATCCTGCATATATTTGAAACAGTTAATTCCCATTAGTCACTCAAAAACGCTCTGATCACCGTTAAGAACGGCATTTGGAACTGTTTTACCGGCATTGGCCTTGTATTGTTTCCCTGAGTTGTGACCCCATTGAAATGTCCTATAAAGAGCGTTCAAGTAGAACAACTTATAATTTTGTAATGTCGCAACAATCCGTTTGGTGCATCTATTTCTCTCACCAAATTTTCTTTCTTTAGAAATGTGTTGCAATAAACGTCTTCGACGTCTCGATTACAATCATGAACAAATATGTCACCTGAATCGCCAATCAACCTTGAAGAAAGACAAATACTCTTCATTCTGCCGGGAGATTCGTCATTCCAGCCCTCGGGGGCGTCGATCAGAATCACATCCCATCTAACTGTTTCTACCTCATCCGACAAAGTCATATGAAGCATAGATGGAGATTCAAGAAGAATCTTCCAGTCCTTTCTTTGGGTTTTATAATCGACCACAAAGACCTTTAGATCCTTAGATCGTCCCGTTATCTTCCGGAACCAGAGTGGATTATCTTCAATGAAGACAGTAGTGCCGTTCCGGTTAATGCTGGACCAGAATACGCTATCATTTCCCAAACCGAATACCAATAGCTTGCACGGCGCCTTTGTCTGTACAGTCGTCGCAATGGTTTTCAGTTGCTTTGTACTCAGATGAATCTTGTGTAGTTTTCTCATTAAGGAAATATTTGGATAATTTGGCCAGCGTCCGGCTAATGCAACACTCGGCCATGCACGAAGGAATTTCTCTATGAGTGTCTTAACAATCTTCTTCATGGTTCTGTTCTACAATCATAAACTTAAATGTGCCCCAGTTTCTGCAATATTCAGATTCATCACTGTTCTCCAGTCTTTATCAAATTTTGATTATCACTTTACCGCTCGCGTGTCCGCTCTCGACATATCGGATTGCCTGTGGAACCTCCTCCAGTGAGTAGCTTTGGCCAATTGCGGGTTCAATCTTGCCGGATTCCAGAAGGTCGCTCATGAACTCCAGATCCTTCTGATTTATTTTCGCCATAAAGCCAACAACTTTCTTGCCTTTAATCATGGCAATAATCGGGTCGGATAAGAATGAAACAAGAACAGCCAGCGTCGATGAGGTTCCCCCAACCCCAATATATCTGCCGGATTTTTTCAGCACTCGCAAAGGCTTACTGATTGAGTAAAAAGCAGCATTATCAACTATCAGATCATACGTCTGCTCACTCATCCAATAATCTTCTTCTGTATAATCAATAACCCTGTCGGCACCCAGTGAACGGACCAATTCGAGGTTTTTCGAACTGCACACTCCCGTAACCTGCGCCCCCAGCTGCTTTGCTATCTGAACGGCGAAAGTGCCAACTCCCCCGGACGCACCGTTGATCAGGACGTTCTGTCCTGCCTCCACCCTTCCCTTGTTACGCAGGGCCTGAAGGGCCGTGAGGCCCGCGACCGGTACTGCTGCGGCCTGCTCAAACGTTATGTTGGAAGGTTTCAGAACTGTCCGGTCTTCTTGAATACACGCAAATTCCGCGAACGCTCC
>CAZRHT010000057.1:3978-16704 GCA_964599895.1 uncultured Holophagae bacterium
TGCCGGATGTCCGAGAATCAACGCAATGGAAGGCTTATTGCTGTCGGGGATACCCAGTTGCTGACAAAGGGCCTTGTTTCGCTCCAGAATCGGTGGTGCACCACCGATGATTGTACTGCCGAGTCCCAGCGATTCCGCTGCCAGCATCGCGTATGTACAGGCAATTCCCGCATCAAGCGCATCGGCGTAAGGGGAGTGATGAAAGATCAGCAGCGCAGGTGCGTCATAAAAGAGTGAGTCACTGCCCTTCTTGTGTGCCTCGACATACGTCCGCGCCAGCGGGCGCAAGAAACCGGCGAACATATCGTACTTCGCCTTACCGAAAAATGGTCGCATCACCTTCAGCAGCCATGGTTTGAAAATCTTCAGGAACCCCTCATAGCCCTTTACCACTTCGCCCGCAATTTCCTGCACCTTATCTCGCCCAATCACACTTACACAGCCAACATCCCACGGTGGAATACCCATGGGTGCCGTTGCTGCAAGTTCAACCACACGCTCAACAAGCTTCGGATCAACCGGCCGATCTTTAAAGTGCCGGACGCTCCGACGCGTCTGCATGAGCGCTGCCAGCATTTCCGCGCGATCCGCCTTATCGGACGCAGGCAGCGGCAACAAATCCTGCGCCGAAATCCCTCGCCCCGTCACGGTAATTGCTCCCGTGGGACACACCATCATGCAATGACCGCAAGCAATGCATCCAAGCAGGCTCTGGTTCGTAACCTGTGCCTTGCCATCCTCCATTACCAATACTTCTGATGGGCATATAATCGCGCAGGAGCCGCACTCTGTGCATGTCTCCCTATCAATTGCTGGCTTGCCCGACTCACGATACATGCTGTGAACGATTGCCATCTTAAGTCTCCTTCAGCGAATATATTCATTGCGTAGTTTATTGTTATACTTTATGTTATCACACTTTGATTCACGAAGAAACGTGTGTCTATCCACAGTTTCCGGAAGTTCACGCCCCTGTCGTCCCGGTTGGTCGCCGGAGGCGGGAGTACAGCCGAAAAGCTCCTTCCACACCAAGGGCCAGGCCGACACCGACCGCATTTGCCAGGTAGTCACCCGGGTCATATGTGTTGCTCATGAAGCCGAAACCATTGGTCACCTCGAACAATTCGGTTGCAAGTAACGCGAGAACAGCTGCGCCGCCGATCCGAAACCGGCTGGGTATTTCTGGAAACTTGAGAAGAAAAAACACAGCGAAGGAGGCCACAACGTTCCCACTGTAGTCGTGTACCAACATACCACCATACTGTTTGAACCTGTGCTTGAAAACAAGTGCGAGAACTCCCAACAGCACAAGAAACAAGTCTCGGACACGCTCACGACTGATCATTCTTGAACTCCTTTCTCCCGAATTTCTTATTCGCTTTACTGGACCACATACTTGTTCATTTCTTATTGAACTCAATGAGCTCAACCGGGGCTCCATGGTCGATTATCATCGCCACTCTTGTTCCTATCGATGGACTGCTGATCTCACCCAGTAGTTCCTTTCCCTCTACCTCCTTATCAAGATCATCTACTTCAAATGCTATGTGCGGAACTCTCTTGATAAGATCGGAGATTGGGCTGTTCTTTTCAAATCGCATCCACTCAATTCCATATGGACTGGTTTCGAAACCGGAAACATACATTCCATAATCCGGAATGTACTTTTCTCCCGGACGAGGTTGATTGGTAGGAATTCCAATGTGATGGTACCGCCAGCCGCGCTTAGTTACGGCGGGCAGCTCACGGTCCTGTCTTACACGGTGCTTTGACTGTTCTTCAGACATAGATTAACTCCATGGAATAGAACTTATAATTCTGACCCAAATTTCTATTGTTGGCTTGTGATCTCAATTAGTATGCCCCACTCTACTCTCTCAACTCATTGCTGTCAATATGCATACCTGACTCTGTTTACTTAAAAGGGGCCATGAATATCCATCCCCGAAATTTTTTCAGATCACTCTATGTCGTAACGTTTTGTTTCATGCGTTTGTTGGGTATGGCGGCTGTGGATGTCAGCGAAGAGTTCAAGACTGCTGACTCCCACCAGGACCAGTACCAAACCCCAGAGGAATACCTTGCCGCGCAGCGGTAGGTTGAGTTGGCCGAATATTAGCCAGGCAGCAAGAACAAGACCACCACTCATGTTGATACTGATCGCTCCCGCAAGTCCCAGTCCAGAAAAGCCACGGACACGCTCTACAATCAGGGCTATACCTATGCCGAACAATATCGCACCAAGGATGCTCGGGTAGAAAGCTGAGTCAGTGGACGGTATCCCCAGAGTCGAGACCACCGGCGAGGGAAACACGATGAGAAGCAGACCAAGTAGCAGGTTGATCACAGCGTCCAGTGTTAGCAACCCGGAATGTCGCATCCGATCCCCTCTTTTCACCTGCCCAACGCTTTCATTAGCGAGTTGATTCATGTGTACATATTAGCACACAATGATTATCGGGAAAAAGGGTTACTGTCCCTGTTAACCGTAATTATCTCTGTTCGAATTTCCCTTCGGGAGGATGCTCTCTCCTTCCTGCCTGGAAACTGATGGCTTCTACAGGGCAGCTCTCTATGCAGGAACCACACGAAAAGCAGTCCGGGATGATTCTGTCTTGCTTAAGAATGGCGTCCATCACACTGGAGGGGCACGCCCTGGAGCATGCTTCGCATGCTATACATTTTTCGTAATTCACCTTTATCTTGAAGATTGAGATCCGTTCAAGCATCCAGGCAATAAGCCCGAAGGGGCAAAACAGGTGACACCATGGCCTGTAAACAAAAATACTTGCAAGAAGGATTAAGCCGATAGAAATTGACCCAATTATGCCCAGCACGATCGGATTGAAGATCTTGAAGGGATCAATTGGCGCAACAATGTCGAAGGACCAAGCCACAGCAATCACCGTAAAAAGCAGGAAAAAGACCATTCTGAATAAATTGCTCGCCCTGAACGGAATGCGGAATTGACGAAGAATTGGTTTGTCCTTAGCATTTCGGTTGATTCTGAAAAACAGGTCTTGAAGTGTCCCCACCTGACACCCCCAGGAGCAAATGAACTTGTTCGCTACTATAACCATAATGAGAAAAACGGTCAGCGCAATCATCCTGGGAGGGAAGATCATCCGTTTTGATCCATAAAGAGCAATGGCATCTTTGATTGTTCCCATCGGACCTGGATCGGCACCCAGTATGATTCCGAAAATAACAACCGCACTTGAGTACAGCAGGATTCTTGACCTGTTTCTTAGATTAAATTTACGGAGCATCAAAAACATGACAAACAGAAAAGCAAACCAGGCCCCGAACTTAATGAAGATCTTCTGCCAGTTTTTGGACCCCTGTTCTGCCTGCAATACCAGATTCCGGCTGACCCTTTCCTGAACCTGCTGATGGGAATAGCCAGTCTCCAGAAGCGTCTTCCCGCGATCGGATGGACTCTGCAGATTGAAAATCTTCTTCAGGAGTAGCGGAGGCAAACTGTTCCGTTTTCCGAATTCAGCAATGGTCATGTTCTGGTTGTACACAATAGGCTTCATTGTGTAATTGCCCTCGGCCTTCTCATTCCAGAGCTTCGAAGAATACAGGGAGGCAACAATTGTAATCGCAACAATAGCAATACATTTTATCCCTAATATCATTGGCTTTTTGAATCCCATTGAATGCTCCTTTCATCCATTAATACGTAAGATGCAGAATAAAAAACTGTAACGCGGCTTAGCATCCCTCTGGGCTCTCACCCGGTCAGCTGATGGCTGAAATCAAATTAAACCAGGGGATTGGATCCTGTTTGCACTCAACAATTGAAACTTCCGCCTCTGGAAAATTCTCCTGTTATCTGCAAAGCATTATACCTGAAGATCCGTCAAACAGGAAAGACGGGTAGAGCACCGAACCGGATGTTATAATCCTGTGAAGACAAAATCGACAAAGAGAAACGGTCATCCACAACGCTTTCAGCACTTTCTTATCAGGAAGAGGAATTTGATTCCGCCTCCCTTTCGACCTTAATCTCGGTATACCGCCAGAGCACATTCAGCAGTAGAACAGAAATTCCGTACCCGATTAGTGTTCCATAGACATCCTTCCAGTCAAATACGCCTTTGGGTAGGTAAGGCTGTACAAATTCATAGAGGATATACCCCGTTGCGAAGAAAACGGCCAAACGGTAACTCTGGGGTCGCGTTGGGTTCAGAACTGCGAGAGACAGAAAAATCTGAACAACAATTCCACCCAGATTCCCTATACTGTCGGCCAATCCAAAATCTGAAATTCCGTGCTGATACACATAGGGCCGATAAACAAACCGACCTAATTCAGTAACAGCAAAGGCGACAATACCCATCAGTAGAAAAATCGCCCTGGAGCGGCTTGCCTTCCAAATCCTTCCTTTGGTTGAAAAGAAATCCATTCCTGCTCCCTGTTCAGAACTTATAATTCACTACAAAATTTCTGTTATCGCTTTGTGATACATATTTATACCGGTACCTTACTCTCTAAGCTCATTGATGTCAATAGAGGCAATATCTCCCATCTCCTTGGCAAGCGCCAAACTGGGTATCTCCGGAATTACATGTGCCAATGGAATCTTTGGATAAGTCTTTCAGGGCTTTCTGGCTTGTACGCCAAAAGCAGGACAGCGAGACAGGTAAAAAAGCAATGACGACCATCCACAAAACAGGATCCCGAAGCATAACAAATTGGACTCAAACACGTATACTTTTCATATGCGGACGTTTCAACCATACAGGTTTCTAAATACTATGCCAATCACACAAAATCAGGAGGTAGTTTCATGAAATTTCTATGTTCTCTGCTCGTTATTGCGAGCATGTCTATCCCCACACTCGCGGCGGTACCAGCGCGGCCTCTGTACCGCTTCCCTGACATTCACGGCAACAAAGTTGTATTCGTTCATGGCGAGGACATCTGGATTGCACCGGCATCCGGCGGCACGGCCCACCGCCTGACCTTCCACGCCGGAGAAGAACGTTTCCCGAAGTTCTCTCCTGACGGGAAGTTCATTGCCTTCACGGGAGACTATGATGGAAACGCAGACGTTTATATCATGGATGTCAATGGCGGCCATATAACACGCCTGACCTACCACCCATCCGAAGACGATGTGGTGGGCTGGAATCCCGCAAACGGAAAGATCCTGTTCCGCACTGTACGGACCACGCCCAACTATGTTCAGCAGTTTTACATGATTTCCCCGGATGGCACGGGCCTTGAGAGAGTCCCGCTGGATCGTGCGGGGACAGGCAGCTTCTCTCCCGACGGCACCCGTATTGCCTATACGCGATCTTTCAGGACTTTTCGCACCTGGAAGCGTTATACCGGTGGGACTGCTGAAGATGTCTGGACCTACAATTTCAAAACGCACAATTTGAAGCGGATTACCACGTTTGAAGGGACCGATCGGTTTCCCATGTGGAAAGGCAACATGATCTATTTTCTATCAGATCGGAGCCATACACTGAATCTGTTCTCTTATGATCTGGCGAACGGAAAAATCACACAGCTCACGAAGCATACTGACTATGACGTCCGTCGTCCCAGCCTGTCCGGAGATACCATCGTATACGAAAATGGTGGTGAGTTATTCACCTGCAATATCAACACAAAGGCTGAAACCAAACTGAACATCCAGGTCAAATCAGACATGCCACAGCGCCGTCCCCATTGGGTTGATGCATCAAAACTGGTCACACGCTTTGATATCAGTCCTAACGGGAAACGACTGGCTGTTCAGGCCAGGGGTGAAATCTTCTCTGTTCCGGCGGAAAAAGGACAGACCCGCGACCTGACAGAGAGCTCAGGGTCCAGAGAAAAAGACCCCGCCTGGTCTCCGGACGGCAAGACAATCGCCTACTTCTCGGACGCATCCGGAGAATATGAGCTCTACCTGCAGAAAGCAGGGGATTTCAAGAACCCTGTTCAGTTGACTCACAATGGAAAAGTCTGGCGATCCAGACCGGAATGGTCTCCTGACAGCAGCAAGATTCTATTCACAGACAAAACCCTGTCTCTTTTCGTCGTCGATGCAAAAACAGGAAAAGTGAAGCTTGTTGACAAAGCCAATAATGAACCCATGGACACAGACGTTTACAATAAACCCATCAATGATGCGACATGGTCTCCTGATTCCAGATTCATCGCCTATTCAAAAATAGACGATGATCTGGTTATGCAGCTATACATCTATGATCTCGGAACCGGGAAGATTCACAACGTCAGCCAGGGCTTGTACAATGATTTCGGTCCTGTCTTCAGTCCTGATGGAAAGTGGTTGTATTTCATTTCGAAACGGCATTTTACTCCGACTTTCGGTGATATCGAACTGGAAACTGTCTACAAAGACGTCTGCGGCGTTTACGCGTTAGCTTTGACAAAGGACAACGGCCCCCTGTTCCCAATTGAAGATGATGAACAGACAACGGATGCCCCGGAAACAGAGAAAGATATCAAGACAGAAAAAGGGGTCACTGTTCAAATTGATTTTGACAACATTGCGGATCGTATTGAGCCCTTCCCTGTCAAAGCGGGCAACTACAGAAATCTTTCGGCAACGCAGGATGAGCTACTCTACCTGAACAGCGAAAAGGGCGACTACAACGCATATGCGCTTCGGGACCTGCCACCGCGTAACCTCGTCGCTTTTGATCTGAAATCGAAAAAAGAACGTACCATCGTCAAAGATATTGATGCATATCGTCTCTCTGCAGACGGAAAGAGTATCGCCTGCCGTGCCGGTAAAAAACTGGCTGTGATGCCCGTTTCTTCAAAAGAAGCCACTATCTCCAAAGGTTCAGTTTCACTTGCCGGAATGAAAATGTGGCTCGATCCTGTCAAAGAGTGGCGGCAAATCTACGATGAAGCCTGGCGCATGGAAAGAGACTACTATTATGATCCGAACACACAAGGTGTGGACTGGAAGGGAATGTACAACAAGTATCTTCCTTTGATCAAATCCGCCACGTGCCGCCAGGATGTCCGTTACATCATTGGTGAACTGATTGGCGAATTGTGTACGTCTCACACCTACGTCGGTGGCGGCGATGTCCAGCGCGCAAAACGGGTCAATGTGGGCATGCTTGGGGCTGATTATGAACTGGACGCACGGGCCAACCGTTACAGATTCAAACGGATTTTCCGTGACAGTGAGTACAGCCGGGACATCTATGCCCCGCTGGCCAAGGTTGGGACACACATTAATGAGGGGGATTATCTCCTCGCTGTTAATGGAAATCCGGTGGACGGCTCACGTAGCGTCTATGCCTGGTTCCAGAACACCGCAGGTAAGCCGGTGTCACTTCTGATCAACAGCACACCGGATGCCAAAACAGCGCATACAGTCATGGTTGTGCCTGCACGCAGCGAATATTACCTGCGCTACATTGCATGGAAGGAACACAATAGAAAGCTCGTCAGTAAGCTGTCCGGTGGACTCATCGGCTATGTCCATACTCCCGATACTTATCTGGACTCGCTAACTGAATTTCCAAAGTATCTCTACGCGCAGACCCGGAAACAGGGTCTGATTATTGACGGTCGTTTCAACCGCGGTGGACTGGTCCCCGAGAACTTCATTCAGAGACTGTACAAACCGTTTCTCTGTATGTTCAGTCGCCGGGATTCCCGCAACCAGAGAATTCCCATGGTTGCTCCAATCGGCCACATGGCATACCTGATCAATCAGAACGCCGGCTCAGGTGGCGATGCTTTCCCTTATTTCTTCAAGAAGTTGAAGCTGGGGCCTGTTATCGGCACACGCACGTGGGGTGGACTCGTTGGTGTCTCCATGTTCTTCGGTATGATTGACGGTGGATATCTGACGACGCCGGACTATGGCATGTACGACAAGAATGGTCACTGGGAGGTTGAAAACCACGGCATCGACCCGGATATTGAGGTCCGTATCAACCCTGCCGATCTCGAAAAGGGACACGATGCACAACTTGAGAAAGCGGTACAGGTGCTTATGGAACAGATCAAGAAGGAGCCCCGTACACTACCTGACCATGATCCATTTCCTATCAAGAAATAGGCAAATTAAGAGGCCGGGGAAATCCCCGGCCTCTTCTAATTTCAAAATGGAAGACTGTCCCTGGAGTAATTTTTGTTGGTGGTTTTTTGCGCTATTATTCGGTTAACAGCATGAACATGATGGATGCCGTTACCGTGGTCATCCTCAAGAACATGGCTACTTTGGTGATGAATAGTCCATCCTGAATATTGATCAAACAACTCACCTTCTTTAAAAAGTCCTTTCGTAAAGGGTTTCATATCAGGAGAAGGTGGTACCTTATCCGTAAAGACAACTACAATATTCAAGCCGTCAGGTGCGGTCATCGCTTTAATATTGTGCAAAACTGTCATCCATTCATCGCGATACAGCAAATGAAGGCAACCGTGTGAGATTACAACGTTGAAAAGTTCTTCTGAACGGAAATTTCTCATATCCTGAACAATGGCTTCCACACTCAGGTCTCTCTTTTTCGCAATGTCGTTTAGTTTGGATATTCCTGCATTTGAAATGTCAACCGCTGTAACCTCATACCCCAGACTCGCCGCATACAATGCGTTTCGACCATCACCACATCCCAAATCCAGTACCTTTCCGGAATGTAAGTGCTTTTCCAAAACTTCAACAACGTCCCAACTTGGCTTGCCGTCATTAAATGTGCTGGCAGATTCCTCTTTAGAATAGGTCGCTTCCCAAAATGGTTTCTCTATTTTACCCATACACTTTTCACCCAACATCCTTATTCAGTGTCGCTTGGCTCATGTTTGGTGCGTCCGAATACTATGCCTAACAGTAGAAACGCAACTGGGGCCACTACTGCGTAGCCGATGATCCCGATGTTCCGGATTTGCATATCTGCAAGTGATACGCCGATCAATCCCGCCAGGCTCAAAACACCACTGATACTCATGAGAATCCGTACCGTCATCTCCAGTTTGCCTTTCTTAAATACGGCTGCTGCAAAAAGCATTGAAAGAGCAAAAAACCAGTCCCACGCCAGAGTATCCAAGGCATATGCCACAGATGGCCACTTCCAGGAAAAAAACAAAGAAACCCATGCCAATCGGCTGGCTTCAATCTGATGGCCAACCGTCAGGATAACGAAGTGGACGCTGGATGAAATCCCTGCCACCAGGGTCATTAAGCAAAGGGCCATAAAGCTATATGCCTTATCTTCAGGAGGTGCGTAGGCGTGAACTGCGACCATGCTTACGACATAGAACAGCGTCAGGGGAATAATGAGCAGTTCCATAATGGAGACAAAGGGGTCACCGATTGGATCCAGTGGCGACTTTAGGGAGAGAAATCCAAGAACCGTTACAACTGCGTATACAATCCCTAGGGAAAATACGGCCCAGGCAGCGACTTTTCCGATTGTACGATGCTGTGGAGTAAAACCTTCATGAAGCATTGTGCTACTCCTTCATTCTTGGTATTGCTCGTTTTGACTGTCTAAGAGACTTGCCACATACTTGCTTCATATTCTATCTATTAACACCTTCGGAGGGAACGGAAAATCGGTGTATGCCTATGGTTTTCAGAATTCCTAATATGGAAGTACTTTACCATCAATATCGAAAAATTGACCACTTTGGGACAAAGAAATTGTCTCGATTACCTGCAAAATTCGTGTTGCCGACTCCTGGACACTCATTGGGGCAAAACTGCCTCCCATATCTGTCCTTACCCAACCAGGGCTTAAGCTTATGACTGTGACACCATCTGTTCCATATTCAATCGCCTGTTGTTTGGTCAACATATTTAACCCTGTCTTGGAAACATTGTAAGGAATGGACCCTCCACTACTCAATTTTATAGAGCCTAATTTTGAGCTGATATTGATGATTTTCTTGCTGTTTCCTGCCTTGATGAGCGGATACAAATATTTCGTGCTAAGAAATGCACCTCCAACATTCACATTAAAGTGATGAGCAATATCTGACCACTTCAACTCATCAGTTTTCAGGGAGCGGTTTTCGTTTATACCCGCATTGTTTATCAAAATATCCAACTGTCCAAACTCAGTGGAAATATAACGGTACAGCTCTGAGAGGTCATTTTCGTCAGTCACGTCAACCTTGCAGGGAAATATGTCACTGTCCTTTCTGGCTTCGTCCAGTAATCGCTCTGAACGGTTTACATCCCTGTAGCCAGCAATTATCTTGTACGACTGTTTAGACAACTGTTGGGTAAGCTCGTAGCCAATTCCTCGATTCGCCCCACTGATAAAAACTATCTGAGAGTTATCTGCCATTATCTTTTCTCCTGAATGGAAAGTTCCATTTGCGCTATTTTTGCGGGTCTAACATATTCCTTAACTCGTTTCCTCATATTCTATATATTAGCACGCTTGGCGGAACATGGAGAACGGATGCCTGTCTCTGGTTCTTAAATGCTATTAAGGGGGTGAACTGATCCCAGCGGCCCTGCAGTTCTATTTACTTTTGTCCTTATGATCAGCAATATATGTCTGGTATGTGTGTTTCAATTGATTCTCACTCTCCAGGACGTCACGTAAATGCATAATGACTAACATTTTACTTTCCTTAGAATCAACAAAAATGTTTCCATACACGACATCAATAAGCTTCTCCAGCTTATTACCAATCAGCTCTGACATCTGATTCATCTGGATCAGCGTTGACATCTCTTTGAAATCAATTGAATTAATCTGGTTTCTTTTATAGAAGTCCAATCCTGTATTGCTCAAAGTGGCTATTTGCAAACCGCCTGCTTTCTTGAGGATGCTATATATTGAGACATGGTCTGCACTTTCTTTTTTAGTCATGTCCAGCAATCTGGTCTGCTTCTCAATAACACCTTTCAAGTCAGAATAGTTTGCTTCAACTTCATTTTCAATTGTTATTAAAGACGCCCTCTGATATTCCCTTGCCTGATAGTCTTCCTTATAGTTGTTTACAAATAGGGCAATTAAAACACCAATGGTAATTATCGTCAGTTCAGTTAAATAAGATTTCAAGTTTTTCATGTTCTCAAATAGATATAATCAGTTTCCTTCCGTTATTGCACATTAAGCAATTTCTTTCATAGTCCCTGTAATCGACTTGCACCCTTTATTTACAGTGCGTACTCTACTCTCTCAATTCATTGATGTCAATAGCAATACCAGGCGCCGATGTCGCAGTGGAAGTTGCATCCATGCCTCCGGCACTGTGGATGGTGGATAAGAGATGCTGAAAAACGGGGCAGTTGACTCCGAAGTAGATTAGTGGTTGTCTCTCCTTTTCAACAACCCACTTTACCCGGTTTTTCACGGAGCGACTTGTTGGGAGTGTGAGTCGAGCGTTACAAAGCAGCTAGCCTTCTTTGGGGATATCTTTACCCTGAAACGGGATGCCAATGATGGGCGCCGCCCAACAGACGTTCAATACGCCGGCAAGCAGCGCTAATATACCGATGATGACAGCGAAATCCTTGAGCAAAGAAGAGAAGTCGCTGCCCCACCAGATGAGTGTCAGTCCGAGAACCGTATCTATGGTCCTACCAATCGGTCCAGATTTGAAACGTGCGAATTTTAATTGAATAGGTGTCATGATTGACTACCTCCTTTTAAGAACTAGCTTGGAGTTTCCTCCATTTCCGAATGTCACTTTGTTCGGCAAGCATACTTACTATATGCTTACTTCCTATTCTATATATTAGCACGCCTCGGGAATCTGGAAAATGGGTGAATATCCCCGGATCCGGGGAACGACAAATTAGTGTTGTGTCCAGGAATTTTCCAGCTTATCCAGCAACGGTTTTTCATACACGCTGTCCTCGGCCGGATAGCGCAATCCCGAAACTCCATGCTGCTTTGCCAGTGACCAGAGAATGCTCTCCCCGGCCGGCAGTTCCGTTGGCGTCATCGCGTACACCGGATCCTGGTAAGCCGTTTCCGGAGATACGATCGTCCAGCCCCTGGCCCGGTACATCGCAATGATGTTCGGCAGAAACGCCGCGTTAATCGCGTTTGTATGCAGCAGTAATACATGCTTCACACTTCGATGAAGTACCTGTCTGGACAGTTCATCATAGTACATGGTGCGGTTCCAGAGGTGATCCAGATACGCATCCCGAAACATTGCCGGGTCTTCACCTGGATTCGCCTTTCGCCAGTGCAGGTACCGCTGGTTATAGTACCAGTCACTGGCATCGACACTCACAGCTCCGGATTGATATCCATTATCCTTCAGCCAGTTTCTGAATCCGTCCCGCTTTGCAGCCGTGTCTCCCTCTTTCAGATAGGGGAATCGGAGACGCTTCGTCCAACCAGGCAAATTCCGTAACAACCGTTCATTCTTTTCTGTATCGGCAATAAACTGCTCCAGCGTGACACGCTTCGAATTCAGATTGAGGTGGGAATACGTATGATTGCCGACAGCATGACCGGCTTTCCCCCAGTCTCGCACCAGTTCAAGTCCCGCCGGACTGTCCACACGCTTCCCCGCTGGATAGAGGATAGAAGGGACACCGGCTGCCTTCAGCGCACCAAGAATAGAAGCGTTCCACGACGCCGCATGTGGTTCACTGTGGGGATCCAGACCGTCATCAAAAGACAGCGCTATACACTGGGCATGGCCAATACCAGGCAGACAAAGCAACCACGCGATGAAAAGTACCCGAACCGCTCCGGCCACATGCTTCCTGGCGAACAATATTAAATATCTGATCCCGCGTAGCTTTTTCGTCATGCG
>CAZRHT010000058.1:0-8376 GCA_964599895.1 uncultured Holophagae bacterium
TCCGTTACTTTTCCGATCAACCGATTATTGCTGTTGAGGCCAGCGGAGACCTGGACCGAAGCTTTATGATGGCGCTCACCGGCAGCAGGTAGGAAGATCAAGTTGAGTTTGCAAAGACGCTGCGAAAACTCACGGCCTCTTTTTTTTGGTCTCACTTTGAAAGTAGAGAGTGTAAGAGTGTGACAAAGCATTTCTGGCACCCATCACCCATCACAGTGCCGAAGGTACGGCATCACTCATCACTCTCATCCGAGCCGTCGGCTCGGATGAGTTCATACAACCGCCAGCGGTCTTTGTCTTCAATGCCGGGGGTCTGCGGTTCTTCATAGACCAGGTGAAAGTATTTCAGTTTCGGTTGAATCACAGCCGCGCTATTGGTGAGTTGAAACAGGAAGGTTTGGTCCCACTGCATGGGCAGGGGGTGGCCGTAGGGATCCATCTGACGGGACGCTGCCGCTCCCATATAGCTGGTCAGGCTGCTTTCTCCCAGCGACTGAATCAGAATGTAACGGGCCTGGGCGGATTTGCAGGTTTTCACCAGTTCTGTTTCCGTTTCGGCTGCCATGGCGTTCAGGCAATAGTCAATTTTCTGAATAAAATCAGGAGTGCCACCGACAGGTGTGCCGATTTCAGGCCGGTGTGCCAGAAAGAGCAGGTGGTGTCCATAGTGCCACTGGGGGACCAGGATTCCATATTCGGGCTTTATCACAGGGTCAAAATAGCCGCTGGTTTTGGGCGTATTCAGACGGACCCCGTGCATAACTTCAGCGAGACGGACGGTATCAGGGGCGTGTTCCAGTTTTTTGTATCCGGTGAGCATCCCCCAGCAGACTGCCAGTTGAACAGCAAAGACAAGGGAAATACCTGCGTGAAACAGCGGCCGTCCAAAACGCTGCCACTGGGTCATCATCCATACCCCCAGTGCTTCAGCGGCCAACGGAATTGTTACGAGGATAATGATGGCTGTGTAGTGGAGAAAACGAAGCTGAGAAATGCCCATTACTGCTGTCGCGACGAACAGTACCAGAAGGGCGCTCCAGGTACTATTGCCGCTGCCGAGGCTTTTCCCTGCCCGGGAGATCATGAATATGAGCAGAAACGGGACGGCAAGGAGGGAGGGCATAAACAGAAACTGGGATGGTTTGTAGAAGGCAAATAGGGATTGGGACTCCTTTACTACCATCGCGTTGGGGTCATGCTTCAGGAAGATTCCCGCAGCATCGGGGCTGAGTAGAACAACAACAGAAATTCCGGCAAGAGCCACGAGAAGCAGGGCGATTATGCCCATTCTGTTTCCGATCCCATGTGTCTTGATCCATTTCAATAGAACCGGGGCCAGCCATCCGGCTCCGAATATAATAAGGTGAAAGCCTGAGAGGTATACTGTGGAAAAAGGATTTGACCAGATGCCGCCATATCCCAGTACCACCACAAAAGCGGCGGCAAAGCCCCATTTGAAGGTCTGTTGCCAGCGATCAATGAGTGATTCATCTTTGTCCACCAATGCCAGAGTCACATAAACGGCGCCGAGCATCAATGCCAGTATGATACCGGCGGTAAAAAACCATAATGCGGACCCCGTTACGATACCCAGTATCCGGTTGATGCGGGGGGATTTTCCCTGTGCCTGAGCCACAATCAGCAACACAAACAAGGCAAAAAACAAATTCCCGGCAACGTGGTGATCGATGGTGCCAAGCAGTCCCACCCTGGCCAGTTGCCAGTTCAGCGCGGCAAAGAGGGCTCCGGCCACTGCAGTTACCCGGTGCCGGGCCAGACGTTTCAGAACAAAATAAATGATGACAGGAGACAGCGTGCCAATTACCGGGATACACCATGCGAGAAATTCGGCGGTGAGATGAATGTTGCCGGTGAAATGAAAGACCGGCCATCCCAATCCAGCCAGAAAAAAATCGAAGCCAAGGGGCCAGTAAATCGTCCCCCCTGTGGGAAAAGCGAGGTAGCTGTCTTTCAGAGGCGAATGAATGAAACCGTGGTAGAAAAGCTCCACAATCCGCAAGTGGTACATGCCGTCAATATTCGGTGTATTGTAGGTTCCCATGTAGTATGTTTTTGAAATGTTGATGATGCGAACAGCAAATGCCAGAAGCGCAATCCCGCTGATGGCCAGGGCATCGGCCGCTTTCGATCCGGGTCCCAATTTCATGATCCAGTTAATTGCTTTTGTTTTATTTCTCAGCATAGAGGCATTGTATCATGGCTGCGCCGCAACCGCAGTGCGAGTGAAAGTGCGAGTGCACGAGGGAAAGGGATTATCTCATCTGTTTCCTTTCCCAACCATCCACTATCCACTCATCACGGCCCGAAGGGCCTTATGGCCGGTAGCCGATGCACATGACGGTTACATCATCCACAAGGCGCCCATTTCCGAATTGCATAGCTTCCTTAATGGCGGTGGAGACGGTGTTTTCACAGGGTGTTCCCCGGTGTTCCAGAAGCAGTTGCTGGAGTGCCATTTCCCCATACTCGTTGCCTTCGGGGTCGCAGATTTCAGTAAGCCCATCGGTGTAAAGAAATAATGTGTCTCCCGGAGTAATTGGTATTGTGTCGGATTCAAAAACGGTATTTTCGAACAATCCCAACACCATTCCCCCCATTGACAGCTCCCGTACCTCTGTGTGGCTGAGGTTGTAGAGGATGGGGTGGTTGTGTCCGGCATTGAGATAGCTCAGAGTTTGTGCTTCTGTGTCCAGGATACCCAGAAACATGGACACAAATTTGTTTGTTTCGGTTGTTTCACATATCAAGTTATTCAGAGATTCCGCAATCTGAACCAGATCGTGGTGTCCGGTAGTAATGAGTGTTTTCAAGGAAGATTGGACTGCGGACATGATGAGAGAAGCCGGTATGCCTTTCCCTGTGACATCAGCCATCAGGAAAAACAAGCTTGTATCGGAGAGTCGAATGGCGTCGTAGTAATCACCGCCCACTTCTCCGAATGTTTCCATTGATGCCTGCATTTGAATGCC
Source organism: uncultured Holophagae bacterium (assembly GCA_964599895.1). GTDB lineage: Bacteria > Acidobacteriota > Holophagae > Thermotomaculales > Thermotomaculaceae > UM-FILTER-49-7. The sequence continues at coordinate 2,991 of CAZRHT010000058.1, forward strand.
GGACATTTCAGGTAGTTGCTGGGGCAGAAGTTTCTGCTGGATATCACGGGCAATGAGGATTTCTCGCTCCAGTTTTTCCCTTGCAACCCGTTCTTCCACCATGCGGATGTTGTCAAGGGTGGTGACCAGGAAGTTCAGCAGAATGTGGGAGAATGCCTTGTCCGAATGGTTAAATGGTTGCCGGTTTATTTTCTCCCCGGCAAGTAGAAAGACCTTTCCGTCCACGTCCACTTCGTTTTCCAGCCCACTTATGGACTTGATCTCTTTCCGTGGTAACAGGCCTTCCGGCACGGTGATATTGCGCCCGTAACAGGTGTAGCTGTCGTTGAACTGGTCCCGCACAGCGATAAGTATTTGTCTCAGAAGCAATTGGCCGGATAATTCGTTGAGGCAAAGAGCAGCGGCCCGACCGATTTCTTTGGTCAACAGCAGTTCCCTGCTTAATTCAAATAGGGAATTCAATTCCAGTATTTTCTTGCTCAGATTGCGGTTGGCCTGTTTCAAGTCTTCCCTGCCCATGATGTTTTTCATGAATGTGGCAGTCAGCGAACAGAGGCCGATGATGAAGGCTTCTTCCTCTACGGTCAGGGGCTTCTTTACGAGCCGGGTACCAAGGAGGAGTTCGCCCAGTTTCTGATCGGCAAACGTAAGGGCAAAGCGATGGGGGAGCTCATCATTGCTGCCGCCACCTCGCCTGTAATGGGCGCCATCTGTTAAGGCAACTTCGCCCCGGGAAATAGCAAAACGGCCCATGACCGTCAGCAACAGGTGATCACATATTTCCTGGCGGGTCTGGATCTGGTTGGCGTTGGCGGCAAATTCCAGAAAAGATGAACATTCGATAAGTCTGGTCTTGTCACCCGGCATGACGCTGGCCCCGTTTCATCACCAGGCGGCAGTAGTGGATGTCCGCGACACTCCCGTATGCGACACTGTCCATGATACGAGTCATTAGGACGATACCCAGCCCTCCCTTTCTATATCGTTTCATGTATTCTTCCATATCAGGGAGATGGATTTCGGTATCGGAAATCGGGATGCCATTGTGACGCACATCAATGGTGAGTTCTGTGTCCGTGATGGTAAATTGAAGGGTAACGCGGCGCTTTCTATCAAAATGATAGGCGTGCTTGATGGTGTTGGTTACCGCTTCGTCCACCGCAAGAGAGATGTCTTTGGCGGTGGAATTGCTGAATCCGGCCAGCTGGCACATGGAAACCGTTACATCTGTTGCCAGTTTGAGAAAAATTGTATCGGCCGCAAATTCAACATTGAAGAATTGTTTCATTTTCTGTTATGCCCGCCAAAAGCGCTGATCGCGGGCGCCTCCTCTTCAAAAATCTCGTAAAGTTCAGTAAAACCAAGAATGTCAAATACATTAAACACACTTTCGCTGAGATTGCAGAGGTGGATATCCCCGTCATTGTCCCGAATTTCTTCAATTACACCCATCAGCGCGCCAAGGCCGGCAGAGGAAATGTACTCAAGGCCCCGCCCATTGAGAACCAGTCGATACTGTTTTTCTTTTACCAGGCTCTGAAGGGTTTCTTCAAACTGGTTTACAGTGTGGGCGTTTATGAAGCCATCGGGGCAAATGACGGCTGCGCCTTCCTTGTTTTCGATCTTGATGGTCAGTTCCATACTTCCTCCTGTCTGATTGTTAAACGGATTCCCGTAAAAAAAGTTTTCACAAAAGCCATTCCTGCAATTCCCGGTTCCGTCCTTCCGGCAATCGCATCAGGAATTCACGGATGAGGCGGGTACGTCCTTCGCGGTTTCTCAACAGAGTTTTATCCCATCGAAAATCAGAAACCGGAGAGAGAATATCCGCAATTTCTTCTTCGGAGAACGATTCTTTTTCCAGTGAGCGGCCCCGGCGAATAACCCGCTCAAATACGGGGGACAATGCAATGGAAAGCGTTGCCGTGTTTATGGGCACCTTGTAGAGTTTGAAGAACACGTTGATGAAATGGGCAAAAATGGGTTCCGGTTTCTTCATGTTCCGCTCCAGCACCCCTCCTAAATCAATGAACGGTACGATGAGCCGCGTAAGGCTGTCCAGCGAGATAATCCCTTTTTCACCTCTTGCAACCCGGACCTGTTGGTGGAGCAGGCAATGGGAATCCGTGTTGAGATGGAGTGCGATTTCGGTTGCCTTTTTCTCTTCCCCTTCTGTCTTTCCGATATAGTGGCGGATATCCAGGAGCAAGCTCTTGCTCAGCGGTTTCTGAGTCGAATTAATTACGGTAAAGACGTCAGCTGCCTGGTTCTCATCCAGGTTGAGGAAACCGATGCAGGAGAGTTCAAAGTCGACTTTGCCTGAAAACTGGAATCCCATCAGGCGGTGCTGGCCATCAAGGATGGTGGCGCAAGGAGTGTCGTCCGGGATTGTAAGGTATCCAGCATTTTCAATCCCATGGTTTTTTACTGCCTCAAAGCTCACGGATTCATCAAAATTCAGGATAATGTTGTTTGCAATCAGAGAATGGGGTTCGCGAAGATACAGGGCAATTTCCTTCAGTCGCTTCCGATCCAGCGTCCGCTGAAGTGCCAGCCTCTCATCCCTGCTGCGGTGGCTCAGGCGAACCACTTTTGAGAGGTCGGACGCTCGGGCCGCGAACAGGTACAGCGGAATCGCTTTCTGCTTCAATGAAATGGCGAAAAGTTTCATCTTTCAATCCCCTCCCTGGCCGGTATCCCCTTTTGGTAAGGGTGCCGGATTTCTTTCATTTCTGTAATCAGATCCGCCAGGTCTAAGATTTCCTGGGGCGCGTAACGGCCCGTGAGGACCATTTCCACATCTGTGGAACGGCTTTTTACAAGCTCTACAACTGATTCTACATCCAGGAGGCCCATGTGGATGGCAATGTTCACTTCGTCCAGTATGCATATGTCATATTTTCCTGATTGTATCGCTTTCCGACAGGTTTGCAGTCCTTCCCGTGCCAGACGGCAGTCATTCTCATCTGCTGTATGGACAAGGGAGTCTGTCCCGAACTGGCAAATCTGCACCCGGCCGTCTGTGAATTTCTCAATGGCAAGTTCTCCATACTGGACGCCCTTCATAAATTGGCCGATGAATACGGAAAATCCCCGCCCTGCTGCCCGGACAGCCAGACCAAGTGCTGCCGTTGTCTTTCCTTTTCCGTTTCCGGTATAAACCTGCACCAGCCCCGGTGATAGTCTCCCCATAATTGGTCTCCTTCCGTTGCCATCAATTATAGAGCATTTTGGGGTTTCGTTTGCAGGAAATTCATGTAAAATCTGCCTATGAAGAAATCTGATGGCCTAAAAATCAGTGATTCCGCTTACGTGGATTTGAGCGATTATGCCCGCGACGCGGCTATTTCAATTGCCCGTCTGCTGGCACCAACGCCTGTTCGGGCGGCACATGTTACCTGGTTTCATTTCCTGCTGATGCTGGGAGCGGCACTCTGCCTTCACCAGGGGACGATTATCCCCTTGGGTTTTGCCGCGTTGCTGATTGCGTTAAAAAACCTGTTTGACGCGGTGGACGGTTCACTGGCACGGCTTCAGAATCGGCCATCCAGGGTAGGGCGGTTTCTGGACTCCAATCTCGATTTTATTGGAAATCTGGTTTTCTTTCTGGCCTTACCGGGAATCTCCGTTGAGGGAAGAATCGCAGGCTTCCTTGCATTCACCTTCCAGGGATCTATATTTAATTATTACGCGGTCTGGTATCGGACAGCCCATGACGGAGATGCCACCAGCCGGATGGTGGAGACAGGAAATTCACCTTACGATTATGATGACCCCCGTGCTATGCGGATATTGTTTTTCTTGTATCGGATATTTTACGCATGGCAGGATCGTGGGGTGGCGGTTCTGGACCATTTTGTGGGGGGCCGGGAGGCCAGGGTTCCCAACTCCCGATTTATGGAAATGTCCAGTGTGCTGGGACCCGGTTTCCAGTATCTGGCAATTATCTTTTTTCTGGTTCTGGGCGTTCCCGCGGCCATCCCCGACACCTTTATCTTTGGCTTCGGCATTTACACCGTCACACTTCTGCTCACGCGAAGTACCTCCGGTGCGGACTAGGGGCAGGAGCAGGAGCCGGAGCCGGAAGTGACCGCAAAACTGTGTCAAACATACAGATTTCCCTGATGGAAAAGGGCTCCTTAGTGGGAGTTCCCCTTCCACTCAAACTTAGATTCAGGCTTAGATTCAGATTTAAATTTGATTTTCTTCCATTTTTTTCTTGACAGGTGTTGAGTGCTTGTTTAGACTATTGAAAATTAAAAAACGAACGTTCGGTTTGTTATGAAAGGGGAGGTCGGGATGGCAAAAGCGAGAGCATTGAAATCTGACATTTCCATTGAGGCGGTGATGGAAGCGGCATTGGATCTATTCTCCAGTCAAGGGTATGGTGCTACTTCCATGCGCCAGATTGCCGAAAAGGCAAAGGTTTCCGTAGGCAACATCTACCACCATTTCAAGAATAAAGAGGTAATTTTTCAGAGGCTTCTGGAACAGTACTGGGAGGTGGTTCTTGATCCGGAGTTGAAGCTGAACCGGATTTTCTCACAGGCGGCATTCCCAGACGATCTGGAAGCTCTTGCAGACGCGATTGAGGAAGTGGTCAACAACCATTCCCGGAAGATTCTCCTCATTTATGTGGATGTGATTGAATTCCGTGGTGCCCACATCCGAAAGTTCTATGAAACGATGGCGGAAAGATTTGCCGACAAATACGGTGAGAGCCTGGCCGAACGCCGCGAGAAGGGAGAACTGGCAGAAGGAGATCCGCTTGTTGGCGTCATGCTGGCAGTTCGATGGTTCTTCTACTTTTTTACTGTAGAAAAGAGTTTTGGTGTACCCATGCATTTTGGCATGGATAACCGCCAGGCTATTGGTGAGTTTATCAGAATCATGCGTTATGGTGTGCTGCCCCGCGGTAATGACGGAGGGCAGCCGGACAAATCACACGGCTGATTGCCGAGGAGGGAAAGATGGAGGGAAAGAGAGACATGGGGACGTATCGGTACAACATTGGAATTTTTCTTTTAACAGTGTTTTGTGCCTTGTTTGGGATGTTTGGAAGCATTCCAGTTGAAGCACAGGTAACCCGGGGCAGTATTGAAGTGCGTACCCTGGATGCGGCGGGGAAAACTGCAGTACCCGGCGCGATGGTAACTGCCGTGAATTCAGAGACGGGATTACAGCGTCAGACAGTGACCAATGCCCAGGGCCTGGCTTTGTTTCGCGCCTTACCGCCGGGCACCTATAATATTTCTGTGGAAATGACAGGTTTTGCCCCTGTACAGAAGAAGGGCGTTGTGTTGTATTCCGGGCAGACTGCCAAGATGAATCTGAAAATGACCCTTACTGAATCCGCCAGTGTTACGGTAACTGCCGAAGTGCCGGT
>CAZRHT010000058.1:8476-15876 GCA_964599895.1 uncultured Holophagae bacterium
ACCGAAGTGGGAAATTCTGCTGCAGGCGCTCTGGCGGTTGTAACAAAATCCGGGACAAATGAGTTCCACGGTTCCGCGTTCGCGTTCTATCGGTCTGACGCACTGAGAACACAGGGTGCGCTGGAAGAGGGAACTCAGGACTTTTCCCGTTACCAGACCGGTTTCACAATCGGTGGACCTATAGCAAAAGACAAGACCCACTTTTTTGTTTCCACGGAATATGTGAATGAAAAGAACATTACGTTGTTTCGACCGGGTGGGGCATTTGCCGACCAGGCGGAAGATGTAAGCAATCCTTTCGATCAATTGATGTTCATGGGAAGCCTGGATCACCAGTTTTCGGATACTCAAACGCTGACCGCCAAACTGGTTTACGAAGATTATAACATGGACAATTTTCATGTTGGCGGGGTGGCTGATGTTTCATATGGAAACGCGCTGGACCGGAAAAACTGGAACCTGGTATTAAATCATACCTGGGTAATCAGCGATAACCGGCTCAATGAATTGCACATCCAGGCGGGACATCGGAAATATGATGAACCGACCAATTCCAATGACCCTGCTGAGTGGTTCTCATCCGGAACAACCTTGCAGACCGGGACCAATATAACCGGCCACATTGTCGGGAATGGCGACTATTATGGGATCAGTGACACATACCATTTGCAGATAATGGCCGGAGGCACTACACATGACATCAAGTTCGGCGGTTCAGTCCAGTGGATTTCAGAGGAATCCGACATTCCGTTGTATCAGAATGGATTGTGGATTTATCTCACTGATGACCGGACACTGCCGCTCCTGTATGCCTACGGAGTGGGATCTTCTGATGTCAAAAAAGACACCACGCTTTATGGCGCGTTCATTCAGGATGACTGGCAGGCAACTTCCAACTTGACACTTACGTTTGGAGTACGCTACGACCTGGATACTGACGGGAACAACCCGGATTTCACACATCCCCTGGAACCGGAGAAGAGAAGCCGGGACACCAACAATATTCAGCCGCGCTTTTCTTTTGTATGGGACACCAAGGGAAATGGAGAAACAGTGGTCCGTGGCGGTATCGGGCTCTTCACGGGACGGTATCTGCTGGTACCGGCCTTCACTGAGTTGCAGCAGAATGGTATTACCGGGAGAGTTCTTCACTCCAATGTGAATGGGTTGCTGTACGGACTGCCTCCCGCGTACTGGTTGAATCCGGCTGACCCGGAACATTCCGGTTTGCCGCTTTCACCTGACAGTACGCTCCTGACACCCAGCCTGAAAGCACCACAGGCCACTCAGGCCAGCCTGGGTTTTACACAGAAGCTGGGTGACACAGGGCTGTTTCTCGACCTGGAAGCCGTGTACGCAGATGGTCGGGACGAGATTGTCGTCCGGGACACCAATTTCGGTGGAAATCTCAATCCGATACGGTTGAATCCGGCGTGGAATCAGGTCAACGTATACACGAATGAGGGACACTCCCGTTACAAGGCATTGATTGCGAGCCTGAACGGACAATTGAAGCGGGGCGACCTGATCACCGCGTCTTTAACGGTGGCAAGCAAGAAAAATATCTCAGATGATTTCAGCCCGGTCTTCCCCTATGGCTATCCCTCAGACCCGGCAAACATTGACGGCGAGTGGGGACGCAGCCGGAACGATGAACGGGTTCGTCTGGTCCTAAGTGGAATTTTCCATTTGCCCTGGGACGTGATCGTGGCACCCATTTATGAATATGGCTCCGGCCAGCCATGGAACCATCTTCTTGGTTATGATTTTAATGGAGATGGAAAGAATTCTGACCGCCCGGAAGGCGTAGCAAGAAACAGCGAGCATGGCCCGCTTTACCGGAACCTGAGCCTTCGAATTACCAAGACTTTTGTGCTGGGAACCGGCAGACTGGACATCATTGTTGAGGGATTTAATATTTTCAATACAGTCAACTACGATGTTACTTCGGTTGATGCGGCGCAATATCTTGCCGGTCCGACTCTTGCGGACCCGACGGCAGCTTATATCCCCAACGCAGATTTTGGAACCTACAGAGCTACGCTGAGTCCAAGGGAAATACAGCTGGGTCTGAGATATCACTGGTAGGAACCGACAGGTCCGGGTAGTTTCGCTGCCCGGACCTTAATTTGAAGGAGAATAGATATGATTGAAACTGGCCTCACGGGGCGGGTTGTAATTGTTACAGGTGCGGCGGCAGGTATTGGGAAATCGACGGCGAAGGCATTTGCTGAAGAAGGGTGCCGGGTTTCGGCCTGGGATGTGAACAGTGATGCAGGTACAGCATTAGTCGAAGAGTTGACAGCCCATGGACATGAGGTGATTTTTCAGAAGGTAAATGTTGCTGATAGTGGAGAAGTTGATGCTGCGGTGAAAGAAGTGCTGGACCGCTGGGGGGCAGTGGATGTTCTTGTAAACAATGCTGGAATTGTACGGGATAGTCAGCTTGTCAAGTGGAAAGATGGCCAGGTTGTGAAGCAGATGACGGATGCTGAGTGGGATGCTGTAATCGGTGTGAACCTCAAGGGAGTGTTCAACTGCAGCCGTGCAGTGATTCCGCATATGATTCAGGCAAAAAAAGGAGTCATTTTGTCGGCATCTTCTGTGGTAGGACTCTACGGAAACTTTGGCCAGACCAACTACGTGGCGACCAAGGCCGGTGTAATCGGCATGACAAAGACATGGGCACGTGAATTGGGGAAATACGGTATTCGCGCAAATGCGGTGGCACCCGGATTTGTTGCTACTGAAATACTGGCATCCATGCCGGAGAAGGTACTGGACGGAATGAAAGCCAGAACACCGCTGAAACGGTTGGGGGACCCAGTCGACATTGCCAATGCCTATCTCTGGCTGGCCTCTGACGCGTCTGCCTATGTAAGTGGTACAGTGTTGTCGGTGGACGGCGGATTGGTAGTGGGAACATGAGGTACGACTTTACAGAATCCGCCTTCTTTATTTTGCTGAAAACGTGACATCTGGAGGGCACATGAAACGGTATGCACAGATTATTTCAACGGGTAGATATTTACCGGAACATGAGATAACGAATGATATGCTTCGCAAACGCTTCGACGGGATTGTTCCTGATTTTATCGACAAGATGGAAGCGGGAAGCGGTATTAAGAGCAGATTTTATGCACCGGATGACTGGGCAACTTCAGATGTGGCTCTGCCGGCAGCCCGTCAGGCATTGGAGCGGGCAGGTCGAAAGCCGGAAGATGTTGATCTGGTGATTCTCGGAACAGATTCCCCGGATTACATCACACCCGCGACCTCTGTGGTGTTGCAACACAAACTGGGAGCAAAAAATGCGGGGACCTTCGATGTGGGATGCGCCTGTGCCTCTTTCCCCACGGGGTTGGACCTTGCAGCCGGAATGATAGCTGCGAATGCGTCCATTCGGACGGTCCTTGTGGTGGGAGTTTACCTGATGCATAAGCTGGCGAGTCCCGATGACCCGATGATCTTTTTTTATGGGGATGGAGCTGGCGCAGCAGTGGTGGAACCGGCCGATGAGCCGGGATTCATCAGCTCGGCATTTCTGGCCGACGGGTCCTACCACAAGAACTGGGGGATCTATTCCGGCGGAACCTTTGAACCGGCCTCTCCATCGTCTATGGAAGCCGGGAGGACCCAGGTCCGGATGGTTGATCGCTATCCACCGGAAATCAACCACAACGGTTGGCCCCGAATTGTCCGAACCCTTGCCAAAAACGGAGGGTTTTCTGTTTCTGATATTGACATGGCAATTTTTACTCAGGTTCGCCGACCTTCTATTGAGTTTGTTATGGAAGAACTGGGGATCCCTATGGAGAAAACTCATACCGTGATGGAAAAATGGGGTTATACCGGTTCCGCTTGTGTCGGAATGGCATTTGACGATGCGGTTAAGCAGAACAAAGTAAAGCGTGGTGATCTGGTGGTTTTTGTCGGCTCAGGGGTGGGATATAACCAGGCCGGATCCGCTTTCAGGGTGGGAGAATTGTGAACAGCTGGGTAACGATTTTGATGGTTGTCTGCGGGCTGCTGCTTGTCCTGGCCATTGGTGCAGGCGTAGGATTTTATCGGAATCCACTGGCGGTCAACAGTTATTTTGAAAGAAGGGCTTTGAAGCGGGCCGGTAGCCTCCGGGCCCGTGTCATTCCTGTTTCTACGGGAAATCTGACGCTGTGGGAAGGAGGAGACGGCCCGGCCGTTCTCCTCCTCCACGGGGCGGGTGACCAGGCAGGGACATGGTCGAAAGTGGTACCGCATCTGGTGGGGAAATATCGGTTGTTGATTCCCGATATGCCGGGGCATGGCGAAAGCGAGCCACAGAACGGTCCGTTGGACATTGAAATGATGTTCACTGCAATGAATGAAATGCTCGCTGTTGTTTCGCCGGATGAGCCTGTCATCATTGTGGGGAACTCACTCGGGGCATGGGTAGCCTTGTTGATGGCAGCCCGACAACCTGAAAAGGTAAGGCGGGTTGTTCTGGTAAACGGTGGTGCAATTCGAGGGGACTATAAGGGCCCCAGCCTGATCCCGGAAAATGTAGCGGATGCAAGGCGTCTCATGGTTGTTCTGATGGGACCGGAGGGGGAAATTGTCCCGAACTTTGTTTTGAAGGATGTTGTCCGGGAAGCCCACAGGGGACCGCTGGTGCGGCTGATGACGAATCCCTCCGCGATGGGTGCCAGTCTTCTTGACGGGAAGCTGAATGAAGTCAAGGTTCCGGTGGACTTGCTTTGGGGAAAACTGGATCAGATGTTTAATCTGTCATATGCCAACCGGATGATGAGCGAACTGTCCACCGCACGAATTACGATTCTGAAAAATTGCGGCCATGTACCGCAACGGCAGTGTCCCGTTCATTTCACTCAGGCTCTTATGAAGATTCTGGACGAAGCCCCAGAGAAGGAAGGGAAATGACGAGATGATGCACGGTGATATTCTGGGAGAGCGGACACGGTTAACACCAGACGCGGAAGCGTTGCTGGAGCTGAAAACAGGTCAACGTTTTTCCTATGGCGAATTGAACACCCGGGCAATGAAATGGGCCGGAATTCTGCGCCATAGCCTGAGTCTGGAAAAGGGAGAGCGTCTGGGCTTGCTTTGTGGAAATCGTGTTGAGTTCCTTGATGTGTTTTTCGGTGCAATCAAGGCCGGTGTCGTTGTTGTTCCCCTGAACACCCATCTGGCCGGCCGTGAACTGGAAGAAATCATCCGGGACGCAACCGTTCGCACCTTGATTTATGATGTTGAATTCAGTGAAATTGTCCGGGAGATGCGCCCGCAAACCCCGGTTGAAAGTTGGGTTTCGCTGGATGAATCTGCGGTTCCAGGTGACAAGACGGCAGATGTCCTTCTGAATTCGGATCTGCCTCCACTTCCTTTTCAGAAAATTCGACCGGATGATGTCTGCACTTTATTGTACACCAGTGGCACTACCGGAAGCCCCAAGGGCGTCATGATACCTCATCGAATGGTGGCTTGGAATGGTTACAATACAGTAGCTTGCTGGCAACTTCGCAGCGATGATGTCAGCTCGATTTTTACACCCTTGTATCATGCCGGCGGGCTGGGTGCTTTTCTCATTCCAATCTTCACGATTGGAGGAAGGATCGTGTTGCACACCCGTTTCGATTCTGAAGAAGTATGGAATACCATTGAGAAGGAAGAATGTACAGTCGTATTGGGAGTTCCGGCCATCTGGAAAATGCTGGCAGAGAATCCCGGCTTTGAGAAAATCGACATATCCCACGTACGATGGCTGATTTCCGGAGGTGCCCCACTGCCACCATCGCTGGTGGAGCTATACAGAAAGCGCGGGCTGGTGCTCCGACAGGGATATGGTCTCACTGAAGTAGGGGTGAACTGCTTTGCCATGACAGATCGGGATGCCTGGGAACATCCCGGCTCCATCGGCAAACCAATGATGTTCACCGAAGCAATTCTTGTCACCGAAAACGGAGAGGAAGTGGAACCGGGAGAAGTTGGAGAATTGCTTCTGAGGGGCCCCCACGTTTCAGCCGGATACTGGCACAACCCGGATGCGACTGCCGAAGCATATGACGAGGATGGGTTTTTCCACACCGGAGATCTTGCCAAATGCGACAAGGATGGGTTCTTCTACATTTCCGGTCGCCGAAAAGAAATGTTTATCTCTGGCGGCGTAAATATCTATCCAGCTGAAATTGAGGCAGTGTTGACCCAGCATCCGGCCATTCTGGACTGTGCTGTGGTGGGTGTTCCCCACGAAAAGTGGGGAGAAGTTGGTGTTGCATTCCTTGTTTTTGCAGAGCGTATGGAAATTTTGCCTGCTGAGATGATAAAATGGCTTGAAAAACGCATTGCGCGCTACAAGGTCCCGAAGCACATCGTCATTCTGGATCGGCTTCCCCGGACCGCCTACGGAAAGGTGTTGCGCGCGGATCTGATTAAAAGGTTTTCAAAACAAGGAGGATAACCGTGAGAGAACCCATTTACATTGCAGCCTACCATCAGTCAAAGTTCGGCAAGCTCTTTGACATGAGCGTTCCTGAAATTATTTCCAATGCGGTCACCGAAACCTGCGCGGAAATCGGTGCTGCCCCGTCCCTCATGGATGTTGGCGCCATTGGAGCTGTTTGCAATATTTCCCTGAACGCTCAGGGGCTTATTGCCGGACTCATGGCGGATGTTCCCGGTCTGGCAGGTAAACCCATTGAGGCTGTTGAGATCGCCTGTGCGTCCGGTGGGCAGGCAGTATTATCTGTTATTTATAAACTTCTTCTTGGCATGGGGGACATCGGTATTGCGGTGGGATATGAGAAGATGCGTAACGATGAAGGCAAGATGGATGGAAAGCTCGTGGGCGAAGCCCTGGGTTATTTTTCCCATCCGGACGACCGGGAAGGAAAAGTCTATGTCTTCCCACACATCTTTGCTGAAATCATGGAAAAATACATGGCGACTCACAATGTAACGGAGCGTGATCTGGCGACAATTTCTGCTCTTGAATACGCCAACGCTCAGCATAATCCCTATGCCCAGATGAAGGGCATCCAGGTTTCTCTGGAAGAGGCAACGAAACCGGAGGGGCGCAATCGATACATCGTAGAAGGATTGCCGTTGAAAACTTATGATTGTTCCCAGATTTCCGATGGATATGGCGCACTGATCCTTGCCACGGAGAAGGGCCTGGCCAAGCTGGGATTGAACAAAGCAGATTGTGTTGAAGTGGCGGGGTATGCGCAGGCTACCGATCCCCTCAGCGTAAGCGGACGGGACGTGCTGAAGCCGGCCGGGGCCTTCCGTGCCATGAACGAGGCATACAAAATGGCCGGTGTAACACCCAGGGATGTAGGTGTCGCAGAAGTGCATGATTGTTTTACCGTCATGGGAGCCATTGCGGCGGAGGTCCTCGGTGTTGC
>CAZRHT010000059.1:0-15574 GCA_964599895.1 uncultured Holophagae bacterium
ACCATTATCACAATTGCGAACGAGGCAAGGCCTTCTTCCCGGCCGAGGGCTCCCATAGCTTCGGTAGTAGTGGCCTTGACGTTAACCCTGTCCGGTGTAATTTCCAGAATTTCCGCTATGGAATGCTGCATTTCACCCCGACGAACCGCTATTCTTGGCAACTGTCCGATTACGGTGACGTCCGTGTTGCCAACAACCCAACCGGACTCTGCGGCCAGTGCCACCACCTCGGCCAGAAGTTTCCGGGAATCCGCGTCTTTCCAGCGGGGATCGCTGTCGGGGAAATGCATGCCGATATCCCCCAGCCCCACGGCACCAAGCACCGCGTCTGCCACGGAGTGGAGCACGACATCTGCGTCGGAATGGCCGGCCAGCCCGTAGGGCTCATGGAACTCAATGCCTCCCAATACCATTCGTCGGCCAGGCTGGAAGCGGTGAAAATCAATACCCTGACCGATTCTGAAATCGCTCATCTCATGCACCACAGAGCACGGGCCGTTTCCATGTCTGCCTGGGTGGTGATCTTGATATTCAAGTGCCAGTCCAGTATCGGGAGGACCGGAATGCCCTCGGCGTGGAGGAGCGTTGTTTCATCCGGAAAAGAGAGTTTCTGGCGGTTGAAACAGTGTGCCAGAATGCCCAGCGTGGCACCCTGGGGCGTAGTAACTTCCACAACCTCTTTCCGCTCCACAGTTTCCCGGAATTCTTCCCGTCTCAGGCGCCGGATCGTGCCGCTGATGGGAACGTAGGGTGCCGCGGCGCCGGTGTCCACAACTCCCCTGACAATTCTCTCTACTGTTGCCAGCCTCAGGAAAGGACGAACTCCGTCGTGGACCAGGACGACGCTGTCGGATGAATACGTTTCATCCACCAGCTGATCTATTGCTTTCTTTACTGAGTCAAATCGGGAGGCCCCTCCTGAAATGACTTTCAATGCATAGTCAACATCCTGCAGATCTTTCTGGAACTGTTTCTCAAATCCCTCCGGACAGGTCACGATCGCCTGTGTGGGGTGAATCGCCTCAAAAAACAGCGCGGTCCGACTCAGGATGGATTGACCTTCAATCATTTCAAGTTGTTTGGGATAGGGTTTGTCAAACCGTTTTCCTACTCCACCCGCTGTGATGATCAGCAGAATTGGCGGTTGCATGGTTTGTGCCCTCCCTCTTCAGATGAAAGTTGTTTATGCTCTAATTATAGCGGATTCAGGGAAGCGGAACAAATTTCACAACAAAAACTGCAAGGATGTGACGCAAGTCACCGAAAATGGCGGGGAATTGGGTTCAGTTGGCCAGTTTTTTCAGCTCTTCCTGCATAATTTCCTGCTTTTTCTTTAATTCCTTGAATTTTGCCCGATTCTTTTCCACAACTTCTAGAGGTGCCCTTGACAGAAAGTCTTCGTTGTTCAGTTTTCGTGTCAGTTTATCGGTTTCATTCTTAAGTTTGTCCAGTTCCCTTTGTATCCGAGCTCTTTCCTCTTCTTTGTTCATCAGGTTCTCCAGAGAAACCCCGATTTCCATCCCGGTGGCGGCAGCCTTACTGTACATGGCATTTTCATCAAATGCGGAGACCAGTTCCAACCTGGATGCTCCGGCAAGGAATGAGAGCAGTGTTCCCTGCTCAGTGATAAGTGTTTTGGTTTCATCTGACAGTGCAAGGATTTCCACTTCCACTTTCCTGGAGGGGGGAATATTTTTTTCCGCGCGGATGTTGCGGATCCGGGAAACCAGTTCCATCAGCAGGCTGAATTCTGCTTCCGCTTCTTCATCGAGCCAGTCCTGCCGGGTTACTGGAAAAGACTCAATGGCAATACTTTCTCCATGGCTGGGCAGTTTCTGGTAGATCTCTTCAGTGATGTATGGCATGAAAGGATGCAGAAGTTTCAGGATCCGGGTCAGAATCTGAACCAGCAGTCCCTTTACCTGTTCATCTCCATTCATAAGCCTGGGTTTGGATGCCTCTATGTACCAGTCGCAGAATTCACCCCAGAGAAAGTGATAAAGTTGATTGGCTGCTTCGTGGAACCGAAATTCTTCGATATGCTTGTCCACGGACTCGATAAGCCGGGACAGGCGGGACAGAATCCATCTGTCTGAGAGTGACAATTGGCTGTAGTCAATATTACCGGTTTCCTGATCTTCGTCAATGTTCATCAATACGAACCGGGTGGCGTTCCAGATTTTGTTACAGAAGGCCCGATAGCCTTCCAGTCGTTTTTCAGATAATGAAATGTCGGTACCTGGAACTGCCATGATGGACAGGGTAAACCGCAGGGCATCGGTTCCAAACTGCTCCATCACTGTCAATGGATCAATGACATTTCCCTTTGACTTGGACATCTTGCTGCCGTGTTCGTCCCGAACCAGCGCATTGAAGTACACGGTCTTGAAGGGGACATCTCCCATGAATTTCAATCCCATCATAATCATCCGTGCGACCCAGAAGAAGAGGATGTCAAATCCTGTCAACAGCACAGATGTCGGGTAAAATGTCTTCAATTCATCTGTCTCATCAGGCCAGCCGAGGGTGGAAAAGGGCCAGAGTCCGGAAGAAAACCAGGTGTCCAGCACATCCGGGTCCTGTTGAATTTGAGTGGACCCACATTTTTCACATGCAGTGGGGTCTGTTTCCGAAACAGTGGTGCAGCCGCAGTCGGAGCAGTGCCAGGCAGGGATTCGGTGTCCCCACCAGAGCTGGCGGGAAATACACCAGTCGTGGATATTCTTCATCCATTCATAGTAGGTTTTGACCCATTTCTCCGGCACAAAACGGATATCACCGTCCTGCACCGCTTTCAGGGCCGGTTCCGCCAATTGTTTGATTTTAACAAACCACTGGGTGGAGATGGCAGGTTCAATGATGGTGGCGCATCGATCACATTCCCCCACAGCGTGGGCGTGTTTTTCGATTTTTTCAATGAGGTTCAGGGATTCCATACGTTCTACTACGGCTTTTCTCGCCTTGAAACGATCCATTTCTGCAAAATCGCCTGCAGCTTTTGTCATGTTTCCGTGTTTATCAATCACGGTGATAGTCTGGAGCTTGTGGCGGTTTCCGCACTCGTAATCGTTGGGGTCATGGGCCGGGGTAACCTTCACAGCGCCAGTTCCGAACTCCTTGTCCACAAAATCATCCGCTATGATGGGAATCTCCCGGTTTACAATGGGAAGGATCACGGTTTTCCCCACGAGAGCAGCATAGCGTTTGTCTTTGGGGTGAACGGCTACAGCGGTATCCCCGAGCATGGTTTCCGGCCTTGTGGTGGCAATCATCAGGAAGCGGTCACTTCCCTTCACCGGATATTTGAAATACCATAGATTGCCGTTTCGTTCCTTGTGTTTGACTTCCAGGTCAGAAATGGCAGTTTCACATCGCGGGCACCAGTTTACCAGCATTGTATCCCGGTAGATGAGGCCCTCTTTGTATAGCGTCACAAAGACCTTTCGAACCGCTTTGGAAAGGCCCGGATCCAGTGTAAACCGGTGACGGGACCAGTCCACCGAGCAGCCCAGCTTTCGAAGCTGATTCATGATGGCGCCTTCGTTTTCGTCTTTCCACTGCCAGACACGCTGCTCAAAGGCCTCTCGACCAAGATCCTTACGGGTCTTCCCTTCCTTTGCCAGTTGTTTCTCCACCACATTCTGAGTAGCGATTCCGGCATGGTCCACTCCTGGGAGCCAGAGCGTGTTCTTGCCCTTCATCCGCTGGTAGCGGACATACACATCGTGCAGGGTATAGACCAGGGCGTGACCCATGTGGAGGTTCCCGGTGATGTTGGGTGGGGGAATCACAACGGAAAAGGGCGGTTTATCTGAAATGGCCTGTCCTTTGAAGTATTCCCGCTCTTCCCACATTCGATACCATTCTGTTTCCGCTTTCCCGTGATCGTACCCTTTATCAATCGATATTTTCGCCATTCAATTCTCCGTGTTTTCCATTTTTAGTCAGAACGAATATCGCCTCGCCGATCATCCATATCTCCAGGATCAATACCACAAGGCCAACCAGAAGCAACAGTATATCCCCTTTTCTCATGAAATCAAGAATGTTGAGCACCATGGCATAGCCGGTCATGGAAACCATAAAAATCATGGGGATACCGGCTACAAGGGCTTTCGATCCCTTTCGTTTCAGGTAAACGGTTATAATCAAAAGCGCTAATCCAGCCAGAAGCTGGTTCACAGCACCAAAAAGGGGCCAGAGGGTCAGGGCGCCCTTTCCACCCTTGTTGGAAAAAGCCAGCAGGGCGGCCGTGAACACGGCAAGAAACGTGGCTACATACTTGTTATTCAACGCGGGGATGCGATAGTCCAGTGAAATTTCAGAGATAACATAGCGTTGAATCCGGGCCGCCGTATCCAGCGTGGTGTTGGCAAATGAAACGAGAAAAACTCCGAAGATCGTGGCGGCGATATTTTTTGGTACCCCGATCGCCTCAATCATATTCACGGCTCCCGTAACAAAAGCAGCCAGTTTAGCGCTTAGTCCCTGGATCGCGCTCCAGGATGAATAGTGGTGGAGCCAGGCGGCCTGTCCCGTCAATGCATTGGTTCCCGTTCCAGTACCCATGCCGATACCCGCCGCGACCGCTGCAATAACCAATGCGGCCAGAACGCCTTCCATCAGCATTCCTCCATATCCAATGAACCTGGAATCCGATTCCACGTTAATTTGCTTTGATGTGGTGCCTGAGCCCACAAGGGAGTGAAAGCCGGAATTGGCGCCACATGCGATGATGATAAACAGAAAGGGAATCATGGAAGGGGCCCCGGCCGGGTGAGCCTGAATTGCGGGGGCCACTACCATCGGATGAGCCACCAGCACCCCGAGGACCAACAGAATCAGAATGATGATCAACTGCAGCGCATTGATAAAGTCACGGGCCTGGAGCAGGAGCCATACCGGAAGAATTGATGCCACAAAAGCGTAAATGAACAGAATAATCATCCAGATTTCCGTGGCAGACAAGCCCATGAATGATGGAATGGACAATGGCACAGCTGTCCCCCAGACAATCGTCAGATACATTAGAATAATGGCAATAAGAGAGGCTACGTAAATATTGCCGTTCCTGCGATACACATACCAGCCCACCACCATGGCGATGGGAATTTGCAACCAGACCGGCAGCACGGACGCGGGATACATGGTAAACAAGATGGCAATAATCAGCGCAAATACAGCGATTACCATCCAGAGCTCGAAGAAAATAATGAGGAGAAAGAGCATCCTGCTTCGCTTGTTAATCAGTTTGGATGCGATTTCACCAATGGACAGGCCCCGGTTTCGCATGGAAACCACAATGGAGCCCATATCGTGGATACCGCCCATTAGAATGGAGCCAAAGACTACCCACAGCATAGCGGGGAGCCAGCCCCAGATCACGGCTATAGTGGGTCCTACAATTGGGCCCAGCCCGGCTATAGAGGTAAAGTGGTGTCCAAAGAGAACTTCTTTTCTTGTGGGCAGGTAATCCACATTGTCACGCATGGTATGGGCAGGTGTGGGCTTCGAGTCGTCCAGTTTAAAAATTTTCCGGCCAAGATATCGCCCATAAAACCGGTATGCCAGCAGGTAGGCAATAACTGTCCCCACAATTAATAAAACAGAGTTCATTCCCATCTTCCCCCGATAAATTTTATGCTGATCCTCATTTTATCATTTTTTATCACTGAAAGAAGGCAGGAAAGATAAGTGCAGATAAGGTTGTAGTTGGGCCAAGCATGGGAATTGGGCATTCATATCCGTTCCCGCCTTAACCACATCCTTATCCTTCTGTGCTTAACAAACCATGTATAATGGTTCAAGAAATAAGCTGCGGGGGGGATAAGATGGACAGGCGCGATTTTCTGCGGCAGGTGGCAAAATGGACAGCAGGGACATTGTTGGCCAGCCCGATTTTCAATATCACGCCGGAATTGCTGGCAGCCGAACGGCCATTGCCCAGAGTGGCTATTGGCACCGGAAATGAAATTACCACCCTTGTGAAACGGGTCCTGGAACCACTGGGTGGGATGAAGGCCTTTGTAAAACCTGGAAACCGCGTTGTGGTTAAACCCAACATCGGCTGGGACCGTCGCCCTGAACAGGCTGCGGACACCCATCCGGAGGTTGTAAAGGCCGTAGTAGCCCTGGCATTGGCTGCCGGGGCGAAAGAAGTCCTGGTTTTTGACAATACCTGCAATGAAGAGCGTCGTTGTTACCACCAGAGCGGGATTAAACCGGCATTGGCCGGGATGAAAAATGTCCGTTGTGACTACATAGACAAACGAAAATTTATCCCGGTTGATATTTCAAAGGGAAAATCTATTCACAACTGGCTGTTTTATCGGGACGCATTGGAAGCGGACTGTTACATCAATGTTCCGATAGCCAAGCACCACTCCCTGGCACGGCTGACAATCGGATTGAAGAACATTATGGGGGTCATTGGTGGACATCGGGGGGAGATCCACCAGAATATAGGGCAGAATCTTGCGGACCTTAACACAGTGATTCGTCCGCCATTGACCATCGTGGATGCCACCCGGATTCTCCTTCGAAACGGGCCACAGGGAGGAAGTCTTCGGGATGTCAAGGTATTGAATACGATACTGGCCTCGGCGGACATTGTGGCGGCGGACGCGGTGGCAACAACATTGTTTGGTCTGAGCCCGACCGATATTCCGGCTACGAGGGCTGCTGCCGCTATGGGTCTGGGAGAGATGAATCTTGCCCGGATTGAACAGATACGAGTGTGAGATGAAATATCGGTTCACTACAAGAACGTTTCGAAAATTGTCCCAGCTTCTGTTCCTTGTCCTTTTTTTTGTATTGTTTAGAAAAACGGATTATTCCGGTAGCGATACACTGCCTTACGCGGTCAATCTCTTTTTCAGATGGGATCCCCTTGTGGCGGCCACTGTCACGCTGGCAGCCCGGAAGGTGATTCTACTCCTTCTTCCGTCTCTCTTTGTGGTCCTGTTGACGGTGGTGATGGGCCGGGTTTTTTGCGGCTGGGTGTGTCCCATGGGCACGTTGCTGGATCTGCTGGACAAAGGGATTCATCCCCCCGGGAATCCCACCGTTCGCCTTCGAAAAATGAAATATCTGGTTCTTATTGTATTACTGGTTTCTTCTCTGTTCAGTTTACAACTTATTGGGTTCCTGGATCCCTTTTCTCTGTTGGTACGGGGCGCCGCGTTTTCAATCGACCCAATGTTCAACTGGTTGACCACGGGGTTCTTTGACACCATTTACTCTCATGCTCCGGCATTTGCGGACCGTGTAACGGAGCCGGTTTACACAATTCTGAAGAACGGCCTCCTTCCGTTTCGACAGTCTTTTTATTTTCTTTCCACTCTTTCCCTGATGATTCTGATTGCAATCGGAGCAATGGAGAAGCTGGGAAAACGGTTCTGGTGCCGAAACCTGTGTCCGTTGGGGGCATTGCTGGCGGTTTTCTCCCGGTGGAGTTTTTTCCGACGGATTCCGACTGCTTCCTGTAGAAATTGTCCCCAGTGCGCACCCAATTGCCGGATGAACGCCTTTGACCCCGATAATGGGAAACTGCACCATGAGGAATGCAATCTCTGTATGGACTGTGTGGATGATTGTTTGAATCAATCCCCTCGGTTCGCCTTCACTCGGCGAAACAACCATGTGCCGGTGGATCTTGGCCGCCGTGCTTTTGTGGGAAGCGCACTGGCAGGTATGGCACTGCCGGTGGCGGCAAAGGTCGGAGCAATTTCACGTGTCCCGCATCCGCTGCTCCTTCGCCCGCCGGGGGTTAAGAATGAAACGGATTTCCTTTCCCTTTGTGTTCGTTGTGGTGAGTGCATGAAAGTCTGTATAGAAAATGCATTGCAGCCCTGTCTTTTTGAAAGTGGGTATCAGGGGATGTTTTCGCCCAGACTGGTGCCCCGCCTCGGCTACTGCGAGTTCAACTGTACACTCTGTGGTCAGGTTTGTCCCACTGGGGCTATTCCGAAGTTACTATTGCCCGCAAAACAGAAGGCAGTAATCGGCATTGCGGTGTTTGATGTGAACCGGTGTCTGCCCTATGCCAATGGGATCCCCTGCATGGTTTGCGAAGAGCACTGTCCCACCAGTAAAAAGGCGATTCTCTTTCGGGATAAGACTGTAATGAATCGGAAAGGGGAAGATCTGGTGGTTAAGCAGCCGTATGTGGTGGAAGAGTTGTGCATTGGATGTGGTATCTGCGAAAACAAATGTCCATTGCCGGGAGCTTCCGCGATCCGTGTACTTACGGCAAGCAAAGGTACAAGTGGATATTCTGATGGCTATGGCTCAGGATAGAGGAGAATTGATCGCACTCAATGTGCCCACATCTTTACTTTATTTTCAAACTCCGCTAAACTGAAACCAGTAATTAGTAATCCAATTCCAAACGGGGAGTTGCTGTATGCTTGTACTGGCAATTTTGTCATTGACCATTCTGTTAACAGCGACCCTTCTCGCTTTCTATATGATTCGGATTACAGGCACAAAAACTCCCTGGACAGTCTTATCCCTTGCCGTACTGTTCATGACTGTTGATCGGGCGCTGGTTCTTCGCCATATGTTAGCCGGCGGTGCCGTATTCATTGCAAACTGGCAAATTCAAATCATCAACCTTCTGGTCTCCCTTATCTTTCTGTCCGGGATTATCTGGAGTCGGCCTCATTTGATACGATTGATTGAGAATAAGAAGAGACTGGTCCTTTCCGAAGAGTTGAGAAAAAATTTGTTTGACCAGTCCCACGATATGGCCTTTCTTAATTGTATGAATGATGATGGATCCTTTTCCGTGTTTCAAAATGTGAATGCAAATGCCTGCCATTTACTGGGATATACATATGAAGAATTATGTTGTATGACACCGGCCGATATCGCAATAGACAAATTTAGTGAACCTCAGATGAAAATATTGCTGACAACTGGAAGCGTGGTTTCTGAGCAGCAATTAAGAGCCCGAAACGGATGTCTGATACCAGTCGAAGCCAACTTCCATCTGTATGAACAGGATGGGCATCAACAGCTGATGACCTTTGCCAGGGACATCTCAGAACTGATGGAAAGCCGGGACGCTATGAAAAGAGAATATCAACGATGCGACGAAATTCTGAACCTGACTCCTGTTTCCATCTGGCATGAGGATTTCACGGGTGTGGGGCAATGGCTGGAAAAACTGAGGGCTGACGGGGTAGAAGATCTGCGTGTTTATTTGAAGGAGAACCCAGATAAGATCCGGGAAGGAGCAGCTCTGGTGAAAGTTATTTCCGTGAATAACGCGACGCTTCAACTTTTCGGTGCAACGGACAGGACACAATTGCTGGGCAGCCTGGACAGATTGTTTACTGAAGAAAGTGATCCCATCTTCACGGAAGAACTTCTGACAATCTGGAACCGGGCAAATCATTTTATTTCGGAAATTCCTGTTCAGACAGTTTTCGGGGAACGTATTCCGGCCATCCTGGAGTGGTTTGCTCCTACAATAGGGGGGAAATTAGCGCTGGATCAGGTAATTGTAACGTTGAGTAATATCCGGGAATTGAAGAAAATAGAGGCGGAAAAACGGCAACTGTCTGCTCTCATTGAACAGACGACGGAGTCTATTCTGATAACCGATCTGGCAGGTGATATTGTATATGTCAATCGGGGATTTGAAGAAATGACCGGGTATTCTGCAGACGAGACAATTGGGAGAAATCCCCGATTTCTCAAGAGTGGGAAAACGCCACCGGCCACTTACCGGGAAATCTGGACGGCCCTTTCCAATGGGAAAAACTGGCGGGGTCGTTTGTATAATTTGCGGAAGAATGGGGCGCTTTACCTGGAGGAAGCGTTGATATTTCCCCTGAAGAATGAGGCCGGACAGGTGACCCACTATGCAGCCGTAAAAATGGATATTACGGAAAAAGTGGAATTGGAAGAGCAGCTGAACCAGAGTCGAAAAATGGAGGCGATTGGGAAACTTGCAGGTGGAATTGCCCATGATTTTAATAATATTCTTACAACTATTGTTGGAAATGCGGAAATGGGAACAGTTAAATCCCGGGATAACAGTGTGCTTCACCATCATTTCACTGAAATTCTCACATCGGGCAAACGAGCGGCAAAATTGACCGGACAATTGCTGGCGTTCAGTCGGAGGCAAATGATTAAGCCGATAGTTCTCGACCTGAACAGAGTTGTCGTGGAAATGGATAGCATGCTGAGACACCTTATCGGGGCTGATATTCACTTTGAGTTGAAAACGACCCGGGACATTCTTCCTGTTCTTGCGGATGAAAGCCAGATCCAGCAAATTCTGATGAATCTGGTAGTCAATGCATATGATGCCATGGCCAAGCAACCCCCGCCCCGCAATATTAACCTCATCACCGGACAGGTGTTTGTGGATGAGCGGCATGCCCATCGGTTTGAAGGCGTTTCACCCGGTACTTTTGCGTTGCTGGAGGTTGCGGACACCGGTTGTGGTATGTCAGAAGAATTGATGGATCACATTTTCGAGCCCTTTTTTACGACCAAGCCCATGGGAAAGGGTACAGGATTGGGATTGGCTACCGTTTATGGAATCCTGAAACAAAACAATGCCATTATCGACGTGCATTCCTCTCCCGGACTTGGGGCAGCGTTCCGTGTGTTCTGGCCCATTGCTGAAGGGGAAATACAGATGGATCAGCAGCCGGAGCAGATGGCTGATTTGAAGGCAAAGGGGGAAGAAACGATTCTGCTGGTTGAAGACAATGATGGGGTTCGCAGGTTCACCTCAGATGGGCTCAATCGGCTGGGCTATCAGGTTGTGCCGGTGGAAAACGGTCAAAGAGCTCTTGCAGTGCTTGAGAAACAGTCTGGTGAAATCTCCCTCGTATTTACCGATGTAATCATGCCGGAAATGGGTGGAATGGAATTGGCTGAGATTCTCAGATCCCGATTCCCTTCCATACCAGTGATTTTTTCCACCGGTTATACCGATGAATTTCTAACCGGGCGTGGTGGAATACCAGATGTTTTAATTTACAAGCCCTATACCATCGATACAGTTGCCCATCAAATTCGCGCCATGTTGAGCCAGAGTCCCGGTAGCGACACTGACTCTTAAAGGGTTGGGTCCAGAAGCCATTTTGCCACGATCGGAAAATGATCATGTTCGGCTTGCTCTCCCGTAAGCATATCAATGTGACCATAGTCCAGGAGATTTCCGTTTTGCTTTGAAAGGAGAAGAAATTGAAAGGGTTGGCTTCTTCCATGCTCGCCTATGAATGCCTTGACATCATCGGGAAATCCGAGGCATTTATCTCCAGCGCCTGCGATGAATAGTGCGGGGGGGAAAGCAGTTTCTTTTGCTGCAGAGGCATAATCAAAGCCGTCCCGTGGGTCTACCCAGTTCCCTGGACGAATCCACTGAACGGTTTCCCGGAAATACCCTTTCGTCTCATTGTCTGCGCCAAAGGAAAACTGTCTGGCAGGTAAATAGCCGTAAATACGGCACAATATGGAACCGAAAATGTTCCATAACAAATTGATTTTCCAGAACTTTTTCAGGTTACGTGCCCGAATCGATCGTTTTGAACCAAAATATACAAGAGAGGATACCATTTTTCGCATCTCAGGAAACCGGCTCAGTGAGGAAGATACAATTACTCCTCCCCATGAATGGGACACGACTGAAAAAGGAACATTCCCCCGCTCCCTCCGGACGGTCCGTAGCATGGCTGGAAAATCTTCACAGATCATTTCGTATTGTCCGTAGCGGCTTTCTTTGCTGATAGCCGGGTTACTGCCGCCATGTCCGCGAAAATCAGCCACATAAACATCAAATCCATGTCTGGCAAGGTAGGGGGCCAATCCCTTCCCTGATTCAGAGTAAAAAATGTGGCTGTCTTCGATGGCGCCATGGACCATCAAAATCGGTTTTCCTTCTGGATTTTCACAGAAACGACGCATAAAGAGAATATCCGTATCGGTTACCTGGATCTCAATGGTTTTTCCATGGGAAGTCAGGAGAGAAGGGAGGTTTTCCGACCGGTCTGCCATAGCGCCGCCTTTTGGACATGTTCGGTTATGGAACTATACCACCGAAAAGCTTCTACGTTGTGGTGTACCCGGCATTTTCCACCGACTTTCTGATGGCCTTTTCATCCGCCTGACCAAAAATCTTAAGCGTGTTCTCAGACGGTGTTGCTTCCGCTGCCGTGACGCCGTGAACAGATTTAGCGGCATTTTCTACAGTCATTTTGCAATGGTTGCAGGTCATACCCAGAACAGTTATCTCCATGCTTGGCGTTGTCTCCGGAATTTCACAGGCGTCCTCCTTCTTACCAGGCCAGAGGGAGTGTACCAGAAGGAGCGCCAGAACCACAGATCCTCCGGTCTTGACCCATTCAAACCATCCGTTGACATGGTGAACGGCGGCATAACTCTTCGCAAAGATGGCAGAGAACCATGCGTCAAATGCTACACCACCCAGGACCGCCCCGACAATAATGGTCGACAGATAAATCAAAGTGGCCCGCCGTCCAATTGTTTTCCATAGGACAGCCAGACTGGCGGTATTGGTTGCGGGGCCCGCCATCAAAAATACAAATGCCGCTCCGGGTGAAAGCCCTTTCATGATCAAAGCCATCGCAACGGGGATGGAGCCGGTGGCACAGACATAAATCGGAACACTTACAAGCAGAATGAGTCCATAGGCGAGAACCGGGTTCCCGATAAACTGGTGGAAAAACTGTTCAGGAACCAATGCTGCTATGAGTCCTCCAATGAGGATTCCAATCACGATCCACCTGGCGATATCTCCGAGAAGCTGACCAAACCCATAGCTGAAAGTCAGACGAATCCGCTCTCTGGCGGTTTTGGGTGCGTCTGCTTTCAGTTTGTCTTCTGCTGCGGTGCTTTCTTCAGCCCTTTGACCCAGGTCGGTGATAGAGCCGCCGATGGTACCGGTGACAAATGCCACAAAGGGTCTGAAAATCGCAAACACCGGGCCCAGCATACTCCATGTGGCGGCAATGCTGTCCGCACCCGTCTGCGGGGTTGCGATGAGGAACGAAACGACGGCCCCACGGGTGGCACCGCTTTTCTTTAAAGACAACGCCGTGGGAACCACACCACAGGAACAAAGCGGCATGGGAACACCGAAAAGAGCCGCTTTCAATGAAGAAAACATGCCGGGCCGGCCGATAGCAGCTTCAATCCTGTGGCTGGGCAGGAAGGCATGAATCAACCCGGCGAGAAAGAACCCGAGAAGCAGGTAGATTGCCATCTCATTGAAAAGAAATATTGTTTCAATCACAAATCGTTGCAGTAGATTCAGAAATAATTGCACGTTTTCCCCTATGAATGGAAGAAAGCGGGCATTGACCCGCTTTCAACCTGTATCTGTTCTATTTCTTCAGAAGCTGTTTGATTTCTTCAATAAAACTTTTGGGAGTCTTGCCTTTTCCTGCGCCCAGTCTGCCGATTTCGGTTTTGCCGTCCGGCTTCAAGAACACGTAGGTTGGGACACCACGGACCTTAAAATCATCTCCCAGCTGTTTATTGCGAGACTGGAACTCAGCAGGAACCTTACTCTTATCTCTCGGGAAGTCAATTGCAACCAGAACGACATTGTCTTTGGCCCAATCGAAAAACTCATTTCCTGAAAAAACGGTCTTGTCCATCAGTTTGCACCAGTAGCACCAATCCGACCCTGTAAACATGATCATGATGGGGAGGTTGTTGTCTTTGGCATAGGTTGTAGCCGCGGAGAGGTCCTGCGTCCACTTACCCGGTTCCACGCCTTTCTTCAAGGCATCAAATGCGTAAGCTGAACTGGTGACCCCAAGTGCGATTAGTAATACCAATGCGATTGTCTTCATTTGTTTCTTCATCCTCTGTCACTCCTTCGTGTTTTTCGTTTGAGCTCTATCTTGCTCAGGATGTTAAACGAATCGACCGGTCTTTTGTTGCTGTATGAGATTAACCCGGCCGACGTCACCGACTGAAGCTACAATAGACACCCGCGAATTTCAAGGAAAATCATCAGGCCTATATCGTAGCCTACAAATGAAATTATAACATTCCGTTTTTGTAAAGTCAAACAATGTTTTTTGAACTGTCGCGGGCCCTGGAAGAAAATAGTGGATGAAAAGTCTTTTTCAGATGAAGTAAATAGTGGTTTCCCATCTTTGCGCGTGCTTGTTCACACTCACACTCTGACTGCAGTGACCGTGCAAAATGATGGAAAACAAAGGAAAGAGTTTAGCGGCCCGGATTGGCTCTGAGAAACTGAAATTGTTGATGACGCTTGGAGTCGCGAGGACACGTATCAGCGATAACAGATTGAAATTTTCCTATTCTGTCGCCATATTACAGGTATAATCCCGGATGATGGAAATAGAGAGAGTGAATGGTGATTAAAAAAACTTGGAACCGTTATCTACAATCGTACAAAGGCCTTCCCGGTGCATCCTGGATGCTGGCACTGGTCGTATTGATCAATCGCAGCGGATCTATGGTACTCGTGTTCATGACGCTCTATCTGGTTAACGAAATGGGAGTTTCACCAGCCCAGGCTGCGCTGGCAATCAGTATGTACGGGTTCGGCGGCATGGCAGGTACAGTGGCAGGGGGATTTCTGGCCGATAGACTGGGATACAAACGGATTCAATGGATGAGTTTGCTCCTGAATGGCCTGGGTTTCATCGCATTGGGCCACCTTCATTCTCTCCGCACAATTCAGGCCATGATGGCGATCATCGGAGTCGTGGCGGAAGCATTCCGGCCGGCAAATTCGGCCGCAGTGGCGGATTCCTGCCCGCCGAATCAACTGGCACGTGGATATGCGTTGAATCGCCTTGCCGTTAACGTTGGCGCTACAATCGGCCCCGCTGTAGGAGGCGTGCTGGTGCTGGTGGGGTACCGTTTTCTATTCTGGGTAGATGGATTGACGTGCATGGTTGCTGCCATGGTCCTCCTGCTTTTCTATACGGAACCATCCCGAAAAGAATCACAGGCAACAAATGACAACTTCGGGACAGGGTCTGCCTTGAAGGATTTCCCTTTTCTTCTTTTTCTGCTGGTACTTCTCTGCTACGGAATGCTGTATATGCAGCTTCTCAGTACATTCCCCCTGTTTATGGATTCGACCTACGGACTTCACGCAACCGCCATTGGACTTCTTTTTGCCATGAATGCCATTATCTGCGCCACAGTGGAAATGCCACTAATTTCCCGTTTTCACAAGGTGGCACCGCTTCGCATGGTAAGCGTGGGCATTCTGTTCTTTGCGCTGGGCTTTGCTCTACTTCCCTTTGGGAAATCCGGGCTTTTTGCGGCTTTCACCGTGGTACTCTGGACCATCGGAGAGATTCTGTCGTTTCCTCAGTTTTCCGCAATGGTGGCCATCCGTGCGGGGGAAAAGCGCCGGGGCCGCTACATGGGGCTCTACTCCCTGTCATTTTCAACAGCACTGGTTCTTGGCCCGGCCATTGGTGGAATACTGTACCAGAAACTTGGAGGTACACTTTTGTGGCTTTCGTATATCCCGCTGGGACTCTTGATGATTATTGTCTTTCATACCGGAGCAAAACCCATGTTCGAACCTCCG
>CAZRHT010000060.1:0-15015 GCA_964599895.1 uncultured Holophagae bacterium
TACCCACAGAGATGGAAGCAACGATTCCCTTCGCGGTCGTTTTCTTCCAGAACACCTTTTCCTCTCAACTCTCTATCCACCGATGCCAGCAGAGCGGGGGACTCGACAAGGGTTTTGTAATACTGGACATTGGGACTACTCTCCTGAAACTCCGTCTTGAACTTGGGTGGCATCACTACCATATCCGCTGCGCTCATATACACCCGTGGAGCAAAAAAATAGAACAGCACCGCGAACAGCAATGTGCCGGCGAGAGAAATTCCCACAATAAATTTCCAGTGATGAACCATCGGGGCTAACAGTTGTTCCAGATTTATCTCATCAGAATCCCGTACAACAGAAGTTTTCCTCAATTCATTCATTTCCCCACCTTCTCAACCATATATCATTTCATCACAGGATTATACCAGATGGAACGATCCGGTAGATCTTCCTGACAAAAACTGTAACCCACATATCTCATTTCTGAACCGCATCAATCCATTTCCTGTTTTCAAAGTACCATCGGATTGTGCGGGTCAGACCGTTCCGAAATTCTGTTCCGGCAGTCCACTCCAGTGCTTGTCTTATTTTATCCGTATCCATTGCGTACCGCCGGTCATGGCCCGGACGGTCGGTAACGAAGGAAATAAGATCGGTGTAGGAAGTGATGGGTGATGATTGATGGGTGATGGTGGATGGGGGATGAGTGGCAGATGGGAGGTGTTCTGTGTTCTGTGTTCTGTGTTCTGACAGATCGGAGATGGGTTCTGGTTCCTCATTCTTCCTTGCACTCGCACTCACACTCACACTTCTCGAGAGGGGACGAACCTCATCCAGGATGTCACAGATGGTGTGGACCAGGTCAATGTTTTTCACTTCGCAGTTTCCGCCAATGTTGTAAGTTTCACCGGGAACGCCCGACTCCAGTATCCGCCACAAAGCCTCGCAATGGTCTTCCACAAAAAGCCAGTCCCGGATATTCCCGCCGTCACCATACACTGGAATAGGTTTCCCTGCCATGGCATTCAGAATGACCACCGGAATCAGTTTTTCCGGATATTGGTATGGTCCGTAGTTATTGGAGCAGTTGGAGATAGTCACGGGAAGTCCATAGGTGTGCTGCCATGCACGGACCAGATGGTCAGAAGATGCTTTGGACGCGGAATAGGGACTCCGGGGATCGTAGGGCGTCGATTCACAGAATGCCGGATCATCTGGTCCCAACTGCCCAAAGACCTCATCTGTGGAAACGTGATGAAACCGGAATTGCTCGGGATCGGCGTGATTTCCCCAGGCATTCCGAGCCGCTTCCAGCAATGTCCATGTCCCCAGAATATTGGTTTCCATGAAAGGAGCGGAACCGGTAATGGACCGATCCACATGAGATTCCGCCGCGAAGTGGGCCACTGTTCTTATCTGAAATTCATGAAAGATATTGGCCACAACGTTTCTGTCCGCTATGTCTCCCCGTATAAAGTGATATCGATCCGAATAGTTCAATTGAATATCAGTCACATTCTCCAGATGCCCGGCGTAGGTCAACTTATCCAGATTGATGATATCACCGGAAAAATCGGTCTTATCCAACAGATAACGAATGAAATTGGAACCAATAAATCCGCATCCCCCCGTCACGAGAACGGTTCCGGATAGTTTCATCTTCGCCACTCCTTCCTTTCCTCAAAATAGCTTTCCAGATTCTCTTTCCAACCCTTCACCACAAAACCCAGCTTCTTTCGAGCCTTTTCCGTATCGAGAACGGAAAAAAGGGGCCGATTTGCCGCAGTCGGATACGCTTCTGTGGTTATCGGCATTATTCGACATTTTTTGCTCAGAATTCCATGGGCAAGACCCAGTCGCTGGATTTCCCTGGCAAAACCATACCATGAAATCCTGCCTTTGTCCTGGTAATGGTAAATACCGGGTGCTGCAATGTCTTGCCCGATCAGGGACACAACATTCCTGGCCAACAGTTCAGCATAGGTTGGTACCCCCAACTGGTCGGCCACCACTCGTATTTCTTCTTTTTCCTCCATGGGCTTCAACATGGTTTCAACAAAGTTCCGCCCATAGATACCGTAGAGCCAGCTGATTCGTACGATGATGGCATTGGAACACGCCTTCATCAACGCCAATTCTCCCGCAAGCTTGGTTTTGCCGTAAACAGAGACCGGATCCGTCGCATCGGTTTCCAGGTAGGGGTCATTGGACTGGCCATTGAACACGTAGTCGGTGGATATGTGGAGCAGGTTTGCTCCCCTTAGGCTGGCAGCCTTCCCCAGGATGCCGGGAGCAGCTCCGTTCACTTTCAGCGCAATTTCCGGTTCACTTTCCGCTCTATCCACAGCCGTATACGCGGCACAATTAACAATCCATTTGAAACGGTACCTTGCCATGAAGTTCATCACGACCTTTTCATCTGAAATATCCAACTCAATATCGGTCTCAATAAACGAAGCCCCGGATCTGGATAATTCCGCGGCCACTTGTCTACCCAGCATACCCTGGCAACCCGTCAGCCAGATTGTCGGCGAAGCCGACAATTGAGTAGGAGTTGGGGCAGGGGTTGGATTGGGGGATGAAGCAGAATGGTTTTCTGTCATAATTATGGCTCCACACTCAAGGTTTGAATGAGCCTGTACAACATTTTCTGGATCACATCCAGCTCAGATGATACTTCTATTCCCGCTTTTTTCTCGAGAAAGCCAAGGTCTACAGCGAGTTTAAGAAAATATTCAACTTCTCGGCTCGAACCTTTTGATATTTGAGCAAAATGGCGCAGTTCTCCTCTGGTTCCTCTCCCCGCACCCTCTGCCAGATTCGCACAAATGGAAGAGGAGGCGCGTCGAAGTTGGGAAATGAGACCGAATTTTTCTGAAGAAGGAAAGCTCTGAGTAAGTTGATACACAGAAAGTGTTACTTTATGCGCTTTCTTGAAAACTTCCAAATCCTCAATTCTCTGAATTGGTAGCAATCGTTTGTCATTACTTCCGGTATCCACTTTACCTCCCTGTTTCGGAAATCAGTGAAAATTGGCCAACTCCATCTCTTTGTTCTTGCCCCTACTCCTACTCCTACACCCACTCCCGAAGGAGCGGTAAAGCTGCATCCTTCGGAGAAATTACCGGGGATGAGATGGGCCAGTCGATGGCAAGATCCGGGTCATCCCAGCGAATACCACGATCCAACTCCGGTGCATAGGGAGAAGTAACTTTATACAATACAAGAGCCGTCTCACTAAGGACAACAAAACCGTGGGCAAATCCAGGGGGTAACCAGAGCATCCTGTGGTTCTCCGCAGTCAGTTTTTCAGCTGCCCACCGGCCATGCGCAGGAGAGTGCTTCCGGATATCCACCGCCACGTCCCAGATTTCACCCGCCAGGCACTGCACAAGTTTTCCCTGGGCCTTGGGCGGCAATTGAAAGTGAAGGCCACGGAGAACATTTTGAGATGAGAAAGAGACATTGTCCTGCACAAAGGGGCCGATTCCAACCCGGTTAAAGGATTCTTCAGAATGGGTTTCCTTGAACCATCCTCGTTTATCCAGGTACACCTCCGACTCTATCACTATGACATCCGGCATACTGTCCAGATTTCTAAATAAGAATGCCATTCTATTCATCCTCGTTCGTTGCTTTGAACCGTTTCCAGAATATTGCCGGAAACTGTTCTCCACTCCCTGGACATAATCCCCGCGGCAGCATCAGGTCAGTCACGGAGACGCTCCAGAAGGTAGTCCCCGTAGCCGCTGTTCATCAACGGCTTTGCCAGATCAGCCAGACCATCATCATCAATCCAGCCATTTTGCCATGCAATTTCTTCAATGCAGGCGATTTTCATATGCTGCCTGTCCTCAATGGTGCGGATAAATGTAGAAGCGTCCAGCATGTCCCGATGGGTGCCAGTATCCAGCCAGGCATAGCCCCGTCCCATGAGACGAACGTTAAGTTGTCCCTGCTCCAGGTAAATCCGATTGACATCGGTTATTTCAAGCTCTCCTCTGGCAGAAGGCTGCAGGTCTTTCGCAATTTCGAGGACATCATTGTCGTAAACATAAAGCCCCACCACCGCAATGTTGGATCGGGGATGTTTCGGTTTTTCCTCCAGTCCCGTCACATTGCCGTTTTGATCCATCGTTATCACTCCATAGCGTTCCGGGTGATGGACACGGTACCCGAAAACAGTCGCCCCGACCCGCTTCTCATCCGTCTTCACAAGATCGGAGAGGCCGTGTCCGTAAAATACGTTGTCTCCCAGAACCAGTGTCACGTGAGAATTTCCCACAAAATCCGCGCCCACCCTGAAGGCATCGGCTATTCCCTTTGGTTCGCTTTGAACGGCGTACTGAAAAGACATGCCCAATTGGCTTCCATCGCCAAACAGCGCCTGAAAACGCGGCAAGTCCGTATCGGTGGATATGATGAGTACTTCCCGAATTCCCGCCAACATCAATGTGGAAAGCGGATAGTAGATCATGGGTTTGTCATAGATTGGCAACAATTGTTTGCACATCATTCGGGTGGCGGGGTAGAGCCGCGTCCCGGCGCCACCTGCCAGAACAATTCCTTTCATCATCAATACCTCCGATTCAGTTCCCAGTTCCATGCGGTCCGCACAATGGTAACCAGATTGTCAAACTGCGGCCTCCATTTCAAAATTTCTTTCATTCTGCTGCTGTCCGCTACCAGTTCCGCAGGGTCGCCAGCCCTTCGAGGTGCTTCCAGAACGGAAAAGTTCTTTCCGGTCACCTGTCGAACAGTCTCCACAACTTCGCGAACCGAATAGCCGTGGCCGTACCCGCAATTAAAGAAACGGCTTGCGCCACTACCCTTCAGATAATCCAGTGCTTTCAGGTGGGCGTCTGCCAGGTCATTTACATGAACATAATCCCGGACACAGGTACCATCCAATGTAGAATAGTCGGTGCCAAATATCTTAATGTTCCCACGTTCTCCAGAAGCAGCTTTCAGAACCAGTGGAATCAGATGGCTTTCAGGATTATGAGATTCCCCAATTTCGCCCGAAGGATCAGCACCGGCCGCGTTGAAATAGCGAAGCGCCACAAAACGAAAATCGGTCGATGCGGACAAGTCCCGCAAAGCCTGTTCCATAAAAAGCTTTGAAAAACCGTAGGGGTTGATGGGGTGAAGGGATGCCGTATTGCGAATGGGCACGGTTTCCGGCGTGCCATACACTGCGGCCGAGGACGAAAATATGAACTTTTCAACCCCGGCATCTTTGCAGGCCGCCAGTAGAGCAAGTCCGTTTGCTGTATTGTTTCGATAATATTTCAAAGGATTCTGTACCGATTCTCCCACCTCAATAAAGGCGGCGAAATGCATCACAGCAGCCGGCTGAAACTCCCGTAACACCCGGTTGAGGCCAGCATTGTCAGCAAGGTCCATGACTTCAAGACGTGCGGTTCCCACCGACTCCCGATGCCCGTTGCTGAGATTGTCCAGTACAAGGACATCATCACCCCTGGAAATCAGTTGTCGAACTACGTGGGAACCGATATACCCGGCACCACCTGTGACAACGACTTTCATCTGTTTCCCCTTGACTTCATTTCGTGCCTGTTAACATTACCACACATTCTCTTATCTATCAATCAGTTAGATCTCCCTGAAACACCAGATCGGTCATGACGCACGACCACCAGTTCCGCACGGGCTGTTATCTGTTCTCCTACCGTGAGGTCAACCGTCACACCTGCCGACCGCCTGCCCTCTCGCGTCACCCTTCCCTTTGCCAACAACTTTTCCCCGATTGGTGTTGGTTTCAGATATTCAACTGAGAGTTTTGCCGTCACAAACATAACATCTTCATCGTGAAATTTTTTGTAGTGACCAACTGCTGTCCAGACTCCATGGCAATCCAGTATTGTCGCAATGATTCCACCATTTACGACACCGGGAAACGCTGTATGGTGCGGTTTGGGAAGGAAATGACACAGGCATGTCTCTCCATCCATCCAGCTCTTGATTCTGAGTCCATTGGCATTGTCGGCACCGCAACCGAAACAGACTCTGGCTCCGCTATCCGACGACAACTGATCCTGTAGAAAAGAGTCGGTAGAACCACACATTCTATTTCCTCACCTTCGCCACTGCCGTTTTGTCATCATCGAGCCAGTAACCCACAGAAAG
Organism: uncultured Holophagae bacterium; assembly: GCA_964599895.1. GTDB lineage: Bacteria > Acidobacteriota > Holophagae > Thermotomaculales > Thermotomaculaceae > UM-FILTER-49-7. The sequence continues at coordinate 6,133 of CAZRHT010000060.1, forward strand.
GTGCCCCACCCAATGCTGCAATGAGAAGGGAGCGGTGACGCCAAACCCGGTTTTTCTCAACGGAATCGGTCCGTTGCTATAGGTGTCCGCGTACCGCAGCACCTGTCCGTTCATCTGTTGTTCCGGCGCTAACGCCCGCAGTACCTTCAGGGTAGTCAGCATCCCAAAGGGAATGGAATACCGTCCACACCATAATGCCTTTCCTTCTGAAGTCGCTTTCATTTCGTCCTGTATCTTCTGCTTTGTAATCTTTCCTGACAAGAGTTCCCGGGCAATCCGCCAGTCGTTCGCCACTGCTGCATCGTGTCCTTGTTCCCCGGTTCCGAAAACCGTGTTGTCAAAGTCTTCTCCATAGTGATTGGCGTCGGAGGAAATCAGGAAAAACACGTCCTTCCCCGGTTCCAGATTGTTATCCTTCATGTAACCAATAATAATTTCCGCCACTTTGGAAGAGAGCCTTTGCATCCGTTCAAATGACATTCCCGTAACCATCACCGGTGTGATCTTGATTTTCCGGTTAAAATATTGGAGAAACGGGACCATCCCTTCTATGGAATGCTCCAGACTTTGGGCCTTGTTGCTGACAATGCAATCTTTCGGCAACAGTTTCCTTTTCAGAATTTCTCGAAACGGTGAGAGTTCTACAGGTCCATACGGCCCCTTCCAGTTGTCATAGGAATCCAGAATCAGCACATTTTTCGGATCCTTCATCGCAATCCGCACATCATGGTGGGTCACTCCGAAAATAATTACTTCTTTTGTTTGAATGCGTCGCATAATGGGAAGATACACCGGCCCCGCATAAAGAAAATCGTCATGGGGACAGATGCCAGCCACCAGGGTCGGCAAGTCAGCATCCGAATGACAGCTGGCAAGGAGATAATTCATCAGCCGATTCATTGGATTTGGCGACCACACATAACCGATGGGGTCCCGAACCGGTCTCGTTCCCTGTGCCATTGCAGCAACAAACATCACCAATACAAGAACTGAAAATGCTGCCCGTTTTGCCATCTTCCCTCCCCTGCTATTTGTAAGATCATGACTACCCGGGTATTGTATCAAATCGGAGGGAAAAATGTGTTCTGTGTTCAGTATTCTGCGTTCTGAAAGATGGTGCAAGATAAAGAACCTGTTATCTTTCTCCTTCCCGGATCACCCCTACCTTTAACCCCAAACGTAGCCTTCTGATAGTATTTTGCACATCTTTAGTGCCTGTGTTCTTAATGAAGCGAAAGACAAATATGGGTTGGCAATTACTGCTACATTCGATTCAAGAATCAACGGAAAGTGGATTCTCTTGTCCTCTTTTTCCAGAATAAGGGACATGAAACACAGAACATTTCTAATCATCGAAAAATTGTGCCATTTATGGTAAATTGTAGATATGGAGCACCCCGAAAAAGCTGAAGCCAAGACATTTCAGAGCGTTCCCCACATGTTGATGGATACGGTTGAAACATATCCGGACCGAAATGCATTTCGCTTTCGCCGGGGTGGTCGAATAGTCAGTGTGTCATATCGGGAATTCGGGGATCTTGTGGAAGACCTTGCCCACGGCCTGGCGGCAATGGGAATCAGACGCCGCGACCGGGTTGCTATTCTCTCGGAAAACCGTATCGAATGGGCGATTGTGGATTTCGCAGTTATGTCTATTGGTGGAGTTGTCGTTCCGGTTTACCAGACATTGTCACCGGACCAGATGGCGTACATTCTGATGAATTCCGGTGTACGGGTGATTTTTGTAGAAAATCGCTACCATTATGAGAAAGTCATGCAAATTCAGGACCAATTGCCAAACCTGAAGACAATTCTCACCTTCGAGCCTATTCGGAATGCCGACCGTCCTACGACTGTGTTCAAACGCGTCCTTCGACTTGGTGATAAGCATAGAGCCGCGCGACCTGGATGGTTCGAAAGAACATTAAATAAGACTAAACGGGAGGATGTCTGTTCAATCGTTTATACATCTGGTACAACCGGGGATCCGAAAGGCGTACGCCTCCATCACAATGGTTTCCTGGAAAGTATCGTCAACACCGAAGCCGTACTGCCGTTAAAACCTGAGGACATCTTTCTTTCCTTTCTTCCGTTGAGCCACCTGTACGAGCGTGTGGCCGGTCACTGGATTCCGATATACCGGGGATGCTGTATTGCTTATGCTCGAGCTATTACAACGGTGGTAGAAGATATGCAGGCCTTTCATCCCACTATGATAGTGAGCGTCCCTCAGTTTTTTGACAAAATAACCGCGGGGGTCCGCCTCAAGGTCAGCGACAGTGGGTTCGTTCGCCGGTTAATATTCAGGTGGGGTGAAAAACTGGGTAATCGTCTCGCTGACGGAAAACGGAAAGGGGAAAAGAACCTCATTTTGAAACTGCTGCGACCCCTGGCAAGACGACTCGTATTCGAAAAACTCCATCGATACCTGGGGGGCTCGCTCCGTTATCCCATCTCCGGTGGTGCTTCCCTTTCAGGGGAAGCTGCCCGTTTTTTTGAAGCCATGGAACTTCCGATAATTGAAGGGTACGGTCTTACAGAAACTCACCTCGTTGTGACACTGAGTCCTCCAGAGAAACGCCGAGAGGGTTCCTGTGGGACCCCGATTGCCGGAGTAACTGTCAGCATTGCAGATGATGGGGAAATCCTAGTTCAGGGAAATACCATCATGGACGGATATCACGATGCTCCGGAATTGACTGCCTCTATGATTGATGCAGACGGCTGGTTTCATACAGGGGACATCGGATTTCTGGACAAGGACAATTACCTGACCATTACAGATCGAAAGAAAAACATACTTGTCATTTCTTCAGGAGAGAAGATCGCTCCTGCTCCCATTGAAACAAAGCTGAAAGAAAGCCTGTACATTGACGAAGCCTGCATTATTGGTGAAGGCAGGGATTTCATTGCAGCGCTGATTGTTCCAGACATGGAGGCCGTTCTTCACTGGTCACGAAAGGAAAAACTCCCATACGAAGACCTGGATGAATTATTGCCCAGCCGGGAACTGAAACGGCTCTTGAAACAGGAAATCAACCTCAAACAAAAGCAACTGGCCTGGTATGAACGGGTCAAAAAATTCGTCGTCCTGGACCATCCGCTGGAAATTCGAAAGGGTGAACTCACCCCAACCATGGAAGTACGCCGCGCCGTTCTGGAAGGAAAATACTGGGAAGAGATCGACAGCCTGTATGCGAAAGAAAAAGACAAATCTGAGGCTGAGCCGGCGCAAGCGCCGCGTGATGAGTGATGAGTAACAGAAAGAGAAGGGAAAGAGGTGCTCTGACCGGACAGGAGAAAGAAAGGTAATCGCTTTTCTTGCCTCATCCTGCCATCCTCACTACCGCCCCACTCGTCACGCAGAACGCCCACTCCGGGAGAAAGGTTGAGGTTAAGGCGAAGGCAAGGTTGATTGAAGACAGGGAGAGAGAAGAGGATATGGACAAAAACTTACGATTTTTGTGTGTATTTTCTTTTCTTGGCGTTCTTTGCGCCTTGGCGAGAGAAAATCTCATCCCCTATCTTACCTTTGTGGCTTTGGGCCTTTGTGTTGAATTCTCCTCTTTTCCCGTCTTCCTCCTCTCCCTCAGTGTCCTCTGCGACCTCTGCGGTGAGTCTCCTTCCTGATTTTCCCCCGTGACGGCGGCGTGCAAATCCGGTACAATCGGAACCGATACGAAATGGACCTCTTGGGGAAAGGAAGGATAATGTTTTGAATTTTCAGGAATTGATATTGTCGCTGCAGAAATTCTGGTCGGATCACGGTTGTCTGATTTCACAACCCTATGACATCGAAACCGGAGCCGGTACTATGAACCCTCACACATTTCTCCGGGTGCTGGGTGAAAACCCGTGGAATGTGGCTTACGTGGAACCTTCCCGCCGGCCCACAGACGGACGCTATGGTGAAAATCCTTTTCGCGTTTACAAGCACTATCAGTTCCAGGTAATTATGAAGCCCAGCCCCAACAACATACAGGATTTGTACATTGAGAGTTTGAAGGCCTTTGGTATCAAACCCGAAGAACATGATATCCGATTTGAAGAGGACAACTGGGAATCTCCCACACTGGGCGCATGGGGTGTCGGCTGGCAGGTACTGCTGGACGGAATGGAGATTACCCAATTCACTTACTTTCAGCAGGCCGGTGGAATTGATCTGAAACCTGTTTCGGTGGAAATCACTTATGGAATCGAACGTATTTGCATGTTTATAAATGGGATTGACAATATGTATAACCTGGAATGGGGGCACGGGGTCAGCTACGGGGAAATTCGCAAACGGGATGAATATGAGTTTTCCAGATACAGTTTTGAACTGGCAGACATCGATCTTCATTTCAAGCTCTTTGACCTGTATGAGGCGGAATGCCTCAGAGTTCTTGAGCAGAAGCTGCCCATAGCCGCTTTCGACAGCGCATTGAAATGTTCCCATGCATTCAACGTGCTGGACGCACGAAATGCCATCAGCGTCACGGAGCGGGCACGGTTCATTAACCGGGTTCGGTCATTGGCCTGTGCCTGTGCCGAAAGCCATCTGGAGGTTTCCAATGGCTGAATTCTTTATCGAAATCGGTTGCGAGGAAATCCCGGCAAAGATGATTCCAGGCTCCCTGGAGGAAGGAAGAAAAATTCTCGAGAATCTCCTGGGCAACTACAATATCCATGTCGGTACCATTGCAACTTATGCTTCTCCAACCCGAATGGTGTATCACATTTCGGAAATTGACCTGAAGGAAGCGGATCAGACCATTACGGTTCAGGGACCGCCACAGCACATCTGCCTGAACGAAGACGGTACTCCCTCCCGGGCATTGCTGGGTTTCATAAAGAAAAATGAAATCTCTATTGATGATGTTCGATACATTCCTGGAAAAACAGGGGAAATTGCGGCGGCAGATGTTTTTGTTGCCGGGAGAAACACCGATGACATACTGAAAGAACTGATGCCAATCTGGCTGAAGAAAATTCCATTCCGCAAAAATATGAAGTGGGGTAACCTCGACGTCCGCTTTGTCCGTCCCATTCGCTGGATCTGTGCACTGCTCAATGGAACCCCCCTAGTTTTCGAATATGCGGGCGTTACCGCTGGGAATACAACCTGGGGTCATCGGATCCTGGGTAAACGGAACATCCCGGTTACCAGTTTCGCCGACTACAAAACGGCACTGAAGGAAAACCATGTGGAGATCGATTCAGCTGCCAGAAAATCTTCTATCCAACAGGCGATCAAGGTGTTTGAAGCAACATATGATGCCACGGTGATCCGGGACGAAGCCCTATTGGACGAGGTAAGTTACCTTGTGGAAATTCCCTTCGTTGTGGAGGGCCTTTTCAAAGAAGACTTCCTGGAGATCCCGGAAGAGGTACTGATTACATCCATGAAGGAACACCAGAAGTATTTTGCCGCACGGGGAAAGGATGGGAAATTGTTACCCCGATTCCTCGCTGTAGCTTCAACTTTCCACGACTCTGAAGGGTACATTCAACTGGGCAGTGAACGGGTACTGGCAGCCCGGCTGTACGACGCACAGTTCTTCTGGGACGAAGACCGGAAAAAAACGCTTGAAAGTCGGATGGACAAATTGGACCGTCAGATATTTCAAACTGACCTCGGCACCTATGGTGATAAAATCCAGCGGATGCAGAAGATCGGCGAAATTTTCAACCGCTTCGTGTCCTGCGACGCAGAAACACTGGGGAAAACCATACAACTTTGCAAATGCGACCTTGCCAGTGACATGGTATATGAGTTTCCCGAACTCCAGGGCATTATGGGGGGACTGTATGCGAAGGAGGAAGGAAAACCGGAAGGCATCTGGCAGGGCATTTATGACCACTATCTTCCCGGCTCAATGGACGATGACCTTCCCCGGACCCGGGAGGGGGAACTGACAGCCATTGCGGACAGACTCGATACATTTCTTGGTTGTCTGGCAGTCGGAATTGTACCCACAGGCTCAAAGGATCCCTTCGGTTTGCGTCGGGCCGCGCAGGGCATCATTCGAATTGTGCTGGAAAAAGCGCTGGATTTTGATCTCTACCAGACTGTTCGAAACTGTTTGCCCCTATTTGAGTCTGTGCTGAAAACCGCCCGGAACAAGTGGGAGGAACAGATTTTCTCTATTCTGGATGCAAGATTAAGATTCTGGCTCAACACCCGGGGCTTTGCCTACGACGAAATTGATGCGGTTCTTGCCATTCCCCACGGAAACCTGCTGGACACTCTGAACCGTGTAAAAGCACTCCAGGGATCGCGAAAAGATGCTGATTTCCTCCGGGTTGCAGGCAGTTTCAAACGTATCCACAACATACTGGATGCCGCCAAAGATAACGTTTTGTCGGACGTAAACCCTGAACTCTTTGGCCAGGCTGAAGAAACCGAACTCCACAACGCATTGAACGCCCTGAAATCTGATGTTGGCCGATTAACTGCGGACAAAGACTATGATGAAGCCTTAAAGACTGTTGGTAAGATCGCGGATACCGTGGATCGGTTCTTCGACGAGGTGCTGGTCATGGACAAAGATGACGCCATCCGGCAAAACCGCCTGGCCATGCTGACCCGGCTGCGTGAAGTGTTTCTGACCATCGCGGATTTTTCCCGTCTGGTCATCACCGAACCGGCAAAATGATAGCCGGGGGCCGTCCGGCTGCCAAGGAGGCCCCATGATAGTAAGATTGGTTTCCCTCAGCTCAAAAAAACCGGCCCGACCCGTCGTCTGCAAGAAACGGATATTGTTTTCCATCTTACTTGTCTTGTTCTTTGTAGGCTTGTTTCCCAGGAAAGCATTGGCAACACAGCCATCAAATACTACATTTCTTGCCTCTGAAAACCGCTATTTCACGATCTATTATCGGGAAGAGAATGTCCGTCTTGCCGCCATTCTCTCCGCCGATTCAGACAGCTTTGCCCGTCGATTCTGCAGTGAACTGGGACTACGAAAACCTGCCCGCCCCATTCCAGTGTATATTGACCCGTCAAACAAAGGGAAATCAGAGGTTTTTCCTTCTCCCCGCTGGGTAAACGGTTTTTTTGAGCCGGGGAAACGAATCATCGTTATTAAAACCGCCCGACAACTGGGACGGGGTGCGGAATCTGAAATCCTCACTGTGTTCCGCCACGAAGCCGTACATGCCATCCTCCACGACAACATCCCCCTCATTCCCCGATGGCTGGACGAAGGACTCGCCCAGTCTTTCAGCAGGGGCTTCACAATTAATGATGGCCGAACTCTTCTGGGCCTGCCGGTAAAACATTTTCGCCAGTTAATGCCAGAATCCGCGTTTCAGAAAGAAAGCACGGCAAAATTGGCATATCCCCTCTCCTGCGGACTCGTCAGTTATCTCCGTGAACTGGGGCGTCCTCCTCTGACCATCTTTCTGAAGAGACTGAAGAACATGGACATGGAAACCGCCTTCGATTCCGCCTACGGAATTCACATGTCCTTCTTTTTCTATATGTTTCGGGAAAACTACCTTTCTCGCTACACCTTGCTGAACCTGATTGTATCGGATGAAGGGCTGTTCGGCCTGATGACCCTTCTGGCAGTTGTTCTGCTCCTTGTTCAAAAAGTCCGAAACCACCGAAAACTCATCCGGCTGGGAGAAGAAGATGAGGAAGAATACAAGGTTGAGGTTGAGGAGAGAATGGAAGAAGTGATGAGTAAGGAGTGTGGCTACAGAGCTTTCGTGGATGATGAATCGTCAATATTGAATAGTTCTGAAAAGAAAGGAAAAGAATGAAGGGTGATGAGTTCGGAAACGATAAAGAGTCCAGGCCCCTGATTTTTCAAACGGCCACTCCAAAGCATGACCCACAATATTCTTGCTCATTCCGATACTGTTGCATTGGGCGAGACAACAGGTATAATGGTTGCCATGTATAGCGTAAAGGTCGAAACGCGTTTTTCATCGTCCCACCATCTCACCGGCTACGAAGGGAACTGCTCCAGGCTCCACGGCCACAACTGGCGTGTCGTGGTGGAAGTGTCGGGCACTAAACTCAACGAAACCGGAATGCTGGTGGATTTTACTCAGTTGAAGGGGAAACTGGACGAAATAGCCAGGGAACTGGACCATATTGTTCTCAATGACCACCCCTACTTCCAGTCTTCCGGGCTGAACCCCACTGCGGAAAACCTCGCCTCGTTTTTCTACTCCAGCCTGCAGGGTAACTTCGGCAACAATCGGGTCTTACGGGTCGAAGTCTATGAAACCGAAGATTATGTGGCCGCCTTTGTACCGGACTGATGAAAGTTAATGAAATCTTCGCCACCATCGAAGGAGAGACGTCACTGACAGGTATTCCAATGCTCTTTGTCAGATTTACCGGTTGTCCCCTTCGCTGTACCTATTGCGATACCGCCTATGCCTACGAAGACGGCACAGAGATGACTATCGAGGAACTCCTGACAATTATTGAAAATAATGGCCTTCCCATTGTTCACCTTACCGGGGGAGATCCCCTGCTACAGGTTGAACTGCCGGAACTGCTGACGCGGTTGCTGGATAATAACCATCAAATCATACTTGAAACCGGCGGTTCCATGGACATTTCTCCTTTTGTTCGTGACAATGTCCGAATCATGCTGGACGTCAAAACACCGGGAAGCGGAATGGTCCACCAGAACCGCCTTTCAAATATCCCGCTTATGCGGGAAAGAACCGATGAGATTAAATTCACTCTCTGTCACAGGGAAGATTATGACTGGGCAGTTGATTTTATTTCAGAACACAGGCTCACAGAAAAGGGTTGCGTGATCAACTTTTCCCCGGTAACACCCGGACTTCCTCCAGCAGAACTGGCAGACTGGATTCTTGACGACCGGCTCCCTGTTCGACTCAACTGCCAGCTTCATCGATTTATCTGGCCTGATA
>CAZRHT010000061.1:0-14765 GCA_964599895.1 uncultured Holophagae bacterium
CATAATGTAAGCCAAACCTGCTCCCACCAGCACGAAGCTGTTTGTTGCGCGAAGAAAATGGGAAGTGAGAAACCAGAGTAGAATTGCCCCCGAAATGGCACCTGAAAGCCCCACAAAGGAACCGATGCTCTCACGGTAAAACCAGACTAGGTAACCGAGAAAAACCAGTGAAGCCGCCAGCATAAACGCAATCGGGAAAAAAGCATGTTGATGGATCGTCAAACTGCCGGCAAATGCTCCACCGGTCAGAACCATTGAGAGAACAATCACTCTTCTATCCGCTTTCAGAATTATGGCTGCAACTGTCTCCATCGCGGCCAGAGTTCCGAAAGTTTTCCACACAAGCGGATTTAGAAAGTTCTGGCCCGCATAGAGCCCCAGCGCATACACAATCAAAAAGGCCCCACCAACTGATGAGGCCGTAACTTCGGAAATTGCTGTTTTACTTGAAGGGGATACCGTCATATTTTGTCCGTTCCTGGAACAATTTCCGCAGTTCCCGAAAACCGTCTCCAACCTTTCCATCTCCAACCGGTCGGCCATCAATCTCCACAACCGGGATCAATTCCGCGCCGGACCCGGTGAGAAAAACCTCATCCGCCGCAATAAAATCCTGCAACACCATACCCCGCTCATGGATTGGAACATTGTTCTCTTTTGCAATCTCGATGATCACTTTGCGGGTAATGCCCTCTAAAATACCATGATAAGGCGGCGGCGTGAAAAGCTCCCGGTTCTTTGCGGCAAAGATATTATCTGCCGTACACTCTGCCACATATCCCTCAGCGTTCAACATGATTCCCTCATCCGCGCCCATCCGGTTTGCTTCCATCTTGCCCAGTATGTTGTTAAGGTAATTCAAGGACTTGAATTGAGGATTCAGCATATCTGGCCGGGTACGTCTTGTGGAAACAGTAACCACTTTGAGTCCCTGTTCGTAGCGGTCCTCCGGGTAAAGGGCAATTCCTGTCGCGATGATATAAATAGCAGCCTTTTCACACTTTCTGGGGTCAATCCCCAGGTCCCCGATCCCTCGAGTCACCAGAAGGCGAATGTAGCAATCGTCCAGTCCGGTCCGGCGTGTCGTCTCAAGCACCAGCTCCGTCATTTCCTTCTTGGAAACGGGAATTTTCAGATCAATTCCCTTAGCTGAATTAAAAAGCCGGTCCATATGGTCTTCCAGGCGGAACACGAGGCCATTGTAGGCCCGAATGCCTTCAAATACTCCGTCCCCATACAGCAGGCCGTGCTCAAAAATCGATACTGTTGCGTCTTCTTTTTTGTCCACGAACTTTCCATCGAGATAAATGCTCAATGCCATTGATCACTCCTCTTCGTAACTTATATTTTTTTTACTTTCCCGGATCATATCCGGAAACGCAGCTCCGACGATTTTCTATACCTTCAACCCTTCTCAGCAAATCGCTTCGCAGAGTCAAAGGTGTTCTGCATCAGCATGGCAATGGTTAATGGTCCAACGCCGCGGGGAACTGGTGTAAGCAGTGCGGCCTTGCTTTCTACCGCCTCAAAATTCACGTCTCCGCAAAGCACATAGCCTTTGTCTCTAATCTTTTGCAATTTCGGGCTTTCCAATCCAAAAAGCTGTGATGCTGTCTTAACATCATCTACCCGGTTGACGCCTACGTCCACTACGGTTGCACCGGGCTTCACGAACGTTTCGTCCACAAAATAAGGTCTACCCACAGCCGCGATCAACACATCAGCCTCCCGGCACAGTCCTGCCAGGTCCACTGTCCTTGAGTGACAAATCGTCACAGTGGCGTGACGGTGCAGCATCAGCATGGCTATCGGTTTTCCCACAATATTGCTCCGTCCGATCACTACAGCACGTTTCCCTTCGAGTTCCACATTGTACGCATCAATAAGTGCCATGATTCCCCGGGGGGTGCAAGGTACAAAGCACTCGTCCCCCACCATCAATTTGCCCACATTCACCGGATGAAACCCGTCCACGTCCTTGTCCGGTGAAATCAGCGACAGCATTTTTTTCTCATCAAGGTGGCCGGGAATCGGGAGCTGCAGTAAAATGCCGTGGATATCGGGATCATTGTTCAGCCGAAGAATCAAAGTGGTCAGTTCAGCCTCAGAAACATCCGCCGGAAGTCGAAATCCACTGGAAAAAAATCCCAGCTTTTCACACGCCTTTTCCTTCATTCTTACATAGACTGCAGAAGCGGGGTTTTCCCCTACCAGAATGACAGCCAGCCCGGGACGAAGGCCTGAAGCGTCTACCTCTTGCCTCATCCCGTCGGTAATTTTGTGGGCCAAGGTCCTGCCATCCATCAAAACCGCCATTGCTTCTCCTTTTTCACAAAAACAATCATGTTCATTTTATCACACTTCAATCAGTGCCGATGCTCAGGCCGGACTCAGCCAGAAGAATCTCTTCAATCTCATTGTCTTTGAAAGCCCAAAGGTCATTCAACCACTGCTGAAACCCTTTCTTAAACTCCATGTCATTAAAATAATCCCCGATCAACTCGGATGCCACCGGCAAATCACGCACATGTACAACAATCTTCCTTGCCTTTCCGCAGAGAAACTGCCAGAGGGACACCACACCATCCGGGTACACAATCGTAACATCGAGAAGTCGATGCAACTGCCCGCCCATGGCTCCCAACACAAAGGCGATTCCCCCGGCTTTCGGTTTCAATAGATGTCGATAAGGCGATTTCTGTTTTTGTTGCTTTTCAGGCTTGAATCGTGTTCCTTCCACAAAATTGATGATTGCCACCGGAATGTCCCTGAACTTTTCGCAGGCCTTCCGGGTTTTTGCCAGGTCCTTTCCCTTCAGATGTGGTTTCTTCAACAGGGTTTCCCTCGAATATCGCTTCATGAAGGGAAAATCCAGTACCTTCCAGATGAAACCAAATACCGGCACCCACATCAGTTCCCACTTCAAAAAGAACTTCAGCAAAGGTGTTTTTCTGTGAAAACCCATTTGCAGTGCAAAAATATCCACAGCGGATTGGTGGTTGGGCAATACTAGATACCACTCACTCAGGGTCAAATGGCTGACTCCTTGTATTTCCCACTCTGTCCGGTGAAACGCTCTGAAAGTGCAATTATTGATACCCATCCAGGAAATGGCAATTTTGTCCAAAACCCGGTTGAAAAACCGACGCATGGCCGAAAAAGGAGATAGATACTTGAAAAATGCTGAAACCAGAATAAGGGGTACCCACATCAGAGTGTGTACAGCCAGAAAAACATAGAGAAGAATTCCTTTTACGAATCCGGGCAAGTACTTCAGCATGCCTACCTCCAAATTTCACATTCGCTCTCAACTTTCTCCATTATGCAACAAACTCCCATCTGAAAGCAAGTATACGAAAATACAGAACAAATTCCATTTTCTTAAAGAAATATGCGCAAAGCAATATCTCCCTCATCTCTTTTTTTTTCTTTCTTTTACGATACTTTCGGCCCCCTTGCTGAATAATAAGTAGAAAAAAAACGTTGAAATAGCTTCCTATTTCATCTTCCTTGTGCAATAATCTCCCCAGCGGCATGTCCGGCCTGTCACGTTGTCAGATTGGCATTCCGTATGTTTTTTTCAAGGAGTTTCGAATGTCTCAGAGTTTGTATGTCGGTAATTTCCCGTATTCTACCACGGAAGATGAGCTGCGCGCAATGTGCGCAGAGCATGGTGCAGTTGAATCTGTTCGTATTATCAGTGACCGTAACACCGGTCTCTCACGCGGCTTTGGTTTCGTCGATATGGCGACCGAAGATGAAGCACAGGCTGTTATTTCAGCACTGAATGGCAAGGATATTGGCGGAAGGGAACTGAAAGTAAACGTTTCCAAGCCCAGAGAAGAACGCCCCAAGCGCGACCGCTGGTAAGTTCTTCTTACAAAATTGAAAGCGAAAAGCCGGGCTTCTGCCCGGCTTTTTTTTGCCCCTGCTTATCAATACGGACAACACGGTTCCATTCATATGCCGAACGAACATAAAGTTACTATTTAATAGGGTATTTTCTGTAAAAGTTTGGAAGATATAAAATGGAGGCGACGGCCGGATTTGAACCGGCGAATAAAGGCTTTGCAGGCCTCTGCCTTACCACTTGGCCACGTCGCCTCAAATCTCATGAACATGAGGACAAAAAAAAAGAAAATGGAGCGGGTGAAGGGATTTGAACCCTCGACTTCAACCTTGGCAAGGTTGCACTCTAGCCACTGAGTTACACCCGCTCATGTTTTCAAAGACGAAAGTATTTATACCAGACCCATCTGAGCCCGTCAACAAAAATCTTGCCTGCGATGCAGGCATCGTGACTTGTAAACTGTGATTTGTGATTGGTTCAACAAATCAAAGAATAGGCATGCATTGTCCATGCAAATTCCCTGTCTTTTTCTACACTCCCTCCCAACAAATCACAAGTCCCAAATCACAAGTCACGGCGATGGCTGCAGTGCAACTGTCGCCCCGCTTGACATAAAAGTTTTTTCATTGAACAATGGATTGAAAGGGAATTTTGCCGCAGCGCATCTATAGCGGTGGATCCCTGTTCACTGTTACACAAAAAGCAATAATTGAAACGAGGTGAATGGATGAGTTACTACAATTGGTGGGAAAAATGGATGGACCGGAAACACCGGTACGCAAAAACTGACCAGGTATTCATGGATGAAGGCCTGTTCAACGCGAAATCAGTGGGAACCGGGTTGCCGCCAATTTTTCAACAAAGCACTTTCAGTTTTCAGAATGTGGAAGACGGCCGAAACCGTTTTCTCGGGGTGTCCCCTTCCGGGGAAAAGCCCTTCGCGCGAATTTACACAAGACTGGGAAATCCCACAACAGAATACCTGGAAAAAATCATGTTCCAGCTGGAGTGCCAGCATATTATCGACAATGCCCTGGCTGCCGACGAAAAAGAACCCACAATTGGCGTAATGGTCACATCATCCGGTATGGGGGCCATCAGCACCTGCATCCTCAGCCTGCTCTCAACCGGAGATGAAATCATCGTGGGAACAGTGTACGGTTGCACCGACTCCTTATTTCGCCATCTTGATGAAAAGTATGGTGTCAAAGCGCATTTTATTGACACGGCCAATCTCGACGAAGTCGCCGCGACATTGAAAGACAATCCCCGTATCAGGGCTATTTACGTAGAAACACCGGAGAATCCCACATTGAAATTGAATGACATCCGGGCATTGTCCCAACTGACTGAGAAGTATGAGATCCCATTGATTGTGGACAATACATTCTGCTCCCCGTACCTCCAGCAGCCTTACAGGCTCGGAGCCGACATAGTCATCCACAGCATGACCAAGTACGTGAATGGACACTCATCTTCTATTGCCGGTATCCTGATGGGTCCCTGGGAATTCATGTTGAACAGCGCATTTGTTTTCTACAAGGACCTGGGTGCCACGCCTTCCCCATTCGATTCCTGGCTCAACGCTCAGAATGTCCAGGACCTGGCAGTGCGCCAGAAGCACCAATGCATTTCAGCTGAAAAAATCGCCCGGTTCCTTGATACGCACTCCATGGTTTCCAGAACCATCTACCCTTTTCTCGACAGCCATCCCCAGCATGAACTGGCGAAACGGCAGATGCGGATGGGTGGCGCAATGATCTCCTTTGAACTGAAAGGCGGATACGACGCCGCAGTGAAATTAATGAATTACTTTGCCCGCCATGATACGCCGATGGAGCTTGCGGTAAGCCTTGGCTCAGTCATCACCTACATCCAGCACCCGGCATCCATGACCCACGGCGGGGTTCCGGAAGAAGAAAAGAAGCGGATGGGCATTACCGAAGAACTGGTTCGTATTTCCATCGGACTTGAAGGTACAGATGTGCTGATAAACGCCTTAGAGGAAGGTATCCGACTTGCCCACGCCTGACGGCTCTGTACTTCAGAACGTTCTCGAAATCTTTCGAACTTCATCCCTGACCCCCCTCCTTGTCGGAGGGGCAGTCCGGGATCTATTGTTGGAACAGAAGCCGAAAGACCTTGATTTTCTCGTTGTTGGGGAAAGCATGGATACATTTGTAGAATTCATGAACAAACTGGCCGCCTCGCTCAGCTTGAACATTGTTCGCCCTGCCGCCTTCCCGGAAGTCATACGACTGGTGAGCCGGACCCATAGTCTTGATTTCACATTCGTGTCATCTGAAGAAGTATCTGAAAACCTGATGCAGCGGGACTTTACTATCAACGCCATGGCCTTGGACCCAGCCACAGGAGAAATTATGGACCCGGCAGACGGCCGGATAGATCTGGAACAAGAAAACCTCCGTCCGGTTCGGCCCGATGCCTTCGAAAACGATCCGGTGCGGATTATTCGGCTTTTTCGCTTCCAGACAGAGCTTGATTTTACCTCTGACAAAAATACAATCATTCAGGCAGGAAAGGCTGCTTCACTTCTCTCACAACCCTCAGGGGAGCGAATACGGGAAGAGCTCTTCAGAATTCTTGCCAACGACAATGCTTTTAACGCCATTTCGGAAATGACCCACCCCATTCTTACTACACTCTTTCCAGCAATCGGTGGCATTCGGGATATCACCCAGAACGGCTATCACCACCTGAACGCATTCGACCACACCCTGGAAGTTGTCTCATGGACATACAGGCTTGACGAATTGGCCTCCCTGCTGAACATCATTCCGCTTCCTGTTTCAAATGAAGACAAAATCGTCCTGCGCCTTGCTGCCCTTTTCCACGACGTCGGAAAAGCCGAAACCGCATCCCGTAATGAAAGCGGCATTAGCACCTTCAAAGAACACCAATTTGTCTCTGCAAACCTTTTTCTTCGGGACATCGAGCGACTCAAACCTTCAAAACGCCTCACCGAACGGGGTTACATGCTGGTCCGTCGTCACATGCTCTTTCTCAACTTCATGCTGAACGGCTGGTCAGAAAAATCCTTCCGCAAACTCATCAACCTGATGCGGGAAGACAGCCGTTTGCTGGCACTACTCGCGTATGCGGACAAACTGTCGGCACGAGGGCCCCTTTCCGCTGGAAGTGCGAAAAGAATGGCTGAGATAGTAAAGAACTTTCTGGATTTTTACCAGAGAGAAGCCGAAACCATCACAAAACTGCCCAGACTTATTTCCGGAGAGGAAGTCATGACAATACTGGGGCTGGACCCCTCCCCGGAAGTGGGACAGGTACTGGGTGTCATTTCCGAAAAACAACTGGCAGATCCGTCACTCAGCCGGGAACAGGCCCTGGAAATCCTCGAAGCATTTAGAAAAGACCAAGAGGAAAACCCGCAATGAACGTCACCTTCCTCGGGACCGGAACCTCCATGGGAGTTCCTCTTATCAACTGCAATTGCCCCGTCTGCACATCCAGCGATCCGAAAGACAAGCGGACCCGGGCGTCTTTGAAAATCGAAACCGGTGAGCACACCGTTCTGGTCGATGCATCGTCAGATTTTCGCCAACAGGCTCTCCGTTTCGATATTCCCACCATTGACGGAATCTTTCTTACGCATCCCCACGCCGACCACGTCTTCGGCCTGGACGATACCCGCATCTACTCGCTGCGGGAAAAGCGCCCCATCCATATCTTTGGAAGTGCCTACACTCTGAAAAACATTCGTCATATCTTCTCCTACGCTTTTGAAGAAGACCGGGACGAGCGACTGGTTAAACCGCTTTTCCAGCTTCACGAGTTGAAACAAAGCCAGGAACTCTTCGGACTGCCAGTCACCCGTGTGAATCTGAATCACGGCGGAATGCCGGTGACCGGATACCGGTTTGGAAATTTTGCCTATCTAACCGACTTTGCTGAAGTTGAAGAAAGTGAACTTTCCCGCCTGTACGGTGTCACCCACCTCGTTG
Organism: uncultured Holophagae bacterium; assembly: GCA_964599895.1. Taxonomy (GTDB): domain Bacteria; phylum Acidobacteriota; class Holophagae; order Thermotomaculales; family Thermotomaculaceae; genus UM-FILTER-49-7. The sequence goes on from CAZRHT010000061.1 coordinate 7,834, forward strand.
TGGGCGCCCTCCGGTATACCCCCAGCATTTCCCACCTCACAGTTGATCAGGCAGTACAACTGATAGAAAAACTTCAACCGGAGCAAGCCTGGCTTACCCACATGAGCCATGAAATCTCCCACAGCAAACTCGAAAACGAACTCCCGGACTACATCCATGTCGCCTACGACGGACTCTCCTTTCGCTGTTGAAGCGCTTTGCGCCATCAACATAGTAGGAGTTGGGGTTGGAGTAGGGGTAAGAAACATCAGGGAATTGACCGTCCTATTTCTTTCCGTCTTTTTCGCTCAGAACACCGAACACAGAAAACAGAACACTTCTTCTTCCCTCTTGCCTTCTCGTTCTCTCCCGGCCTGCGAAGCAGCCATGACTGAACTTTCTGATTAAAGGTATACAATTCCTTATTTCGATCCCGGACGGGAGCGAAACTTCAGTTGAGCGCACCAACCTGGGGATCGAACGCGATGGATTGGGTGAGATGTGCACTTTCGGGACTGGAGCGAATGAGGAACAGTACATGCGTACGTGACGAGGAGCGGAGGGAATGAACGTGTGCAGATGGCCCGAGACTTGAGCGTCAAGCCAAAGGAGGGGACGGGACACAAACTCAGTTCAGCCAAGAATAGCCATTTGGAGTGTAAAGCATGACGGGTTGGTACCTGCGATAGCAGGCAATCGGTAGTTCGTTGCGGTTGCGGATGCTCGTATCCAGGCGACTGCAACGAAATGCCGGTTGGGAGCAGACGTCAGTCTGCACAGACCAATCCGGTCGTGCTGTCAGAACGTGACAAGAAGCGCCGCGGAGTCGAAGCAAAGACAGACGCACCCGTGCTTTCACTCACAGAAATATGCTATTCTACCGCCATGAATGATGTTTTTTTCAGTGCGGCGGACCCGGCTCACATCCGCCGGGAAAAACAGAAGGCCAGAGAACTTCGGCAAAGCCAATGGTGGAAACGGAAGCGAAGTACCGGGATCTGCTATTACTGCCGGGGAAAGTTTCCCCCTGATGAACTGACAATGGACCATCTGGTACCCCTGGCAAGGGGGGGCCGGACCACAAAGGGCAACGTGGTTCCCTGTTGTAAGGAATGCAATTCAAGGAAAAATTACCTCCTTCCCATCGAATGGCAGGAATATCTGGAAAAGATTCGCAATGAAACAGAATAAACGGGCCGCATTGCTGGCTGTGGTTGTAATATTCGGATTTTTTTCTTTCTTTTTCCAGGAATCCCATATCCCATTTGCAGAGACTTCCGACGCGAGATACAGTGAAATTGCGTATGAAACATATCAGTTCGGTGATTGGCTCATACCCCACCAGAACCGGATGGCACATATTACGAAGCCTCCTCTGGTGTACTGGCTGGTGGCCGCCGGATATGCTGTTTTTGGTGTGAATGAAACCGGAGCACGATTTTTCTCCGGACTGTTCGGGATCCTATGCGCTCTGCTGGTGTTTTTTCTGGCACGTTTTTTTGTAGACAGGGATATTGAGGCCTTTCTTGCTGCCATTATTTTTGAAACATGTCCGCTTATCATCGGTGCAGGTCGAATTGTCACTACGGATATTTTTCTACTCTTTTTCATGCTCCTGGCAATGTATGGGTTTCTGAAACTCTATTCTCAAAATACAGGTTCAGGGACCTGGATTTTCTGGCTGGCACTGGGCTTTTCAGGAATGGTGAAAGGACCGATCGGTCCTGTTCTTGTGGGTGGAATTGTGGGAATTCTTCTCTGGATTGAACATGATGGAGAAACCTCAAAAAGATTATTGAGACCTCTGCCAATCCTGTTGTTTTTTGTCCTTGCTTTCTGGTGGCCAATTTATATCATGCTGCGTGTGCCGGGAGCGTTCAACTATCTGGTCGTCGAACAGATGTTCAGCCGCTTTACAAGCCACGGATTCGGCCACCCGCAACCTGTTTCCTTTTATCTCTATCTGTTTCCAGCTGTCACTTTCCCATGGATTATCCCGGCACTGGAAGGTGTGTTTCAGTCTGTGCAGGAAAACAGATCCTGGCAAAACATCATGCTGCTTTCCTGGTTTATCTTTCCCATTGTCTTTTTCACCATCCCTTCCAGCAAGCTGATTCTCTATGTGCTTTTTTCCGTTCCGCCCATTTCCATTCTTGCCGCCAGATTCGTGTATCACAGGTCGTACCAGGGCACACTGCTGACTTATGTAGGAGCAGAATCACTGCTTATCGGCTTTGCACTTGTATGGTGGATAAATGGGTTGGACCCTGCGGAAAAGAAAACTGCCTTGCTAATTGCCTGCGCCATTCTGGTTTGTAATCTCCTGTTGATTTTTGTTCGAAAATACCATGTTGCGACAATACTGACAACGGCGACAAAGGTGCTGGTGGTTATGGTCCTCATACTACACCTTGTTGCTTTTCAACCGCTTAAGTATGTCAAAACGGCAAAACCTCTGGCTCAGGTAATCAATGTCCTTATTTCCCAAAGCCCCGGCAAGGTTCATGTGGTATGCGATGGCTTCATTTCCCGAAGTCTGACTCTCTATACCGGAATCAATCCATTGGAAACAAAGGTGGACAATGAAACACTGCCTGAAGAAGTGAAGCAATCTACCACTTTTCTTCGGGCGAAAAGACTGAGTCTGATGTTGAGGAATGGTGTCCCGGTACTGTTGGTTCGTGAAACTCGGGACAGTCGCCCGTTGCCGGATAAGCTGACAAGGGTCTGGACAGGTAAACGTTACACTATTTCCACCAATGTTCCATCACAGCCACAGAAAGGTCCGTCAATTTCTAAACATTAACACATCTGAAAGCTCCGCCACAGAGGGCAGACACAAATCGGCCATTGACCGCAACCGGTCATTTTCGCCATAACCGCTTTCTACCGCAACGGTGATCAGTCCCAGCTTTATCCCGGCTTTGATATCAAATTCCGTGTCACTGACAAATGCCGTTTCCCTCGGAATCAGTCCAAAACGCTTCGTGGCCTCTTCCAGCACAAGACCTTTGTAGTAACAAAGAGAATCGTATTCCGGTTCATATGGACGATTGGCTTGCTCCCGGATATCTCCTGCGGTGAGGATCCCGGAAAAAGCGTCCCGGATTCCCAGCCTCGTGAGTTCCATCTCCAGAAGTTTTACCTCATGGCGAAGGGTTGCCGCCACAATGGGTATTCCACTTTCCGAAATTCGGTAAAGCACCTGTGTGGTACCGGGAAAGAGCGTGTCAAGCTGAAAAAGCTCCGGTCGATCCAGTCTGGAATGTCGGGCCTGGAGGAAATCATTTAGCCGTTCAGGATCCCCGCCCCGGGATAACAGAACCGCTCCGATTTCACGGGACAAGTCACCTGAAACCCGCATCTCGGCAAATTCCTCAAACTCCAATGTCGGAAATCCCATTTCCGCAGCTGTGTCACAAAAGGACTGGTGGTCCCTTCGCTTTATGTCTATCAGTGTATTGTCCACATCCATCAGGAAAGCGGAAAGGGGGCGATTGCCCCCCGTTGTTTTTAGTTTCATATCGGATTCCCGGTCCCGGCCCATTTCAGTTTTTCAGTCCCCATCGCGGCACAGGGCTCGTTACGGTCTCTCCAGTGCGCCGCCTTCCTGGGCATCAGCCCGCTTCAATAACCAGGCAAAGATGAGGCCGACGAAACCCAGACAGGCGAACATGAGCATACTCGCTGTGTAGGTGTGGGTAACATCGCGCAGTTTTCCATTGAGATAAGGGAAAAGGGCCAGGCCGATATTCTGAATCATTGTAATCAACCCGAATGCCGATCCCACCATTTCTTTGCGGACAATCAGCGGTACGGCGGGCCACATGGCAGCGGGAACCAGAACGAAAGCAGCTCCGAGTAACATCATCGGGTAACGGGGCTGAATCATCGTGTATGCCATCAGGATAAAGCTGGGAATCATCAGGAGCGAACCCACTGTCATAAGGGAGGCACGCTTTCCAATTTTATCCACTAACTGCCCGGCAAAGGGTGCCAGAACCATGGAGGCGAAAATGATGATCGTTGTTGTACCACCCGCAGTGGAAAACATGTGGATAATGTTATTGAACACCTGTCCCAAAAAGCCGCCGCTTCCGCCAGCCGTCAAAGGAATACCCCACTTGTCGTGGAAAAAATCAGTCGAAAGCGCCGTGAATGGAAAAATAGCGGAATAAAACGTCACACAAAGGATTGCCACGTACCAGAAAGATTTCGGAAATTTTTTGATGTCGGACAGGACAATCTTGTCTTCCGCCCCCTCATCTTCCAGCGCCATCACCTTTTCACCGTGCTTGTCCATGATCCAGTAAATAGCAGCTGCACCGAGAGACACAAGGGTAAAAATTACCGCCGCCCAGAGAGCTGCCTTGTAGTTATTGAAGTACTTGGAAATCAACTCTTCAGTATTGAAGGAAAAGAGTGTACCAAGGCGGCTGATGGTCAGCGCAATGCCAAAGGAGAGGGCAAGTTCTTTTCCTTTGAACCAGCGCGCTAGAATAGCACTCTGAGCAACGACAAGTGATTCAGAACCGGCACCAAAGATGAAGCGTCCGGCATAAAGCACGTAAATATTGGGAGCAAATGCCACAATGGCCGCCCCGACGGCAACCAGGGTCGCAAAAATAAAACTGGCTGCCCGGGTTCCGATCTTATCAATCAGGATACCGCCTACGAATACGGAGAGAATTGCCGCAATGCTGTACACCGTGTACATAGTACCGATTGCACTTCTCGGTACATTCAGCACTTTCAGAAGCGTCGGTGCGATCGCGCCGACAGAATCGTAAGCAAAGTAACTCCCGTAAGTCAGCAGGCTGACAAACACAAGGATTGTGAATCGGTAAAGTCTCGTGCTGGGGTGAAAAAAACCGTGTTCTGAATTCATCTTTCTCTCCTTCTCAATATCATTCTCTACTCAAACTCAAATCTAATTTAAACCAATCTTCCTGCTCATACGGTACCAAAAAGTCGGTCGCCGGCATCGCCGAGACCCGGCAGGATATATGCCTTGTCATTGAGCCTTTCGTCCAGTGCCGCAGCGTACACTTCAATTTCGGGGTGGGCTTTACAAAATGCCTGTACCCCCTCGGGCGCCGCAATCAGACACATGAACCGGATGTTCTTTACTCCTTCTTTTTTCAGTATGTTCACCGCTTCAATGGCTGAACCGCCGGTTGCCAGCATCGGGTCTATGAGAATAAATTGATGATTTTCAGCCAGGGGCGGAATCTTGAAATAGTAGGTGACCGGTTTCAATGTTTCGTGATCCCGATATAGCCCGACGTGCCCCACCTTCGCGGAAGGAATCAACCGCATGATCCCGTCAACCATACCGATCCCCGCCCGCAAAATAGGCACCAGGACTATCTGCAGATCTCCCAGCACTTCGCAATCTGTTTCCATCAGAGGCGTCTGTACTCTCGCCTTTTCCAGTGAAAAATCACGTGTAATTTCAAATGCCATGAGCATTGCCACCTCATCCACCAGCTCTTTGAATTCCTTCTTTCCAGTCAAACGATCTCGGATGTAGGTCAATTTATGGCGGATCAGGGGATGGTCAATTACTTGAAATCTGCAGTTGTTGTCCATTTTGTCTCCTTCCCCAGACTCATGAGCCGGGTTCGATTCTTTTCATTCCGCCCATGTAGGAAACCAGTACTTCCGGTACCGTCACACTTCCGTCCTCGTTCTGGTAATTCTCCAGAATTGCCACCACGGTCCGGCCAACTGCAAGGCCTGAACCGTTGAGAGTATGGACAAAACGTTTTTTCTTTCTCTCATCTATGAAACGAATCCCCGTCCTTCGAGCCTGAAAATCCTCAAAATTGCTGCAGGAGGAGATTTCCCGATAGATATTTTGCGACGGAAGCCAGACTTCCAGATCGTAAGTCTTGGCGGCCGAAAAACCCAAATCCCCGGAACAGAGTACCACCGTCCGATAGGGAAGTTTCAGAAGCTGGAGAATCCGTTCCGCATCGTCCCGAAGTTTGTCGAGTTCTTCGTATGACTTTTCCGGATGGGCCAGTTTCACCAGCTCCACTTTGTTGAATTGATGCTGCCGGATCAACCCCCGGGTGTCCTTGCCATAGGATCCGGCCTCTGATCGGAAACAGGGGGTGTAGGCAACGTACGCCATCGGTAATTGGTCCGCCTTCAGTACCTCCCCGGCATGAAGGTTGGTAATGGGCACTTCGGCGGTTGGTATAAGGTAAAAATCGCGGTCACCGTGGAGCTTGAACAAATCATCCTCAAACTTCGGCAGTTGTCCGGTCCCATACATAGCAGTACCATTCACAATGAAGGGCGGAAGAATTTCCCTGTAGCCCCTTTCTGTGTGTGTATCCATCATAAAGTTGATCAGCGCACGCTCCAGTCTCGCGCCAGCACCCTTCATCACCGCAAATCTGGCACCCGACAGCTTGGAAGCACGCTCAAAATCAATAATATCCAGTGATTCACCAAGGTCCCAGTGCGGTTGCGGTTTAAAAGAGAATTCAGGTTTTCTTCCCCATTCAAAGTGCAACTCATTGCTGGTTTCGTCTTTTCCGATGGGAACCGAGGGATGAAACATGTTCGGTATGGTTTTAAGAATGGCAAAGAAGTCATTTTCAATGCCCGCGAGCTCTTCTTCCAGAGCATTGATCTTCTCCCCGGTTTCTTTCATTTCCCGGATTTTCTTATCGGCGTCTTTCCCTTCTTTCTTCAGTATGCCGATTTCCCTGCTCATGGTGTTTTTTTGAGCTTTAAAATCTTCGGTCTCGACAATCAATTCCCGGCGTAAGGAATCCAGTCTTTTCAATTCCTCCATATCCACGTGGGTGTGCCGGCATTCCAGCATCTCCGCAATTTTGTCCATGTTTTCTCTTACAAATCTGATATCCAGCATAGTGACCCCTTTCAGCATTCATGCACAGCATTTGATTGTAGTGAAATCCTTTCCCAAAATCAAT
>CAZRHT010000062.1:0-4285 GCA_964599895.1 uncultured Holophagae bacterium
TCCTCGTTTTGTGCTACAATTCAGGTCGATACGATCAGTAAGGAGCGTGGTTTGCCTATACGTGTATTGAATCCCATCGCCAACGAATTGAAACAGATTGACCAGCTGCTGGTTGAGTATCTGAAAACTCCTTTTGGAGAAATCCAACCGCTTAATTTCCATACTGTGGAAAAAACCGGGAAAAAATTACGTCCGGCCATCACCATCCTTTTCGGCCGCATCTGCGGGCTGGACGAAGAAAGGATGTTGAAGCTTGGGGCCTGTTTTGAGCTACTTCACACGTCCACACTGATCCACGATGACGTCATTGACAATGCGTCCACCCGCAGGGGGCATGCCACTCACAACGCAAAATGGGACAACACGCTTTCAGTACTCTACGGTGATTTTGTCTTTTCGTCCGCCATGCGCCTCGCGGTGGAACTGAAGGATATTGCCGCATTGGAGGAGATTTCCAGAATCACCCGGGAGCTTGTAAGTGGTGAACTGCTGCAAAATGCCGCTGCATTTAATTTTCCGCCCGTTCAGGAAAGATATTTCGATATTATCCGTCTGAAAACAGCCGTCCTGTTCGGAGGCTGCTGCGGAATTCCCCTGCTTCTCTGCAAGGGCCGTGAAAACGCTGATGTCGGCTTTGAGATCGGCGAGCATATCGGTCTTGCTTTCCAGTTGATTGATGATTGCCTGGACTATATTGCCGATGACAAGCTGGGAAAGCCCCGCCTGATTGACCTGGAGGAAGGGAAAGCCACAATGCCGATACTCCTGGCGTTGGAAAAGGGAAACGCCACTGTCACCCATATTGTGAAAGAAGTTTTCCAGAACCGGAAACTTTCAGAAAACGATGGAGAAAAACTCACCCTGGAACTTCGGGACGGCGGCTTTCTGGCGGAAACAATCCAATTGGCAAAAGATAAGATTCACCAGGCCTTGAGTCTGCTGGACAGTTTTCCCGAAGACCGCTACACGGGTTTATTTCGCAAGATCTGCGCATTTATCACGGAAAGGGATTTTTAATGAAGGCACCATCCAACGCAACGGCTGCAGAAAAAAAGCTTTGGGAGCAACTGGACCCTTCTCATCTTCCCTCCCATGTGGCCATTATCATGGACGGAAACGGGAGATGGGCAAGAACCCGGGGCTTGAGCAGGGTGAAGGGGCACAAGGCCGGGGTTCAGGCCATTCGAAACGCCCTGGATACCGTGCTGGAACTGGGAATCGAAAGCATTACACTTTTTGCATTTTCAACGGAAAACTGGACACGGCCACCACTGGAGGTCAGTGTCCTGATGACCCTGCTTCGCCAGTTTATGGGAATTGAGCTGGCCCGACTCATGGACAAGGGAATTCGAATGCGAACACTGGGAGATATTTCCCGGCTTCCGAAACCGATTCAGGACGGAATTGCCCGGGTGGAAAACACAACGAAAGAAAACAGCCGACTTCAATTCAACATCGCCTTGAACTACGGGGGCCGGGACGAGATTCTCCATGCCACACGGAGCATTCTGGCCAGTGGACTGAATCCGGATAAATTGACAAAAGAAATTTTTGAACAACATCTGTACACTTCTGAAATCCCCGATCCTGACCTCTTGATCCGAACTTCCGGCGAATGTCGCATCAGTAATTTTCTCTTGTGGCAGATGGCATATACGGAATTGTATTTTACCAACGTCCTGTGGCCGGATTTTGATGCTGAGGAAATGTTGAAGGCATTGCTGGATTTTCAGAAACGGGTACGCCGATTTGGAGGCGTCCATGGCGATTAATCTCAAGAAGTTCACACTCAGGGCCACAACCACACTGATTTTTGTCCCCCTGTTTTTCTGGATCGTCAAATACCTTCCGGTGGGGTATTTTTTCGCTCTGATTACACTGGTAATGTTCCTTGGCACTTTTGAATTTCACAGTCTTGCCGGTAAACTGGGAAAGGGCTTTTACAGCATCCCTGCTTTCCTGATGATGACAGCACTGGCCGCTTCATTCCTGATTCCCTCCATTCCCTTTCACCTGGTATTATCCGGTGGTTTCGTCGTAGTAATGATGTATTCCCTGCTCATCGACAGGGATGTTCAGCAGACACTTGAAGCCACTGCCCTGACATTTCTTGGCGTTTTGTATCTGGGAATTCCCGCCTCCTACATGGTGGCACTTAAAAACTCAGATGCCCATGCTTTTCACGGCTATGCCGGGATGGGCTCGGACCTTGTTTTCACCCTATTCATCGTCGTGTGGCTGGGGGATTCCGGCGCATATCTGATCGGTTCAATTTTCGGCAAACACAAACTGGCACCGAAAATCAGCCCGGGAAAGTCTGTTGAGGGCGCCATTGCCAATCTGGTATTCAATTTTCTCGGCGCCACTGTCGCGAAATTCTGGTTTTTTACCCGCCTTTCCTGGCAGGATGTAATTGTCATCAGCCTGGTAGTCGGTGTAACCGGCATCATGGGCGACCTCATCGAATCCATGTGGAAACGAAGAGCCGGCATCAAGGACAGTGCCGGACTGATTCCCGGTCACGGGGGCCTTTTGGACCGCCTGGATTCCTTTGCTCTCAGTGCTCCCCTGATGTACTATTATTTCCTTTATTTTATGTAAAATGTCAAAGAGTATCAATATCCTGGGCTCCACCGGTTCCATCGGAGCCAACACACTGAAAATTGTCCAGAACAGTGAAGGTGCATTTTCCCTGAATCTGTTGCTGGCCGGCAGCAATCTGGAAAAACTCAAGGAACAGATCCATGAATTCCGCCCGAAATTTGTATCGATTTACGATTCCTCAAAGGTAGCAGAATTACGACGATATCTGAAGCAAACTGCCACTGCTACGGAATTTGTGCCTTATGAGATGGCATTGACACTGGACTGCGATATAGCCGTCTCAGCGATTGTCGGCACTGCAGGTCTGTTGCCCACCATCCATGCCATCCGCCATGCCGGGCGGGTCGCCCTCGCCAACAAGGAATCCCTTGTGGCGGGAGGGGACCTCATCCGCCGGGAATGTGCCGCTGCAGGTACTGAAATTATCCCGGTGGACAGCGAACACAATGCAATCCATCAATGCCTTCGAGCCGGTGCTCAACAGGAAGTGGAATCCCTGATTCTTACCGCTTCAGGCGGCCCTTTTTTCGGTCTGACCCATGAACAGCTCGCATCGGTAACCGTCAAAGATGCGCTGAATCACCCCACATGGTCTATGGGTAGCAAGGTCACCATTGATTCTGCAACGCTGATGAACAAAGGACTGGAAGTAATTGAGGCCCATTTCCTCTTTCAGGTTTCATATCCCGGTATTCGGGTAAAGATTCATCCCCAGTCCGTAGTCCATTCCATGGTGGAATTCCGGGATGGGTCCATTCTGGCACAAATTGGGATAGCCGACATGCAACTTCCCATCCAATATGCGTTATACTATCCCGGGCGTCCGGAAACCCGGACCTTCCGGTTTCCGCTTGAAGGCAGTTTTTCGCTGGATTTCCATGAGCCGGATCGGACTACTTTCCGCTGCCTGGACCTGGCGTATCGCTGTGGAGAAGCCGGAGCCGCCCAACGAATCGTGCTCAACGGGGCCAACGAAGTGGCTGTACAGGCCTTTCTGGAAGGCAGAATTTCATTTACAGGAATCCCCGCTCTCATTGAGCAGATGTTGAACATTATCGACGCCTCCCACCCTGAGACGGTGGAGGAAGTCGTAGAACTGGACAGACGCGCAAAAAAACAAGCAGAACTGGAGGTAAGAAGTGGGCGTTTTTAGCATCCCATATCTCGGAAATATTATTGCCATGGCCATCATGCTGGGACTGTTGATTCTCATACACGAAACCGGACATTTTCTCATGGCAAAACTCTTTAAAGTCAACGTAAAAGTGTTTTCCATTGGATTCGGCAAAAAGCTCTTCTCCTTCAAAAAAGGCGAGACAGAGTATCAGTTTTGCCTCATTCCCCTTGGCGGCTACGTCGGTATGCTGGGAGAGGACCCGGAAGATGCCGAAGTAGAGGACCCGGGCAACTTCAACCTGAAGTCCCGCTGGCAACGATTAATTATTTTATCGATGGGAGCAATCTTTAACATCATCCTGGCATTTATCCTGTTCACAGCCATCAACATGGTCCCCAGAGTAGAATTCCTGTGGCAGTCGTCCGCACCGGTAGTGGGAGAAGTGGACTCCACCTCACCGGCATTTGTCGCCAACCTGAAAACCGGCGACCGCATCATCTCCTTTGATGGAAGCAGGGTAAAGAACTGGAACGCCTTTCAATTGTTGATCGCAACCAATCCGGA
>CAZRHT010000062.1:4385-14504 GCA_964599895.1 uncultured Holophagae bacterium
CGTGCCGGCAGTACTATGAACCTGACCATCACTCCCATGGGAAAACCCGGAAATCATAAGATTGGGGCTTTTGTGGAAGAGCCCTACCGACTGATTAAACGAGGGCTCGGTGCTGCCATTGTTCAAGGCGGCCGGGATATCAGCCGATTCACAGCGCTGACTTTTTCCGTGCTGGGAAAGCTCGTTACTGGAAAACTCTCCATCCGCAGCATATCCGGTCCGGTGGACATTGCCCGGATATCTGGTAAGGCTGCCCGGAGTGGCGCATTTTCCTTTCTCTATATCATGGCCCTGATTTCCCTGCAACTCGGCATTTTCAACCTCCTGCCAATCCCCATGCTGGATGGGGGGCACATCACCATTCTGGCTCTGGAAACCATACGGCGAAGGGATTTCAGCTTCAAGCTGAAAGAAAAAATCACTTCCGTGGGGTTCTTTCTCCTCGTCGCATTGATGGTGATTGTCGTGATCAGTGACGTTTTGAAAAACCTTAACATCAGCTGGTAGAAAGAAACAGGGAACAAAGAGGAATGCCAACCAGGACCGTTCACGTGGGACCAGTTGCCATCGGCGGGGGAAACCCGGTATCGGTCCAAACCATGACCAAAACCGACACCCGGGATGTGGACGCGACGGTTGCACAGATTCGTGAAATTTCGGCTGCCGGCTGCGACATCGTCCGGCTGGCCGTACCAGACGGTGAGGCCGCGGATGCCCTGGAAAAGATCTTGCCGCAATCCCCGATTCCGGTCATTGCGGACATCCATTTTGACTATCAACTGGCGTTGAAAGCCGTTCGAAACGGTGTTCACGGGCTTCGTATCAACCCCGGCAACATCGGAAACAGTGACCGGGTCCGGCAGGTGGCAATAGCCTGTAACGACGCCGGGATTCCCATCCGAATCGGAGTTAATGCCGGTTCACTGGAAAACGAATTGCTGGAGAAATACGGACCTACCCCGGAAGCCATGGTGGAAAGTGCCGCAGGGCACATCCGATACCTGGAAGAACTGAACTTCACCGACATCAAAGTCTCTCTGAAAGCCTCCGACGTGGCCCGCACCGTATCAGCCTGCCGCCTCTTTGCCGGTCGTTTTGATTACCCCCAGCATATTGGGATCACAGAGGCCGGAACCGAATACACCGGCCTGGTAAAGTCCCACATCGGAATCGGTGCTCTGCTCCTGGACGGCATCGGAGACACCATCCGGGTTTCTCTTACCGCGGATCCGGTCCGGGAAGTGCTGGCAGGCCGTGAAATTCTCCGGGCTCTGGACATGCTGCCATCAGTCCCCAGGTTCGTGTCCTGCCCTACCTGTGGCCGTCTCGACTTCGATATCCGGAAATACGCGCCCCTGATCGAACAGGAAGTGGAGAAACTCGGTGGCACCATCACGGTTGCCGTGATGGGTTGTGCCGTCAATGGTCCGGGGGAAGCGAGAGAAGCGGATGTGGCACTTTGCGGCGCAAAAGGCTACGCCGCAATCTATCGGAAAGGGCAACTGATTGCCAAGACCGGCGAAGAAAACCTCGTGGAAACATTCATGAAGGTTGTAAAAGAAGTGCTGAAAGAGAATTCATAGAATTTAGCGCAAACCTTACTGCAATCTGTTCTGCGATTTTATTCGAAACGTTCGCATTCCAATTTGAAACTGGGCGTATGCACCAGAATCAGTAAGGCCTCGTTCGAGCCCGTATTCGTATAACTGAACCGCTTTCCCTTCGGTACAATGCATACGTCACCGGAAGATAGATCAGTAGAGTTCTCATCTACTGCAAAACTCAAATTCCCTCGAACAACATAATAATACTTGTCTGACCGGGTCGACCAGGAAAGTTTATGACGGACACCCACCGGAACCGTAATTTCGGCAAGAGAGGTACTGGTATTCTGTTCTGAGGTGTAATCAACGATCCTGAGTTTATCGAATTCAATCGGGTTTACTTCGTCGTGCTGTATGAACATATTCTCTCCTCCCGAGTTCGGTTCTTGTACCTGGCATTCAAAACTGATCATTAAACATGCGGCGTCTGAGCCGGTTCTCCACCGGCGGGAACCACATCGGGGATGCTCTTGCCCACAAAACGAATAATCAGCCACATCCCAATGCCTCCGATGGGATAAATCACCCAGGCTGGAATACTGAGGTCGAGAAGCAAATAGCCCAGTAACAGCGTAGTCCCCGCCGTAGTCAGGGCATACGGAATCTGGGTACGTACGTGATCCACATGATCGCAGGCAGACGCCATGGAAGACATGATAGTGGTATCGGAAATCGGAGAACAGTGGTCGCCAAACACCGCTCCTGACAGTACCGCCGCAATGGTGGGATAGAGGTAGGGCGTGCCGATCACCACCGGCACCAGAAGGGGATAGGTAATCGCCATGGTTCCCCAGGATGTCCCGGTGGCAAAGCTCATGGCCGCCGCCACGAGGAAGGTAAGGAGGGGAATCGCCCACATGGGCATCCGGGTGGAAACCACCGACAGGATGAAATCGGCTGTTTTCAAATCGGTGCACACCCGGCTTAAGCTCCAGGCCAGAGTCAGGATCAGCACAGCCATCATCATGGACTTGATACCATCCAGCCAGCTTTCCAGCACTTCTGAAACCGTCAGACGCCGTGCCAGAAGGGATAGTATCGCAGCAGTTAAACAACCGGCTGCCGATCCCCAGATCAGTGCCGCGAAGCTGTCGGACCTGGCAAAAATGGCCCTCAGGGACCACACACCGGAAAATCCGGTGTAAATAATGCCCCAGAGGGTTACCAGAATCACCGAAAGAATGGGAATAAATGCCAGGGCGGGGCGGCTGGGTTCACCCATTTTTGTTTCCATTGCTGCCGGCTTCGCTTTTTCGGACAAAAGGAGATTGTAGCGGACAGCCCGGCGTTCCGCCTTGAGCATAGGCCCAAAATCCCGCCCACTCATTGAAAGCAGAAACCCGAAAATCACGGTAAAAATCGGATAAAAAAGATAGGGAATGGAAAAAAGGAAAGCAGAATATCCGTCCATGGCAATCCCCCTGGAATGAAACACGTCGGTGAGTACTCCCACCTCAAACCCGATCCAGGTGGAAATCACCGCCATGCTGGCCACCGGTGCTGCCGTGGCGTCCACAAAAAAGGAGAGTTTCTCCCGGCTGACCCGGTAGCGGTCCGTGATGGGACGCATGGTATTTCCCACAATGAGCGTGTTGGCGTAATCATCAAAAAAGATAGCGCATCCGAGGAACCAGCAGGCAAGCTGTGCGCCTCGCCGGCTGCGAATTCGAGGCAATACCAGGTCAACTATGGCCGGCGTGCCCCCGTTGGCGGAGATAATTCCCACCATACCCCCAAGCAGCATACTGAATATGATGATGGAAATGTGATCATGGCTTGCCAGGGAGTCCGGAATCACCTGAGACAAAGTGTTCAGAACCGCTGGAAGCACCTTGTAGCCCACTGTAATCCAGACCCCCAGCAGGATTCCCATTAGGAGAGATAATATCACTTGTCGAAACAGCAGGGCAAAGAGGATTGCCACAAGGGGAGGAATAATGGACAAAAAAGGATGGATCACAAGGAAATTCCTTTTCTTATCCTGATCGGTCCGGATTGTACCAGAACCGGTTTCCATAAATACTGTGCCGTCCCGATTTACTTCACGTTTTGGCCCGGAAACCACGCTTTCAGCATTGACCTTCGCCGGAATCCCTTTGAGAAAAACCTCGTCTGAAGCCCGGGCTGTGGTAGAAAATAGGCCCGCAGAGAGCATGAAGAGAAATAAAACGGTCAGGCAACGCCGTGCCATCGTGAATTCAGTCCGTTTTTTCGGGTTTGTCCTCGGTTGGCATCAACCCCAGTTTTTGCCGAACCTTCAGATCAATCTCAGCGTGGATATCCGGATTGTCTTTGAAAAACTGCTTCACATTCTCCCGACCCTGCCCCAATCTCGTTTTGCCGTAGGAAAACCAGGAGCCGCTCTTTTCCACAATGTCCAGATCCACCCCGTAGTCAACCAATTCCCCTTCCTTGGAAATTCCGGTACCAAACATGATGTCAAACTGGGTCGTTTTGAAGGGTGGCGCTACTTTGTTTTTTACAATCTTGGCACGGACACGGTTCCCGATGGAATTGTCTCCTTCCCGAAGTGTCGTAATCCGGCGAACTTCAAGGCGGATTGAAGAATAAAATTTGAGCGCGTTTCCCCCGGATGTCGTTTCGTTACTGCCATAGGTTACGCCAATTTTCTGGCGAATCTGATTAATGAAAATCAATACAGCTTTGGACTTGGAAATCACACCTGCCAGCTTCCTCAGCGCATGGGACATCAGTCGAGCCTGGAGGCCCACCTGTGTCTCTCCCATTTCTCCATCCAGTTCCGCCTTGGGAACCAGCGCGGCAACAGAGTCCACAACAAGAATATCTATGGCGCCCGAACGAATCAGCATTTCGGCAATATCCAGTGCCTGCTCCCCGTAATCCGGCTGGGAAATGAGAAGGTTATCCACATCTACACCCAGCTTTGCAGCATATTCCGGGTCCAATGCATGTTCCGCGTCAATAAAGGCCGCCATGCCGCCCTGTTTCTGTGCTTCCGCGATCATATGCAAAGAGACCGTAGTTTTTCCGGACGATTCAGGTCCGAAAACTTCCACAATTCTTCCCCTTGGAATGCCACCCACACCCAGCGCCAGATCAATTCCGATAGATCCGGTGGGAATAGCAGCGACGTTGATTCCGCTCTTGGAACCCAGGCGCATAATTGAACCCTTTCCGAAATTCTTTTCAATCTGGCTCACAGCCAGATCCAGTGCTTTTTCCCTTGGCATGTTCTTGTTATCCTGTTGTTTCATTCCAACTCCTCGAATGTAAATTTGATAGCTTTATTCTACGATGTGAACCTCCTCCTGTCACCTCCTATTTTGAAATCATATTAGGAGAAGGTTCTTTATACATGCCTTTTCTAATCTTTATCCATCCTTCCAAATAGCAGTCAACGTCTCTACCTCAAACCGCAAGGATTTCTCCCAGTTTCTCTGGTAAGTAAAAAGCACTGCATTGTCAAACTCATTTCAGCTCTGCAGGACATAGAACCTGCCTCCTTTTTACCCTTGCTTCTGGGCAACAAAACAGGTGACCTGATTCGCCGGGTTGCGTTTCTTGATGACTGTGGTACAATGAGGTATACATAAGCTTTTTAGTGTAGAATAAGTTACGCTAAAGATGCGCTCGGAGCTTCACGTGGCTGCGAATTTTAGATCAATCAACCAAAAGGAGAACATATGTTAGATATCCGTGAATATGAGAGCATGGCGGAACTGAACGCCCGCATGAGTCGCACCGAACTGGTGGATTTTCTGTACACCCATCTGGGTCGATTCGGCGATGAAAAGGAATCCATTGACCGTTGCCTTGAGTATGCTCTGGGCAATACGCCGGGGACCGGTGGTTTTGTCCTGACCGGGCACGAGGCTGATGGACGGCTGGTCGGAGCACTCATCATGAATGAAACCGGTATGAAGGGTTACATTCCAGAAAACATCCTGGTCTATGTAGCCGTCCATGAGGACTGCCGGGGAAAGGGATACGGCGGAGCCATCTGCAAACACGCACTGAACAAAGCGAATGGAGATGTCAAACTTCACGTTGAATATGACAACCCGGCAAAGCGTCTCTATGAACGCCTCGGCTTCTCCAATAAATACGCTGAAATGCGATGGTTCGCGGACTGAACTGCCATGTCTACGCTGGAGATCCGGACAGATCGCATCATCCGAAATATTGAAAAACTGAACACCTTTCTATCCCGACATAATGTGCAGTGGACTCTGGTCAGCAAAATCTTGAGCGGTCATCGGGCCACTCTGGAAAGGATTGTGACCCATGACGCAATGTCCGGTGTTCATTCAGTGGGTGATGCCCGCCTGTCCAGCCTCAAGACAATGAAGCAGATTCGGCCAGACCTTGTCACCATGTACATCAAACCACCGGCTATCCGTAACGTGGAGTCAGTTGTCAAGTATGCGGATATCTCACTGAACACCTACTACAAAACTATCCATGCATTGAATGATGCTGCCGGAAAACAGGACAGGATTCACAAAATTATCATCATGGTGGAGATGGGGGAACTCAGAGAAGGCATCATACGCGACCATATTCTGAATTTCTACGAAGGTGTTTTTAAGCTACCGAACATTGAAGTGATCGGACTGGGTACGAATCTGGGTTGTATGTACGGTGTTGAACCGTCCTTTGACAAGCTGATTCAACTATGCCTGTTTCAAGAGCTGATCAAGGCAAAATTTCACACCGAACTGCCCTTCATTTCGGGTGGTAGCTCAATCAACCTCCCATTTATTGCCAGAAAGAAAATGCCGACCCGGGTCAACCACATGCGTATCGGAGAAGCCGCCTTTATGGGGATGTCACCCTATAACAACAAGAAATTCAAAGACCTTTCTGTCGATGCCTTCGAATTTCGTGGTGAAGTGATTGAGTTCTACCGAAAGGAAAATGAACCCGATGGCATCATCTCCGATGCCGCTATCGGTCACATAGCGGAGGAAGAAATAGCACAAAGCCAGACGGACAACATGTCCTACAAGGCTGTAGTAGATTTTGGCCTGTTGGACGTGAGTAATGAGGACCTGACCCCGAAAGACAAAGCGGTCAAGTTTGTGGGTACGACATCCGACATGACGGTCTTTGCAGTGGATGTTCCCAAAGGCAAGAACCCAAAGTACCGCGTGGGTGGCACCATTCAATTCAAGCTTAGCTACATGGGCGTCGCCCGACTCATGAACTCCAAGTTTGTTACCAAACGACCGGTGTAACAGTCACCCTTCTACCTATTCCACAATCACCCGGGGAATCTCCGCAGGCAATCTTGTCAATGTCTCATAGTTGACATTCTGAGTCAGATCAGTAAAGGCTGATACCGTAATTTCGTGGCGTCCCTGCTTTCCGATCATGACAACTTCATCACCCGGTTCAACACCGGCGATGTCCGTCACATCCACCATTGCCATGTTCATATTGACCATTCCGACCACCGGTGCCCGTTTCCCGTGAATCAACATGTGCCCCCTGTTGCTCAGAGACCTGCTGAACCCATGGGCATACCCCACGGGAATCACGGCCAGTGTTTCATCCCTTGCTGTGAGATACGAGGTGCCGTAACTGACAAAATTTCCTGCTGCAACCGTCTTCAATCCCATTACCCGGGATTTCCAGGAAATCACCCGGTGCAGCGGGTTTTTCGTGAATGATGTTTCCACTGCAAGTAAATTGTGCATTCGTGTTTCTTTGCTTGGCCAGAACCCATATTGAGCAATGCCAAACCTGACCATATCCAGGATTGACTCAGGAAGTGACAGGGCCGCAGCCGAACACGCAACATGTTTAATGGTGGGGATCAGTTTCCAGGAAGCAAGCATCTCTACCAGCAACTTGTAACGTTCCATTTGCTGGCTGATCCGGATGTAATTGGCAATTGATTCTGCCCCCGCATAATGTGTGCATACTCCCATCAGTTCCACCTGATCAGAATTTTGCTTCACAAGGTTACAGACTTTACTCAATTCCTCCCCTTCAAGACCTGTCCGGTTGAGTCCGGTTTCTAGTTCCAGGTGTATTCGGGCTGGTCGTCCACAGGCTTTCGCAGAACGAATCGCTGTCTCCATCCTGTCTGCATCAAATACATAAAAAGAGATTCCTTTCTCAACCGCCCATTCCACGGCACTGTGATCCATCATCCCCATCACCATGATATCTGTCGTGTCACGGGCTGCCTGCAAGGTCTGTTCAGCCTCATACGCATCATACACAGCAAATATATCTATACCCGCACGTTCTGCCAATTCAACAAACGGCATGATGCCATGTCCGTACGCATTGCCTTTTATTACCGAGCAAAAACGCGATTTGCTCCCGATACGGCGTTTGAGGTAGTGGACATTCTTTCGCAATGCTTTTTCACTCAGCTCAATCCATGATGTCGGTTTCTGTTCCAATGGCAAGCCATTGTTCATATTTACCGGCATGATGAACTCCCCGACACGTCTTTCACAAGCTCCCACATTACATCTATCGAATGATTGAGTAACTCATCCGGAAAATCGTAGTCCGGGTGGTGCAGTTGCGGTTGATTTGTACCGGATCCGATCCCGAAAAGTGCTCCAGGCACTTTCTCGGTGAATACACCAAAATCCTCTGACCAGGGGAATGCAGTTGCAGCTTCCACAATGTCCGCACGGACAGCATCAGCCGCATGTCGGACGCATGCCACACATGTGTCGTCGTTCACTGTTGCGGGAAACTCGTCACGCCATTCTATCTCTACCTCCAGGCCATGTGCTTTTGCAATCGGAATAATCATGGACTCCGCCCGGTTCACCATTCTGGCCATATCCTGTTCATGATGTGTACGGAAGGTCGCCATGACCTCAGCTTCACCTGGAGATGTACCAAAAGCGATTTCTCCCAACCAGGCATGGATAACGGTTACCCGTGCCGCATGATCAAACCGGACACAATCCTGCGGCAATCGTGGCAGTTCACTCAAAAGGTGGGTTACAACCGGCAATGGTGAAACGCCGTCCTCCGTATGGGCTGCATGGGAAGTCTTCCCGCGCAGACGGACCACAAGGCCCCGGGACGCCGAAGCAAAGACCCCGTTCCGGACAATGACTGATCCAATGGGAAAGCCCGGCAGATTGTGCCACGCAAACACACGATCCAGGTGGAATTGATCAAAATGAGGGTCAGCGACAACGGCAACCGCGCCGGTTGCCACTTCTTCCGCTGGTTGAAACAACAGGACAATGCGGCCGGACAGCTGGTTCCGCGATTTTGAAATCCGTCGGGCCAGTCCCACCAATGCCGCCATGTGGCCGTCATGACCACATTTGTGGCTCACCCCAGGGACCTGGCTGGAATAGGGAAGTTTATCAGACTCCGGTATCGGCAAAGCATCCAACTCGGCACGGAGCATGATTGTCAACCCCTCGTTTTGGCCTTCAAAAATGGCGGCAATCCCCGTCCCTCCTATGTCGCGAATCAGCTCGTCCGGCGAAGTTTGTGCCAGTTCTTCGGCAATTCGATCCGCTGTTTTCTGTTCGTGTCCGGATAAGTCCGGCTCCCGGTGTATTGTGTGTCTGAGTTGTATCAGGTCAGTGTGATCGTTCATCATTCCTCCCTCTGGTTCACATCCCTCGGGATGGACGTCTGCAATTATTGTGCTATGCACTCTCTCCGATGTCAAACCGGATTCTGGATTTTTCGTGAACTGCACGACTTACTAATTACTTAATCAGCCGATTTTCCAGCCAAAGTGGCTCATCGCCTAATTTGAAAGCTCCCTGCCAGCACCTGTCGTGCTAAAATGGAATCACAAATCAACACACAGGGAGGCAATCATGTTTGAAAAACTGGTATCCGCCATTGAACAACTAAGAGCCGAGGCCGCCAACACACAGAAAATAATGGATGCCCTTACGGATCAATCACTCAATCAGGCGGTAACGACTGAGCACCGTACACTTGGCCGGATCGCCTGGCATATTGTCGTATGCATTCCTGAGATGATGAATATGGTCGGTTTGAATATCAAATCAGTCGGCAAAGACGACCCAATCCCTCCCACCGCTTCCGAAATCGCGGACGGCTACCGCAAAGCTTCGGATGAGTTTCTCGCACAGCTTGTGGACAACTGGAACGATGCCACTCTTCAGGAAAAGGATGATCTCTATGGCGAAACCTGGAAACGAGGCAAAACCCTTATGGTCGTTATGATTCATGAAATTCATCACCGAGGACAGATGACGGTGTTGATGCGCCAGGCGGGTCTCAAAGTTCCAGGCACTTACGGCCCTTCAAAAGAAGAATGGAGCAGTTACGGCGCCCCGGCACCGGAATTATAGAGAAACTGCAAGTCGGAATGAAGTTGAGTTTATTGTTGAGTGGGGAAAGGTAACGGTCATCTGTTTCTTATCCCTCACGCACATGTACGTTCACTTGCACTGACCCGGAGGATCGTCCCCGGGTCAAGGACTGTCCAGAGCTTGTCTTACAACTTGCGCCAGTTCACGCAGGGAAAATGGTTTCTGGATAAAAGCAACACCTTTGTCCA
>CAZRHT010000063.1:0-2699 GCA_964599895.1 uncultured Holophagae bacterium
CAACGCCAACTCCCACTCAAATTGACGTGAAGCGGCAATGAAGACGTGGTATGCTGTTGGGAATTGGGAGGCGAGTTGAGAGTGACAATATTCACTGTTGTTGTGACAATTCTTGCAATTGCATACGGAGCGGCAAATTTTCTCGTAATCAGTAGAGTGGGGCTGGCACTTCCGTCAGGAGCTATCCGGAAGACGACTGTCTCGATTATGGTGGCGCTGGCCCTGGCCTATATTATGGGTCGAATTCTGGAAAAGCTTCTTCCCCACTTCGTTGTCGCACCACTGATATGGGGCGGATCCATCTGGTTTGCCCTGTTGACCTATCTCTTTTTCTTTATCGCATTCAGTGACATTTTCCTGAAGCTGGCCGGGCTGGCAGGGATGGGAGTGGAACTTCGAAGTATGCTGGAGGCTGCGGTGCCGTGGTGCGCGATTGTTGTGGCGGTTGCGATAACAGCCTACGGAGCAGTGGTGGCAATGGTACCGAAAGTAACCCGATATGATTTTTCGATTGCAAAACAGGCAGGCGATATCCATGAGTTGTCGATTGCGGTTGTGTCAGATCTGCACATGGGTAACATTATGGGACGCCGGAGGGTGGGGCGGATCGTATCCGTTGTGAATAGTCTGCATCCTGACCTGGTCCTCTTCCCGGGTGATATTGTGGACGAGGATCTGAGGCCGGTGATGAAGCAAGATCTGGGCGCCCTGTTGAAAGGCATAAAGTCAAAGTATGGGAAATTTGCCGTTACCGGAAACCATGAATACATCGGAGGAGCTGAAAAGGCCGTAAAGTATCTGGAATCGGAAGGGATCCAATTTCTCAGAGATAAGACGGTGACAGTCGCGGACAGTTTTGTGCTGATTGGAAGAGAAGACAAGAGCAGTGAGTATTTCGCGCTCAAACGCCGGAAGCCGCTTGAAAAAATAATGGAAGGCGTGAACAGAGAGCTTCCGCTTATAATGATGGACCATCAGCCGTACAAACTGAAAGCAGCCGAGAAGGCAGGCATCGATCTGCAGTTGTCGGGACATACACACAATGGACAGCTCTGGCCCTTCAATTGGATAACAAAATTGATTTATGAAAAGAGCTGGGGGTATCTCAAAAAGGGCTCAACAAACATTGTGGTGTCCTGCGGTGCGGGCACCTGGGGACCACCGGTAAGGGTTGCAAGTATCTCGGAGATTGTCTACATCCAGCTACATTTCACCGGAAAATCGGAATAGCGAAGAGACCCATCGAATCCTGAATTTCAAGGTTGGCTTTCAGTAACCAACTATATTTCTCTGCCCGGGCAGAAAAAAGGGGCCGGGAGATTTCCCGGCCCCTTCTTTCAATCAGGCTGAGCCTGATGCTTTCTCAATCATTTCGTCTCATCGGCTTCCGGTGAGGGCCGTCATAAAGGTCCTGTCCAGATCACCGCTTGACTCCAGTGCCACCACGGGGCTTGTCGAGACGTAGCGGACTGTGTCACCAGGTTCAACCGTTGCATCGCTGAAATAGTCCGCAACCACCGCTTTAAACCGGTGCATCGCGGCAATGGATTCAACCTTTTCCGCTTTCACCGTACCATCCGCTCCCACGAGCTGGATGGTGACTTCGGCATTCGTTGCGCTCACATTAGTAATGGCGATTCCCGTCCAGTTTCCTTCACCGGTGAGAACATCCGGCAGGATACCCCAGGTATTGGCCACCGTAGGCAGCGACAGTCCGCAGATACCGGCATTGTGAGTACCATATATTTCAATGCCATTGATTACCTGGTCGGCTTCAATAGTCCCCCAGCGGGCCGTATGTTCTTCGTTTGCAAACAGATCAGCCATCAGCCCCTTTATCTTGGACATAGGCGGGATCGTGAGCATTTCAGTGCCCACAATGTTGCCATTGTCATCATAGAATGTTGCAGTTGCCGTTGCGGGGCTGGTCCCGGTATTGAGGAAAGCAAAACCTGTCCAGAATATATCTGTTTCTTCCGGCACATGTGGAATATACAGCATTGTACTGCCCCGATCCATGAGTTCACAAGCTGCGCCGTCGCTGCCGTTTTTCACAAACATTTCAAAACCCGACAAGCTGTTAACATTGCTGAACGGATCGGTTGCATAGGCCATCAGTTGTCCCCAGGCAGAGGCTACTTCTATCTCGGAAGGAAGCAACGCTTCCAGGTCAAGGGTAACAGCTGGAGCAGCCGTGTGTGCTTCTGTCATGCCGGCCACTGTGATATCCAGATTCAGCGGATTACTGTTGGAGAGATAAGCGTAGGTATCCCAGTAATCAACTTCCTCCGCGATATGGGGCGCAAAGAGCGGGCTTTGCAGCCAGGTGGAGAGTTCTGCCGTCATCCGGGCCGTCTCCGTGTTGACACGGGAGAACAGCAGAAGGTGACGGTCCGCTGTCGCCTGAATGGAGTCATAGCCCAGCCCATCAAAACTGTCTGTGGTCAGGATCGCGGAACCATTTGCCGGTACATTAAGTGTGTCAGTGCCGAGTATTTCACCGGCTGCGTTTTTCGCGTCAAGTGTAACAGTTGCGGCTTCATCAAATTCATTGACTGCCGTTGTCTGGATGCTGGCTGTTCCGTCCTTTTTCAACTGAGTCATCTGGATCAGACTGGGCAAAGGAATGGCCATTGGCGCTGAACGGGCCACATTGATGCCGCCGCTTCCGGTGGATCCGGTATCCAGTGTAGCAGTTG
>CAZRHT010000063.1:2799-13305 GCA_964599895.1 uncultured Holophagae bacterium
ACAGATGTTCCATCCACTACCACATCAGACACGTGATAACCGACATCAGGGTTAAATGTGAAGGTCCTGGTATCACCATAATTTGCGGCCACTGTTCCGCTGGGACTCACGCTGCCGTTTGTCCCGGCAGTGGCGGTGATTGTGAACGTCTGAATGGTGAAATTTGCCGTGATGTTCATATCCGCTGTGACATTCGTTACAGTTAACGGATTGACGGCACCTGTGTAGTCGCCTGTCCACCCGACAAAGGCATAGCCTGTGTCCGGCACTGCTGTAACAGGCGAGGCATTTTCCCCGTACAGAACCTGCTGGGCGCTGTTTCCACTTATACTTCCGTTTGCTGCCGCGCTGAAATTGACGCTCAGATGAACAGAATTCAGATCCCGCAAAAAGAGGACAAGCCCGTCGTGGTCACTGTATGTTTCCGGGGTTGTCGGGTCGTTTGCGTAACCCGCGACTCCATCCGCATTGGCCCGTGCAGGGACAATTGCATCAACAAAACTGTTTATTCCCTGTGATGTCAGTATATGGTCAATGTCCTGGGCAGTACCGCTGTGTACATAGGAATACCGGTTAGCTGCCGAGAGATTGAGCATCTGTTCGGTGAGGTCAGGAGTTATATGATCTATTCCCGGCAATTCCGCGCCAAGAGGATCCAGATAGCCTTTGATAATGCCAACGCAATCCACATATCCATCTGTAAACTCATAGGCATTGAAGTCTCCCATGACCACCAGTCGAACATTTGGGGTGGCATCCTGGAGGGACTGGATGTACTGAGCGATATGGTCCGCCTGCTGCCAGCGTTTTTCTTTGACACGGCCTGCGTCGGAGCCGTCTATTCCAAGGAGTGAGCGGTTGTGAACAACGAGAACCTGGATGGGGAAGTTCTCCCCGTAGCCCGTGTACACACCATCAAGCAACAACGGCGGACGATCATGCAGGGTGTAAGTTACCGTGTTGTAATCGAATGTCGTGGCGGCCTGAACCTGTGTGACACTGTTTACCTGGATGTCGGCGCGGACAAGAATCCCGATATCAATTCCGCCGATGTCGTTTCCTTCCATCAAGTAGGCAGTGTAGTTCACTGAGGGATCATCCGAGTGGATTTGTGTCGCCAGATCCTGAAGTACTCCAATGGTTTCCACTTCCTGCACACCGAGAATGTCCGGTGATTTCAACACTTCTCGAATGAGTCGGGAGGCCTTTGTCAGCCGGTCAGCGTATTCCTGTGCTGTCAGAATGGGTTCACCATAAGCCGTGTGCCCGTCGTCCTGATCATTGAACAGGCGGTACATGTTCTGAGTCGCAACGGTGAACTCTCCTATCTGCCTGTCCCGTACGGGGACGGGGTAGGGGGAAGGTGTGGATGACAGAGCAGTTGGCTGAAGTTGATAGGCTCCGTAACTATAGCTGATGATGCCTGTTGCGGAAAATGGAGTGCCACCATGAAAGTCCTGGTCGGGCAGTCCAAGGGCGTTCGGGTCCATCTCGAAAATCTCAGGATTCCCGTCCCAGACAGGGAGCCCTGGAAGACCCGGATATTCAATTCCCGGCTCACGCAGTGACCGTGTCGATGCCGCGGTGACCAGCACATTTCCATAGTTATCGGTGCCGGTATTAATGGTGCCGTCCGCGACATGAACCAGCATGCATTCATATCGTTCCATTTCCAGGCCGGTCTGGGGTTGATTTGGTGATGGGTTAGTGCTGTCCAGTTCCACTGCCGTAGGGAGCGGATTTCCTGATGAAATAACTGTGACAGTCGGAGAGCCGGAAATCTCAGTCAATTCATAGTATTCCTGAAGAGTACCGCTTACGTCTACCATGTCGCCCACCGCAACAGTGGGACCACTTCCTGTAAAAACATAAATCCCTTCGGAAGTATCCGGGTCAGCGTCCACATCTGCATCCGGGGCCTGCAGATAAAAACCCTGACTTGTAAGCGCTGTTACAATATTTCCTTGCGTGTATACGCCCGTACCAGCGTAAGGGGAGGAGAGACCATTCCCCTGGATGTCGTGGATCGCTCTGGGCGAAATAACGCTGACTGTGAAATCGCATCGTCCGGAGTGAAGTGGAAGGTCATCGTTGGTAGCTATTACGCTCACAGCATATACGCCCTCCGGTACATCTGATGAAACAACTACATCGGCTGTTGCGGTGTCACCTGTACTTGGCGATGGCACAAAATTATCAAGGATAATGGTGCCGGTTGCGGGTGCGGGTGTAACAGAAATTGCCATTGCAAGAATCCGGTTATCCAGGTCGTAGGCGGTGACTGCGTGAGTTCCACCAAGGCCGACAAAGGCATTCATATTTCCGCCACAGTCTACAATTACCGGTTCGCCGCCGCCGATGCAAAATTGCGTTCCATCTATCATTGTTCCAGGGGAGAAGAGTGCGCCCCCGGAGCCGGTTGCGGTAGAGTGCAACGTAAAACTTCCAATCAGATCAGGATCCAGCGTAAGGCTCTGATTTTGGCCCCCTTCGGACCCATAAGTAATTGTGGCTTCTATAGTTGATCCGTTGCGAAGTGTGATGCTGTCACCACTGTTGTTCAGCCCCAGAGACCCACCGGAAGCAGTCTGAACGGTAGCACCTCCGAATGAGCCGGTGGGATTCCCTCCACCGAAGATAACAATAGCGCATCCGTTGGGAATAACGGTGTCAGCCGGGAAGGTATGACGAACCTGAACGGCGTCGGACAATGTCCAGCCGGAAATGTCCGTATCAAAACCGGTCGTATTTACAATTTCAACAAATTCGTCATCCGATGAGTCCCGGACCCCGTCCCCGTTGGCGTCACCGGAAATGTCTGAGGCAGGATCGGCCTGGAATTCATTGATGATCCAGCCCGTCCCAACATTAACGGTCAGTGTGCACGTGCCGGTCTGTGGAGTACTATCATCATTCGTTCCGGTAATTTCCACGGAATACTGACCGGCCGGTACGGCCGCACTCACTGTCACATCGGCCGTGGCAGGATCACCCGCGGAATAGTTTCCGATGGTGATAGTGCCTGTTGTTAGCGCAGGGGTGATGTCGGTGATGGCTATGTCGGCGATGGTGCCGTCTGCGTCCGAGGCGCTGACCTGGTGTACGCCACCAATTCCTTCCATGGTGTTGAACGGGCTGTCGCAGTTTACAACGACTGGCAGGTTGACCGGTCCACCGCAAAAAGATGACCCATCAATTTTTGTGCCTGGGGAAAAGAGTGCGCCCCCGGAGCCGGTTGCGGTAGAGTGTTTAACAAAACTTCCGGTTAAATCAGGGTCCCGGGTGATGCTCTGATTATCTCCCCCTTCGGACCCGTAGCTATAAGAAAATACATCCGTACTTCCATCATTCAGCGTGATGGTGTCACCGCCGTTATTCAGTCCCAGCATTCCGGTGGATGCGGTTTGGGCCGTTGAACCACCGAACGTCCCGGTAGGTGTGCCGCCGCCAAACACGACAATGGCGCATCCGGAAGAAAGTACCGTGTTGGCGGGAAATGTATGGCGCACCGTGACGGCGTCTGATATTGTCCATCCGGATATGTCAATATCTCCGGCAGAGACATTCACGAGTTCTACAAATTCGTCCTGGGATGTATTAACGACACCATCTCCGTTGGCGTCCCCTGCTGTAGCGTCAGGATCAGCCTGAAACTCATTAAGGATAATGGTCTGGGCTGTGACCGGTGTCGCTGCCAGCATACCGCCGATCAGCAGGAACAATAATGCAAACTGAAAAAGTTTTTTCATGAGAACCCCCCTCGTTTGAGTAAAATTAGGCAAAAAATGCAAAAATAGTGTCACAAATTCGTAATCTTATTTTAAAAAAAAAGAAGAACAAAATTGAATGAAGACGCACATTTTTGATTCAACATCCAACGATTGTATTATCTGATATTCAGATTTTCAAG
This sequence comes from uncultured Holophagae bacterium, assembly GCA_964599895.1. Classification (GTDB taxonomy): domain Bacteria; phylum Acidobacteriota; class Holophagae; order Thermotomaculales; family Thermotomaculaceae; genus UM-FILTER-49-7. The sequence continues at coordinate 6,710 of CAZRHT010000063.1, forward strand.
GAAAATTCAGTATATTTTTGCGATGCGGAATTCCGTCAACGGAGGTCTGCGGCTTTATTGCGGGAGAGGGCCAACCAGGTGTTGGCGCCGAGCCTCCCAATGAGAAAGGCCGCGGCGGCTGCGACTACACCGACCACATTCAGGTAGCGGATGGAAATGAAGAGAGTCAGTACAATGCCGGTGATCTCAATGACAGTTGCCCATGTAATCGGCCCGGTCTGGCGGATATGAACCAGATTTGCCCGCTGCCATGATATCAATACAGACAATGCCGGCATCAAGACAAGAATCCGGGTGGGCAAAATCGCAAAATCCGCCAATTGTTCAGACAACCCTGATATCTGCTGAAACCATACCTGGGACGCCGGTGTAAACGCAATAATGCCAAGTATAAAACTTGTTGTGAGGGCAAGAATGGTCGTGAAACGTTTCAACGGAGCATATCCCTCGCGATTTTCCCCCATCAGGGCGATGACAACCTCCTGGAATGACAACCCCATGCTTCGAAAAACAAAAACAAGGGATGTGACCACGGGAAGTACGGCCAGGGACTCCACAGGAAAACGGCTGTGTCCCATGAAGAAAGTCACCAGTGGCTGTACGCCAAGGGCGAGTATGGATGTGATTGCCAATGGGTAATAAAAAACGGAAATGAAGCGGTAGTTAAGCGGGGGTTGATTGGAAACCGGGGACTTTTCACGCAATCCACGGATATAGGGGGCAGCCATAAAATAAATAACAAAAGATTCCAGAACCACACCCGTAGACAGAGAAATGGCTCCAACCGCTGCACCACTGAGCCGGTGTTCTTCAAACAGGAGAGTTGCCGTAGCCGCCATTGATACGAGACGGAAAATCGTTGCGAAAGCAATCCGACGTGTCTTGTTGTGGGTTATCAGGATTCCCTGGTAGAATCTCCGAAAACCGATCGCAGCAGGCCAGGGAATCAACAGAAGGGCCGCGGTTCGGGTCAGTTTCGCGATGTGGGTTGGCAAACCGATGAGGACCTCGGTGACAAAGTTGAAAATTTCCGGTGCTAATCCAATAAGCATCAACACGGTAATAAAAATATTGAGAAATAGGGTGTAGCGAAACAGTTTTTGAAAAGAATGCCGGTCTTTCACCAATGCTGTGGAAGCAGTCATAATCATAATAATGGGGGATTCGACAATCAGCGCGTAAGAAAACGCCACGCCGTAAGCAGCGAGGTTGAACTTCGGTTCCGGAAGTCGTGCGATGATCGCGGCAATAAACGGGCCTTCAGTAGCCATCATTAGCCACGTGGCGGCCAGGGGCGTCCAGAATTTTGCGATTTTTCCAGTTGTCAGTAAATCCGTCGTACTTTTTTTCATGGCAAGACAGTATCTCATTTTTTCCATTAAGTGCAATGGAGAAGTCTCCGGCCTGCGCCGAATGTTAAATGCTAGGTGTTAGATTTTAGGTGGAAGATGCCGGATACTCTTTCAGAACTCATCACCCTTCACCCATCACCCATCACGCACCGCAAAACGGTCCTGTTTTTGCTCAACCTCAAAGAAAGTACTTGCGAAACAGTCGTGTTTGTTCCACAATATGTACAGCTCTTTAATTCGGTACTGTGATGCCGGAAAGAGGTGAAGGATGATCACTATCAGCTCAATCAAAACCAAAACTCAATTAACCATAAGATCGGATTTCCCGGTCTTTTTTTTCAATGGGGGTTTCTATGTCAAATGAGAAGACGTTGATGGATTCAGAAACCATGGGGCGCACCGTCAAGCGGATGACCCATGAAATCCTGGAGATGACGGGAGGCTGCAAGGACCTGCTCCTTGTGGGAATCCGGACCCGGGGTGATCACATTGCCAAACGCATCGCGGAAACAATTCTGGAAGTGGAGGGCACAAAGGTTCCGGTAGGTCTCCTGGACATTACTTTGTATCGGGATGACCTGATTACCAATGTTGCCAATGCTTACCTGAAGGAAACTGAGATTCCATTCCCGGTGACCAACAAAAAAGTCGTGCTGGTGGATGATGTCCTCTACACCGGCCGGACGGTTCGCGCGGGAATCGAGGGAATTCTGGACTTCGGGCGTCCGACTTACATTCGCCTTGCGGTGCTGGTGGACAGGGGACACCGGGAGCTTCCGATCCGGGCGGATGTGGTGGGCAAGAATATTCCAACCTCTTCCGATGAGATGGTGCAGGTCCATGTTGAGGAAGAAGACGGGCGGGACGAGGTCCTGCTTTTGAAAAAGAATGGTGAGTAAGATGCAATACAAACACAAAAACCTGCTGGGAATTGAACCCCTGGACAAGGTTGAAATCGAGCAGATTCTGGATGGTGCGAAGATATTCAAGGAACTCTGCGCAGGTAATAACAAAAAGTTTCCCGCTCTCCGGGGGAAACTGATTCTGAACCTCTTCATGGAAAACTCCACCCGCACCCGCTCATCCTTTGAAATTGCGGAAAAGCGGCTTGGAGCCGATATCCTGAATTTTTCCGCATCTGCCAGTTCTCTGACAAAGGGAGAGTCCTTTTACGACACCATCAAAACACTGGAATCCATGGAACCACACATCGTCGTGATGCGGCATTCGTCACCCGGTTCTGCGAAGTTCCTTGCCGACAACATTGACGCCTCAGTGGCGAATGCAGGAGACGGTCCCCACGAACATCCCACCCAGGCGCTGCTTGATGCCTTCACCATCCGTGAAAAACTGGGAACGCTCACCGGCCTGAAAATTGTAATTGCCGGAGATATCGCCCATTCCCGGGTTACCCGTTCAAACATCTTTCTACTGACAAAGATGGGAAATGACGTCGTGCTTTCCGGACCTGCCACGTTGATTCCGAGGGAGATTGAGGGTATGAATGTCCGGGTGGAAACCGACTTTGACAAGGCAATTGAAGATGCGGATGTGGTCATGATGCTTCGCATACAGATGGAACGCCAGAAAGAGAGCTTTTTCCCCTCATTGGAAGAGTTCAACATGTTATACGGCTTAAGCAGGGAAAGAGTGAAACGATTGAAAAAAAACGGTATTGTAATGCATCCGGGCCCCATTAACAGGGGAGTGGAAATTAACTCTGAAGTCGCGGACGGTAGCCGATCAGTGATTCTGGAACAGGTCAGCAACGGCATTTCAATTCGAATGGCGGTGTTGTATCTGCTGGCAGGAGGAAAAATAAATGAACTTACTCATTAAAAACGGGCACGTCATCAACCCGGACTCCGGCCTGGACAAAGTGCTGGACATCCTGATTGTGGACGGACGAGTGGAACAGATAGATGTGAACCTGGATGAAAGCACCGTGGACAAAGTAATCGATGCCACCGGCATGATCGTTGCGCCGGGCTTTGTGGATGCACACGCCCACCTTCGTGAACCGGGAAATGAGCGGGCGGAAACAATGGAAAGTGGTTGCAAATCCGCGATGAACGGCGGTTTCACAACCGTGACTGCTATGCCGAACACCAATCCCTGTATGGACAACGCCGCTATCGTGTCGCTTGTTCGTGAAAAAGCCCAGCGGGCCGGGTATGCAAAAGTCTATCCAGTCGGCGCTGTGAGCAAAGGCCGTGCTGGTAAAGAATTGGCTGCCATCGGGGAAATGGTCCAGGAAGGAATTGTTGCTATCAGTGATGACGGAAGTCCGGTCGCCACTTCTGAGTTGGTGAGGAAAGCGCTGGAATACTCCCTGTTATTTGGAATTCCGTTGATGGAACATGCGGAAGAGCCGACCCTGACCAGGGGTGCGGTGATGAATGAAGATTTTATGTCCACCAAATTGGGTCTGAAGGGAATGCCCACGGTGGCCGAGGACATCATCGTGTCCCGTGACATCATTTTGAACCGGTATGTCAAGGCCTGGCTCCATATTTCTCACCTTTCCAGTGCATACAGTCTGGACATGGTCCGTCGGGCGAAAGACCGTGGAGAGCACGTCACAACTGAAGTTACGCCCCACCATCTTTTTTTCAACGACACAGCACTCGAAACCTTTGACACAAACTTCATCATGAAGCCCCCAATCCGCATTGAGACGGATCGCCTGGCAATGATCGAAGGTGTGAAGGATGGAACCATTGACTGCATTGCAACAGACCACGCGCCCCATCCCCACGAGCACAAAAAGTGTGAAATTGACATCTGCGCCTTCGGGATTATCGGCTTTGAAACAGCGATCCCCGCTGTTCTGGACATGCTGTATCACCAGCATAACGTCCCGGTGAAGCGCATTGTAGAATGCATGTCAACAAATCCCGCAAAAATCATCGGCATGAAAGATGACCGGCTCCGGGTAGGGGCAAGAGCGGACATCACGATATTCTCGACCGACCGTGAGATTGTCATTGACGCTGAAAAATTCAAGTCCCGTTCAAGGAATACGCCCTTCAAGGGCTTGAAACTGAAAGGTTCTCCCGAATACGCGATACGCGGCACCCGGGTTGTAAAATGTGATGTGGGGAGCGACGCATAGCAGAGCGTGATGAGTGATGAGTGATGAGTGATGATTAAGATAAAACACCAAAGAAAGGCAATTTGCCTTTTCTGTCAGAACACTGAACACAGGCGCCGAAGGCGCACAGAACACTTCCCTCATGCACTTACACTTTCACTCGCATTGCCCGAAGGGCCAGATTATTCCGGCACGAAGGGACGTTAGGGGTCACCGCCCCTTCGTGCCGGTGCTTACCTGTGTATGACTCAGGTAAGCAGGAGGTCAAACGCATATTTCAGCGTTTGTTGGGAGACAGACTCAAACCATGATGGTTCGTCGAACTCCGTGTGACGTTCATCTGAAGGGAACGCATTGGTCCCTTTCAAACAATCGCACTTTCCCTTTCCTGCTCCCCGTTCAATAAAACCTGTAACCCCTGGAAAACCTGATATTCCAGCACGAAAGGGCGTTAGGGGTCGCCGCCCCTTCGTGCCGGTGCTTGCCCGTGTATGAAGCAGGCAAACAGGAGGTCAAACGCTGTATTTCAGCGTTTGGTTGGAGACAAACTTAATCCACAGCTGGTTCCTCAAACTTGATGTTGCGTTCATCCAGAAGTGTACCCATCGATTTCTTCAACAGAACTACGGACTTCTGATAGGAAACCTTCGCATTCAATTCGGAAATTCTCGCCTGTGACAACTCATCTTCCCGCTGAGATACCAGGAAGTTCGTGGACATACCGTTTATAAACTTCTTTTTTTCAATTTCCAGGTTCTTTTCTCTCAATTCCCGGGTCTTTTTTGCGGCGTCAATACTTCTGAGGCTGGCATTAAGATTTCGGAGTGCATCCCGGACGCTGTTGGTCACCTGAATAATGGCATTCTGTAACTGAAAGTCTTTTCCTGTCTTGTCCAGTTTTGCGCGCATATAAGATGCTTTTGCTGCCCTGTTCTGAAGGGGAAAGCTCACGTTAATGCCAACTGACCATGACTGGTGATCCAGGCTTTTCATATCGCTGAACGCGTCGTGATACGAACCAGGATAAATCCTGGGGATACCTGTTTCGGGGTTGAGGACCGGCTGCCCGGTAATTGGATCAATAAGAGGAAGCTTATTGTTTCCATCATAGGACAAGGTGCCATACACGCTGACCGTAGGTTTCATTTTGTCCTTCTGATAATCCATTCCCAATTGGGAAACCTTCATATCCAGCTGTGCAATCTTTATCTGCGGATTGTTTTTCAAGGCAGTATCGACACATTTTTTTCGATCAAAAGTCTGGATGTGAAACGCAGGATCTTCTTCAGGAACAAAAGTTACATCCCATTCATCTTGCTTAAGGTTCAGGATTTTCTTCATCTGGTCCTGGGCCGCGAGCAGAAGATTTTCAGCAGAAACAAGCTTCTGCTCGGCGTCGGCAAGGTTGGCGTCGGACTGGAGTTGGTCCACCGGGGCCAGTGTGCCGACTTCGACTTTCTTTTTAGTTATTTCAGACTGTTCTTTTGCCAATTCCAGAGACTCCTGCGCGACTTTCAGATTCTGAACGCTGTAAAGGAGATCAAGGTAACCGGATTCCGTATCTGTAAGAAGTCCGGTGACTGTATCCTTCAGTTGCTCCAGGGACCGTTCGCTGTATTGCTTGTTCAGATTGATCTGGTATTCAACATTCTTTTTCCCAAAGCCGTTAAAAATCGGCTGCTCAATCCTGAACTGGGTGTTTGCGCCGTAAACCGGGTTCAGGGTTGAAAACTGATAATCGGTGGTTGTCTCATACTTGTAGTTGGTAAAATTCAATGAAAGTTGTGCACCGGTGCTGATAAGCTGCTGTGCGGAAAATGTGAACAAATCCTGCTTTTCCGACGGTGCCTGCAGCTCGTTCCTGGGTGCCCGACTGGTGTCGCTATGCTCCGCATTCATCCTGAAATTCAAATCATAAATTCCCTTTGCTCCGAAAATATCTGTTTTGCTTTGTTCATACGAGACCTTGGAAATTTGAATATCCAGGTTATTCTTCAATGCTTGTTTAATTGCCCCGTCCAGTGTCAGTTTTTGCTGGTTTTGCCCGAGAATCGGCATCGCAACCAGTAGAATCCCCACCACAATCAACTTCTTCATGATCCCTCCACAAAAATAATGTCAATACCAATGAATTCTACGTTTCAAAACTC
>CAZRHT010000064.1:0-11470 GCA_964599895.1 uncultured Holophagae bacterium
ATTCTGAAGAAGTTTCTGGAACGGATTCTGCCGCTGGTGAATCCAAATTTTGAATACATAGATGGGGAGACCCGCCACACCCGCCGGCATGACCATTATCCCGATTTCATTGCAATTTCCAACTGTGGTTACCCGGAGTATTCTCAGTTCCAGGTGATGAGCCACTTCTTCAGCCGGCTGGCCCGGGAAACAAATGCCGTAGTGAAGCTGGAGATTTACCGGACCATGGGAGAGTTACTGAAGATTAAGAATATTTTATTGAATCCAGTTGTAAACAAGTATCTGAAAAATGTTGAGAAGGCTGGGCTACAGTTTGTGCAGGACGGTTCTGTAAATGAAAAGCTGATGGAAAAATTGAAACAACCCCTGATCCCGGAAAAGATGTACAGGGAAATGGCCAATGTTCACTGGAAGAAAAAGCTCTCCCGTTTATAGAAAGCTCTCGGATTTTCTGAAGGAACGTTTCGGGGAACGGGTCTACCGGGTGACTGTGGATGGTGGGTTCAGTTGTCCCAATAGAGACGGTCGAGATGGCAAGGTTCAGCCTTGTGCATTCTGTGACGAACGGGGGAGTGCAGCGGCCCATATTGATATAAAAGAGGCATTGCAGTTTCAGTATGAAACCGGGTGTCGGAAGATTGAAGAGAAGCTGGGGATACGAAAATTCATTCCATATTTCCAATCGTTTACAAACACCTATGCCGAGACGGAGGTGTGCATCGCCCGGTATCTCTCTGTGATGGATGAAAGGGCGGTGGGAATCGCGATAGGAACGCGGCCCGACTGCATCGCGGAAGATTTGCTGGACTGGCTGGGGAAACTATCAGAAGAAAAACTGGTGATTGTCGACCTCGGCGTGCAGTCCTTGACGGATCGGGTGTTAAGTCTGGTGCATCGTGGTCACGATTCAGTTTCGACATTTCGAACGCTGGAACGTCTGTTAAAGTACCCGAACATCCACACCTGCGTACACCTGATATTCGGGTTGCCCACCGAGACACGGCAGGAGATGATGTGCGCCACGCGGTTGTTTTCCGAATTCGGGGTTAACGGAGTAAAGCTTCATCAGTTGAATGTGTTAAAACGTACTGAAATTGCCAGATGGTATGAATATGGTCGGGTTTCTCCCCTGGAATTGGGCGAGTACGTTGACATTGTTGCGGATTTTCTGGAGCAGATTCCGCCGGATGTCGTCGTTCATCGGCTTTCTGCCCGGGCGGATACCCATTCAGATTTGATTGCGCCGGATTGGGGACGGCTCCACCTGAAACCCACCCAAAAAATTGTGGACGAGCTTCAACGAAGAAACAGCTGTCAGGGAAAGTTTTTTGGACAGAAACCTCAGGGGGCGGGTAGTACTGGTGACCGGTTATGATGAGAACAGGACACAGGTGGTTTTGAATGGTGGATACTGAGCGGTTGAAAAAGGGCGACGAAGAAGTCTTCCGGGAGTTTGTCAGTGAAACAGAGCGCCTGTTGATGTCGGTGAGCTTCGGTATCCTGTTGAATTCGGAGGACGCCCGTGACGCCGTTCAAGACACATACCTCCGGTTCTGGCGGTCCAGGGAACGACTGGATCCAAATGGGTACATTCAGGCATACCTGGTACAAATTTTGAGGAATGTATGTTTCACGATGTTGAAGAAGCGGGCAAACACAGTGGGGATAGATGAAATCCCCGAACCAGGGAAGAAGGAGAATCCGTCTTCCCGCCTGGGAGAAAAGGAAGTTATCTCCAGGGCAATGGCGGTTCTCAAGGAGAAGGAACGAATGATTGTGGCAATGATTCATTATGAAAATCTGGACTCCACTGAAGTAGGGATGGTTCTGGGGTTGTCCGCTTCCACCGTTCGCAGCCATTATCAGAGTGCCCGGACACGGATGAAGAATTACATTGTCCGTTACTTTCCGGAGTTCGCGAGATGAACGTTATGAAATGTAAGGAAGTTCAGAAACTCCTGCCATCATTTCAAAGGGGACTTCTGGATGCCGAGATTACAAAACTGGTTTCTGACCATTTGGCTTCCTGTGAATCATGCCAGGAGGCACTGGCACTGGAACACCGGGTTTCAGATCGTCTTGATGCTGTTTTTCGTGAAGAAGCAGATTCAGCGGCAGCGGTCGATATTGCGGAGATTGTACTGAAAAGGTCACACAGTGAGAAAGTATCAGTTTACGGTGGACACACCCGATTGAAACTTGTTTACCGTTTCGGTGCTGCTGCGGCGACAGTAGTGCTTGTACTCTGGTTGTCATCCCTTTTTCGCAATGTAAGTCCGGTAATTGAAATCGGTCGTGTTCAGGAGGCGCCTGTTCGGACAGCCTTTCTGCCAGAAAGCCCGGTTCGAACTCCGGAAGTACGGGATGTCCAGAGGAAAAGCACCGTAACTAAGTTGAAAGAAAACGTAGTCTGGATTTCATATACCAATTAGGAGGATTAATTATGAGAAAACTGACAGTTTTATTGCTGGTCGTATTGGTCTCCGTCATTGGCTTTGCTCAGGACACGACTCCGAAAGAAACAGCTGACGTGCCGGCGAGACTGGATACTAGGGTGATTAAGTTGAAAGGACCGGAGTTATCCAATGCCTACTATAGTGCGATTCGGCGTATTGTTCGGGAAGATTACTCAACTGCTGCGAGCATAGATTATGATCAGAAGAGTAATGTACTGGTAATAACCGCAACACCCATTACCATTGAAAAAGTGGAACGGCTTTTGAACAAGGTCGATGTGCGGCCGGATTCACTGACATTTCTGACTTACATCCTTCAGGTGGACGGCACAAAACAGTTTGATGCCGGGCTTGACAAGACGGTTGTAAAGGAATTAAAGGAAATTGATATCAATGGGGCAAAAATCATCTATAAGTCCCGACTGAAGACCCTTAGCGGAAAGTCTCTCTCTGCCAGCATGATTCCGGATAATGGGGCGGGATATCGTCTGGGATTTCGCCCGGACGGGCGCCGTGGAAGCCTGGTTCTCAATCATTTTCAGGTTGAGAAGCTGATTCCGGCCAAGGACGCATCCGGAAAGGTTGTCTACGACAAATGGGGTGTCTTGGATACTTCTTTCCCGGTGAAGGAAGGAAAACCGGTGATCGTCGGGATTTCCAACAAGAAGGATGATGGCGTGGTCCTCGCGGTCATGTTGTTGAAGAAAAAATAAAGCGGCCCGCCGGGCCGCGTGGATGGTGAATAGTGGATGGCGGATGGTTCAGAAAGGGACAAGGCAGGGAGTTGGCCATTCCAGTTATTTTCTGAACCCATCACCCATCACATCTTTTTCGGACTCAACCTAAACCATGGTTTCTAATTAATCTGCGGCGCTCCATGCGCCGCTTATTTTTTTGGTTCTTGTTTTTTCTGCATGTCCTGAAGACCGGTCTGTTGAAGAATTTCCAATTCAAGACCATCGTAAGGGCAGTAGAGATAGTCGGAGTTCCGCCATATATGCCCCAGCGGGCAGACTTTATCACACTTGGCAGTAACAAAACGCAGGGATATCAGTTGTCGAAGCCGAAAAAAGACAATATCACCTTTCACCGTTTTGCCGCGAAACTGTATGTCCTCAATGCTCTCAACCGGTTCAGATCCTGTTCTGAGAAGCGTGATGAATAGCTTTCCATGTTTTCGATCCATTGAAATGAGGCTGGAGAAAAATACGTGTCGGGACAGGCCTCCCGCTTCCGTGAACCAGAAAGCATTTCCTTCCGCACTCCCGGGGATGGAAATTTCAGCGAGTTGATAGGTTTTGTTGTGATCAAGCTTAACAATCGCCTTGACCGCCGGAGGTGTCGCCTCGGCAAAAACAAGGCAGGAAGCAAGACTAAGAAAGAAAAAAAGTGCCTTTGCAAACATCAGTAACCTCCCCTGTGACGGTCATGGTCCCGGTTTCGTGATCCATACTTACAATGAGTTCGCTGCCGGATGGGGGCACAAAGACTGTTTTCCCGGGTCTGTGCATCCCTGCACTGAATGCCGCACATGCGGATCCGCAGCAGAGTGTGAAATCCTCAACACCCCGCTCAAAGGTAAGGATTTTGACTGTGTCAGTATTGTGTTCCCAGAAGGAGACATTCGTTCCGTTTGGAAAAACAGAGCTGTGGCGGATTTTTTCAGCTTTTTCCCGGGTCCTTGCAATGTCATTGGGATAACCGTGAATGAAAAAGTGCGGATTGCCTACAAAGACGTAGCGCCCGGCAAAACCTTCGACGGTCATCTCCTGAACCTGAACCATTTCAGGTCGAAAACGAAGTGAGGATAACCCCTTTTCAAACGCAAGGGTAACGGGCACATGGAACAATGAAAAGTTGTGGGGTATTTCCGGATGTTCCTGAAGCAGCCGGGCCAGGCACAGGGAACCGTTGATGCAGAACGAAAGCGTCCCGTCCGGATCGAAGTGCCGCACTTTGTCTCCCTGAACCAGCATCAAGCCATCAGCACCGATGCCAAAATGAGGACGACAGATGCGTCTGACGAGTACGGGTTCCTGGCCGGGAGGTACGTAGGACTGGCCGCTCTGTTCAATAATGACGATAAAGTCGTTTCCTGAGCTGTGGAGCTTGCGAAACGCTATTCCTGCCATTTCTCTTTTTTCAACCCCTTCAGGCTGATGTCAAATACTCCGGCTGGGAGTTTCTGGTTGATTTTGCAATGATGAAATGTAATTTCGGTGACTGAGTCGTCTTTCTCTTCAACCTTGATACGATGAAACAACCTTGTGTCCGGATAGAGCCATACTTCGACAAGCTTCACGTGCTTTTTTACCCGCCGTTTCTTGGGAATAAAAATGATGTAAAGATCTTTCAGTTTTGTATCAATCTGCTTGATATAAAAATACTTGTTCAAAAATGTGAAGGCTTTGGACACATCCATGAAATTCATAATTGTGGATTCATACTTTTTGACCTTCAATTTGGAATAAACGCCACGGTCCTGATCTACTTTGTACAGAAACTTACCTTCGGACATAACGGAAATGGTGTAGGGGTCGGTAAACTGCCAGAGAAACTTCGCCGGCTTTTGGTAATAGAATTTACCCTTCGTGACTGCCGGTTCTTTCAAAAGCCGGGTAGACCGAACCTGCGTAAAGGATGCGGCCAATGTCTTGATAGTCTCATATTGGCTGGTTGTTTCCTGAAGGAGTTTTTCTACCTGATCTGCCGGCAGGGTATTTTCCTTTGCGTTTACCGGCAACGCAATCAACACAAGTACAATCAGGAGGCCTAGAATTTTACTCAGGGAAATAGGGTCCTCTACACGCATATCAGCCCTTGCTCAGTGATTCGAGGAAATCCACATTCCCCTTGAATTTTCCAAGCCGCTCCGTGAGGAGTTCCATTTTTTCGACCACGGAAAGCGGCGCCAGTACTTTGCGAAGTATCCAAACCCGGTTCAGTTCGAAGTCGCTGATCAGGAGCTCTTCTTTTCTTGTTCCTGAGCGGTCAATATCAATAGCGGGGAACACACGTTTGTCTGCCAGTTTGCGTTCGAGGATCAGCTCCATATTGCCCGTGCCTTTGAATTCTTCAAAGATCACATCATCCATTCGGCTGCCGGTTTCAACGAGAGCGGTAGCGATGATCGTCAGGCTGCCGCCTTCTTCGATATTACGGGCCGCACCGAAAAAGCGTTTTGGTCGCTGCAAGGCGTTGGAATCAACACCACCGGACAATACTTTGCCGCTCGGGGGAACGATCGTGTTGTAAGCACGGGCAAGGCGGGTGATGCTGTCCAGGAGAATAACCACATCTTTCTTGTACTCGACAAGACGTTTTGCTTTCTCAATTACCATTTCGGACACCTGGACGTGACGCGTTGCCGGTTCATCAAAAGTGGAGCTGATGACTTCCCCATTGACCGAGCGTTGCATGTCAGTGACTTCTTCCGGCCGCTCATCAATGAGTAGCACGATGAGAAATATCTCCGGATGGTTTGCTGAAATACTGTTGGCAATGTTCTGGAGAAGGACAGTTTTTCCTGTGCGGGGCGGGGACACGATCAGACCGCGCTGGCCCTTGCCGATGGGAGTCAACATGTCCATGATCCGGGTGGACATCCGTTTCGGATCGGGGGTTTCCAGTTTAATCCGTTCATCCGGATAGAGAGGGGTCAGGTTATCGAACAGTGCCTGCCGTTTGTATGACGGGGGCTCAAAATTGATAGCCTCGACCTTGATAAGTGCAAAATACCGTTCTCCTTCCTTTGGAGGACGAATCTGGCCGGAAACAGTATCTCCCGTCCGAAGTTCAAACTTCTTAATCTGGGAAGGTGACACGTAGATGTCATCCGGGCCGGGGAGGTAGTTGTAATCCGGCGCACGGAGGAAACCGAATCCTTCCGGCAGGATTTCAAGAACCCCCTCAGAAAAGATGAGGCCATTCTTCTCGGTCTGTCCCTGGAGGATGCGGAATATCAATTCCTGCTTTCTCAGGGCCGTGGCCCCCTCCAGTTTCAGTTCTTTCGCAATCGACATAAGTTCGTCAATTGTCTTCTCTTTCAATTCAGCGATATTCATTCTTGTACTCCTTGAAGGGATTTTAATTCGCTTAGGATTTGTGCAACCAATAGGTCAACTCCATCGCCGGTTCGTGACGATACGGGGAAGAACCGGTTGTGATCAAACGCGGTATACGTATTCTTAAGTATTGAGAGGTTTTTTGCAAGCTGGTTTTTTGACAACTTATCGATTTTTGTTGAAGCCACCAGGAATCGAAGGTTCAATTTGTGAACATAATCAAAGAGCTCCAGGTCTTTTTTCTGGGGTTCGTGGCGGCTATCTACAAGAAAAACAAGAAGGATACGGTCTGAAGCTTCCATCAGGTACTTATCAATCATCTTGTGCCAGTCGGTTTTCATCTGCTTGGAAACCTTGGCGTAGCCGTAACCGGGAAGGTCAACAAGCAGGAATTGATCATCCACGTTGAACAGATTCAAAAGACGGGTTTTGCCCGGAGTTCCCGAGACTTTCGCCAGTTGTTTGCGTCCCGAGAGTTTATTGATCAGGGAAGACTTCCCTACATTGGATCGTCCCGCAAATACAAGATGAGGCAGAGGGATATCCCGGAATTCTCCATAGTTGGGTGCGCTTTTGATAAATGTGAATGTTTGTCCAATACGCATAAGCAATCCTTACCGAAACAGCGTTCTTATTTTGGCCGGTCAATCTCGGTTTTGTTTCTGTTGAAGCTCTGTCTTTCTCTTTCGGGACGGTAGAATGACCGGTTCCGGTTCTCCAATTCCAAACATGATGTCCAGCACGTTGTCCATTGTCTTGACGAAATGAAATTCCATGACATTTTTTATTTCTTCCGGGATGTCCTTCAAATCCCTTTCATTTCCTTCCGGCATAATGACTTCGAAGATACCGGCCCGATGGGCAGCCAGCAGCTTTTCCTTAATCCCGCCAACAGCGAGGACCCGTCCCCTCAGGGTAATTTCCCCGGTCATGGCGATCTTATTGCTTACAGGGCGGTTGGCCAGAGCTGAGAAAATGGCAGTGGCCATGGTCACGCCGGCGGATGGACCATCTTTCGGGATGGCACCTTCCGGAATGTGGATGTGAAGATCAATGTTCTTGAAGCGTTCCACTGGAATTCCCACTCGTTCGTGGTTCGCTTTGATGAAGGAGAGAGCGGCCTTGACTGATTCTTTCATAACATCGCCAAGTTGTCCGGTGATTTCCACTTTCTCGTTTCCCGGCATGCTGATGACTTCGATGAAGAGGACATCTCCACCCACCGACGTCCACGCGAGGCCGGTTGCCACACCAACCATAGGAGCTTCTTCTGCAATCTGGTTCCTAAAACGGGGTATCCCGAGCTTTTCGTAGACGGTTGTTGTGGAAACAGGAACTGGTGTTTTCAGTTTCCCGTCAGCGGCCTCCACAGCAAATTTGCGAAACAGTTTCTCAATGTTTCGTTCCAGATTCCGAACGCCGGCTTCCCGTGTGTATTTCTCAATAATCGTTTCAATTGTGTCGCTCTTGAACGTTGGCTTGAACTTCTTCATCCCCGTTTCCCGAACCTTTTTAGGAATTAAGTGCCGTCTGGCAATTTCCACCTTTTCATTGAAGGTGTAGCCGGGTATTCGGATGATTTCCAGGCGGTCCCGCAATGCAGGAGGAATCGTATCCAGTATGTTGGCGGTTACGACGAAAAACACACGGGACAAGTCATAGTCGATGTCCAGATAATGATCCACAAAATGGTGATTCTGTTCGGGGTCCAGAGCCTCTAAGAGAGCAGACGAGGGATCTCCACGGAAATCGGACGAGAGTTTATCAATCTCATCCAGCAGCATCAGGGGATTGATTGTTCCCGCTTTTTTCATGAGGTGAATGATGCGACCGGGAATTGCGCCGATGTAGGTGCGCCGATGCCCACGGATTTCCGCTTCATCCCTGACACCGCCGAGTGACATTCGAACAAATTTTCGCCCCGTCGCTTCCGCAATAGCCTTTGCCAGGGAAGTTTTTCCCACCCCAGGTGGTCCAACAAAGCAGAGAATAGGGTTCTTACTCTTGCGTGTAAGTTTCCGGACAGCCAGGAACTCAATAATCCGGTCTTTGCAGTCGGCAAGTGCATAGTGGTCCCGATCCATTATCGCTCTTGCCCGGGTAAGGTCCAACCGGTCACGTGTACGTTTTGTCCAGGGAATATCAAGGAGCCACTGGATGTATGTCCGGGAGACCGAGGCCTCCGCCGACGAACCGTTCATCATCTTGAGGCGCTTAAGCTCTTCTTTCGCTTTATTTTCCGCTTCGGAACTCATCCCGGAGTCCTTGATTTTATCTTCCATAATCTGCATTTCGCTGTCGCCGTCATCTCCCAGTTCTTCCCGGATGGCTTTCATCTTTTCAGTCAGGAAATACCGCTTCTGGTTTTCGTCGAGGCTTACACGTACCTTCTGATCCAGTTCCTGCTCCATGCGATATACAAAAGTTTCCTTCTCAAGGAGTTCCAGAAGCCGCAAGAGTCTGAAATATGGAGAACGAATTTCCAGAAGCGCCTGTTTCTCAGTCAACGGGAGTTTCAACGCGAATGCCATCATATCGGCAAAGGCGTCCGGGCGGTCCGCCATTCGATGCGCTTTTTCCAGATACTTGATGTCAGCTTTTTCTTTTGCCAGTTTTGGAAATTTCTTAATCAGTTGGATGACTTTTGGAATCTGTTGCAGGCTCTCCGTATTTGCGTTGCCCCGTGGCGGTGGAAGGGTTATTCCTTCAGCAAAAAACATCCCATCCACCGGATGAATGGCATTAACCTCAAACCGTTTGATTCCACGGATCGTGCAGAGATAATTCAGCCCGTCTTTTTCAGTGATGAAGGTCTGAAACTGAATCAGGGTACCCATGGAAAAAAACTGCTCTTGCGTCAGCTTTTTCAGATTAGTACTCCGTGTCGCCAGTGCGACCATCGTGCCTCCATGGGTTAAGGCGTATTCAAAGGGTACAGATAATTGTGGAAAAGAGATAGCGATGTCTGTTTCCACTTCAGGGAAAATCACAGTGTCAGTTAAAGGGAGAACAGGCAGCCGGTCTGTCATGTTGTTCATCCGGTTTTTTTCCGAGTCGTTAAAGTGCGTTTCACGTCTTTGGCCGTAACCGTAAGTTCTGAACGGTCAGCCATAGAAGGAGATTCAAACATATATTCCATCATAACCTCTTCCATGATCTGACGAAGTCCCCGCGCTCCAAGTCCGCTGTGCGTGGCTTGCTCGACAATAGCGGAGATAGCACCATCTGTGAAACGAAGCTTTATTTTGTCCAGTTTGAAAATGTGTTCATACTGGCGGGTGAGGGAATTTTTTGGCTCCAGCAGAATGCGTTTCAGTGCAACTTCATCCAATTCATCCAGTACTGCGATGACCGGAATTCTCCCCACCAGTTCAGGGATCAGACCATACTTGGTGAGATCTTCGGACATGATGTGGTGGAGAATGTCATCGGATGAGACCATTTCCGAACTTTCATTCTCACCGGTTTTGAAACCGACTACCTTTCGTCCAAGACGGTTTGAAATAGTCTTTTCAATGCCGACAAAGGCACCTCCACAGATAAACAGTATATTGGACGTATCAATCTGAATGAACTCCTGGTACGGATGCTTCCGTCCACCCTGGGGTGGGACATTGGCAGTGGTGCCTTCCAGAATTTTCAGCAGTGCCTGTTGAACGCCTTCACCGGAGACATCCCTTGTGATAGATGGGTTTTCGCTTTTCCTTCCAATTTTGTCAATTTCATCTATATAAATGATGCCCTTTTCTGCTTTCTTTACGTCAAAATCGGCGTTTTGAAGAAGGCGCAGCAAAATATTTTCTACGTCTTCTCCCACATAACCCGCCTCTGTCAAAGTTGTAGCGTCCGCGATGGCAAACGGAACCTGAAGGCTGGTGGCAAGGGTCTGAGCCAGCAGGGTTTTCCCCGTGCCTGTCGGTCCCACCAGCAATACATTGCTCTTTTCCAGTTTGACCTGGTTAGATTGCCGGTTGTGCTTAATCCTCTTGTAGTGATTGTAAACAGCTACTGACAATTTTTTCTTAGCTTCGTCCTGATCAATGACATATTGATCCAGTGTGGCCTTGATTTCCATTGGTTTCGGGAGGTCCTTCAGCTTTCTGTTCATTACATCAGGTACTGCAGCCTCATCATCCTGTTGCAGAATTTCCGAACAAAGGTCTATACATTCGTTGCAGATAAAAACGCCATTTCCCATGATCAGCTTTTCGACTTCATGGTCGGGGCGACCGCAAAAGGAGCATTTGTTGTTATTGTCGACCTTCTGTTGTTTAGTTGTCATCTCCTGTTTCCTCTTTCTTTGTGATAATGCGATCCATCAGTCCGTAGGAAATTGCTTCTTCCGGTGACATGATGTTGTCGCGGTCCGTATCTTTTTCAATCTGAGACACCGGCTTTCCGGTATGTGATGCCAGAATGTTGTTGAGCAGGGATTTGATTCTAGCGATTTCATTGGCATGGATCTGGATGTCCGATGCCTGTCCCTGCATGCCCCCCATTGGCTGATGAATCAGAATTCGTGAATTGGGCAGGGAAAACCGCTTTCCCTTTGACCCGCCGGCTAGCAGAACTGCTCCCATGGAAGCTGCCTGGCCTATACAGATCGTGCTGACATCCGGTTTGATAAACTGCATCGTATCGTAAATGGCCAATCCTGCGGAAACAGAGCCGCCGGGAGAGTTGATGTAGATAGAGATTTCCTTGTCAGGATTTTCTGCTTCCAGAAACAGAAGTTGAGCAATCACTACATTTGCGACATTGTCATCGATTGGCGTTCCGATAAAGATGATATTGTCCTTCAGCAGGCGTGAATAGATATCGTACGCCCGTTCTCCCCGTCCGGTCTGTTCAATCACCATCGGAATTAACATACTATTCCTCCGTTTCTTCTTTCGGTTCCGAAGGGCTTATCGCAACCGGTTTTTCTTTGTGGTCATGGCCTTCGTGGCT
>CAZRHT010000064.1:11570-13195 GCA_964599895.1 uncultured Holophagae bacterium
ATGGCCCTCATGGCTGTGGTCATGGCCCTCATGGCTCATATCCTTTTCCTCAAAAGAGGCCTTTCCCACTAAAAGATCAAAGGTCTTGTCATTGCGGACCATTCCCTTGATGTTGTCCAGTTCGCCCTGCTCCTCAAAAATCTTACGTACCTGTTGTACCGTGGCATTTTCTCCAAACCCTGCGGCGGCTTTTTCCAGCACATTGTCTATTTCTGATTCTTCAACTTCTACTTTGTACAATTCGGCAAAGCGGGCGAGCAGGAGTGATTCTT
The DNA here is from genome assembly GCA_964599895.1 of uncultured Holophagae bacterium. Taxonomy (GTDB): domain Bacteria; phylum Acidobacteriota; class Holophagae; order Thermotomaculales; family Thermotomaculaceae; genus UM-FILTER-49-7. Next base: position 11,843 of record CAZRHT010000064.1, read on the forward strand.
TTACCCGCTGTTCAGCCTCTCCTTTGCTTTGTTCATAAACTGCCTTGATTTTATCTTCATCCTTTTCCATTGGGATTCCATAACGGGCCATCTGGCTGAAATAATTTTCAGTCATCTTACGCGCTTCTTCGTGCGCCAGGGTAGGCGGTGCTTCAAATTCGTATGTACTCAACAGGTGATCCAACACGGCGCGCTGTTTTGCGGACTTTTCAGCCTGCTCGTACTTTTCAGTTAGATTTTGTCTGATATCTTCTTTCAATGCATCCAGCGTATCGAACTTTCCCATTTCTTTTGCAAAATCATCATTGATTTCAGGTATCGTCTTTTCCAGGATCTGTTTGACTTCTGCGACAAATGAGACAGTTTCTCCCTTGAGCATTCCGTATCTTTCATCATCCGGGTAGGAGGTAGTGAATGTCTTTTCTTCTCCAACGGCCATGCCGACAAGATCCGGGACAAGGGGTGCCCAGTAGCCGTCAGCCTGAAGTTCCAGCTCCAGTTTCTCATTGTTGATAAGGGTTTTCCCTTCTTTGTTCTTGCCTTCCAACCGGATTTCCACGAAATCATTCTTTTCAGCTTTTTCCTTTTCTACCGGTTTCAGTTGGGCCCGTTGTTGCTGGAGATCTGTCAGTACTTTTTCGGCGGTTTCTTCCAGATTCCTTTCCTGTTTGGGGATGGTCAAAGTCGGGTTGTCCATTTCCTTGATGTCAAATTCAGGAAGAATCTCCACATAAAAGCCGGCTGAAACCGAATGATCAGGATTCAATTTAAAATCTACAATTTCCTCACGGATAATTTTCCCCAGTTCTTTTTCGGCGCCTTCCACTGCGGCGGGATATTTGTCATTGGCCACAAAGCGGATTATTTCCTGTTCAATTTCTCTCCGGAACCGTGTTTCAACCAGGTGTCGGGGCGCTTTGTTCTTTCGAAAGCCGGGAATTTTGACCCTTTTTTTTAACTCATTGATTACAGATGTATATTCTTCGTTAACTTCTTCAGGTTTCAAGTCAATCAACAGTTTTCGAGTAACAGGACTCAATGTCTCAACTCTGGTTTCCATGTGGAATCTCCTTATTTGATCATTGCAAATTGTTATTGGATTTATGGTGCGAGAGGGGGGACTCGAACCCCCACACGCGAAGCATACCAGATCCTAAATCTGACGCGTCTACCAGTTCCGCCACTCTCGCATTTCTGGCAGAACCCGGCGGTGTTCAACAATGTGGATTTTAGAACGTTACAGAGCAATGTCAAGGAAAATCTCCGGATAAAAGCACCGTGGAACGCTTGCGGTGCCGCAAATGGTGAACAGAAAATGATGTGGTGGGTGACTTGAAAGGAAGCCGGAAACTG
>CAZRHT010000065.1:0-12960 GCA_964599895.1 uncultured Holophagae bacterium
TGAAAGCGCCTTTCACATGACCGAAGAGGTCGTCTTCCAACAAGGTTTCGGGAATGGCAGCACAGTTGACCGGGACGAACGGGCGTGTTTTCCGCGGGCTCAGACGGTGGATTGCCTGTGCCACCAGTTCTTTCCCTGTACCGCTTTCTCCCCGAATGAGAACGGTAGCGGATGTGTGGGCTACTTTTTCTATCATTTCTCTTAATTCTCTCATTTGAGGGGAGCTTCCGACAATGCCATGAAAGCCCGCATCCAAAGAAGCTACATCTCGCAGTCCAATGAATGAAGCAATGCGCTCTGAAGGGTCCAATATGACGGTTCGAGCTCCGTTAAGCAACCAGTTTCTCACCTGTTCAGGCACCGGTTTGGAATCGGCCGCATCTACCACCATTCTCCGCACCGGCCATTTTCCACAGGACACTTCGGGAACGAGAGTTTCCAGGCAGATAACTATATCAGCAGTCTTAGCAACGTCATCTTCCAGATTTTCAGCAGCCACATAGTTCGAATGTGCAGGCAGTTGCCATTTTTCCATGAGTGATCCGGGGATGAACGCGATCTGCATGGAACTTACTCCCTTATACCGAGAGACTTAATTTTGCGCATCAAGGTATTTCGATGTACGTGCATGGTTTTTGCAGTTGCAGAGACATTTTGATTGTGAAGGCTGAGCATTTTTTCAATGTAGACTTTTTCAACGAGTTCCAACGTTTCAGATACCGTGAAATGGCTTTGAATCATTTTGTCTACAAACTGATAGAGATTTTCCTTCATGATTTTTTCTCTTCCTGTGATTTCTTGGGGGGACTTTCCTTTGTGGATGGAACAAAGGACAATACGGTTCCCATTGTGCGGGCCACGATCCGGTAACTTTTTGATTCATTCAGTGTGTTCCCGGCCATCCCGAAGCCCTGAAGAACGATAACAAACACGTACACAATTACGACGCCCCTGAGCAGTCCGAACAGCAGGCCCAGAAACCTGTCATAGAAGGAAAGCCCGGCCGAATCAAAAAGCCGCTTAATCAGGAAGGAAATAATAGCGGAAATTAGAATGATGCCCAGAAAAATAATAAAGAAAGCTGTAATATTCCGGATATTTTGGGATTGTATCCAGGGTTTCAGCAGATCAGCTCCGTTCTCAAAAAAACGGAACGCAAGAATAGCGCCGATAATCAATCCCGCCAATGACGCGATTTCCCTCACAAATCCTTTGAAAAACGCAAATCCGGCTGAAACAGCCAGAACCGCTATCGCGGTAACATCAAACCAATTCATGCGAGAATTTTAACACAGGAAGTGGTCGATCGGAAGAAAAAGGTGCACCTTTCGTGATGCAAATCACTCATCATGTTCTTGTTGAAGTGGAAAAATAATGAGTGCGACTGCAAGTGTAAGAGCGAAAGAGACAGATGAGCAATGCTAGTATCTTTTCCCCAACGATTCACTATCCACCATCCACGGTGGCAACGCCTCCCTGCCTCATATCATCTGATTAAACCAGATGTTTTCAACATCCAGGAAGGGAGAAAAACCACGCAGGATGATGCCACTGACACCGGATTGGCGAATCAGGATTTCTTTTTTGTGGTAGAGAGGAATCAGTGGTGTCTTGTCTGCAATAATCTGCTCAATTTTCTGATAAGTCTCGGTCCGTTGACGGGGGTTCATGGTGAATCGGGCTTTCTCGCTGAGAGGCCCTACATCTTCCAGTTCAGTGCCGAGAAAAAGAGGGTCCCCGGCTTCAGGGTTGAACAGCGTATGAATGAAATTATCAGGGTCGGGATAGTCTGCAATCCATCCAACCCTGAACATGGTATGTCCCCGTTTTTCGATATAGGGCCAATGGTTTTTCATTCCATTGAGGCGAATGCGAATGCCAACGTTTCTGAAATTTTCGGCAATGGCGAGGATGTCTCCCGGATCTTCCTTTCCTTTTCGGGCAAAGGTCAATTCAATTTCCTGCTCAAAGTCAAAACCATGTTGCTGGAGTATCCATTTAGATTTATCCGGATCATAAGTTACCAGAACAGTGGCCGGTGAATGACCGAGCAGGCCTGGAGGAATGACAGATGATGCCGGTTCTGCCAGATTAAGGGGGAACGTCGCGCAGAGCTTTTCCCTGTCGATTGCCAGTGAGAATGCCTGGCGGATATGGGAATCTGTAAAAGGAGCTTTTTGGCAGTTAATCGCAAGGAAGTAAGTGGAAATCTGAGTACTGGTCAGAATATCGTTTGCGAGAGAGTCCCTCGCCGCAGCTTCGGAAATATCGTCAGGTTCATTGATACTGAGGATGTCAATCTGTCCGGATTCAAATGCATCAAACGTGTCTTCGCGGTTTGAAAGTTCCATGTAAACCTTGTCCACAAAGGGACGTCCCGGCATATAAAAATCATCAAATTTTCGGAGTGTGAGTGTCTTGCCGGGTTCGAAATGAACGAGAGCGAAAGGTCCACAGCCTGTACCGGAGAATGCTTCCTGTGGCCCCCGGAGGTATTCAGTTTCCGGTACAATCGCCGCATAGCTCATTGTCAGGAGACCGGCAAAAAATGCCAGGGGCTTCTCCAGCAGGAAGACCACTGTGTGCTCATCCGGTGCCTGGATGCCACTGATTTCCTCTGTTTTGCCTTCAGCAAATTCCTTCGTGCCTTCAATCACGTAATACATCCCTGCTGCACTGCATTCAAAGGCGGGTGACAGAAGGCGTTTGAAAGTGCTGATAACGTCCCGGGATGTGATGGGTTGTCCATTATGAAAAACAGCGTTTTCCCGCAAACGGAAACTATACTTGCGGCCATCGCCGGAAACGTCCCACGAATGGGCCAGATCTGCTTTCAGGTTAAAAAGAGGATCGTAGCGTACCAGGCTCCTGTGAAGCAGGGATAAAACCTGAGCCTCGTAGACTGTGGATCCGGAGAGGGGATCAAGCTTATCATGGGGTAGGCTGAAGCCTGAAATTTTCAGGACACCACCATACTTGGGGGAGGGCTGCTGGAAGGTCTTGAGTCGGTTTTCCAGATGCCAGCCAAATTTTTCAAGTGACAATGCTGAATCGGACAATATTGCTGTATTTCTGTATGTGTGGTCGCTCACATCCCGGATGTTGCGGATGGCATTAAGAATTTTCTGGTTGTGCATGGACAGTTCTTTCGACTGGCGCAGTGCCTTTCGAGTATCCTGGCCGATTTCTTTCATGTAGTTCAGGAGCTGTCCTACTTTTCCGTTCTGTTCTGTGGTGAGAGTCTTCATGGATTCTACCAGGAGACCGATGTAATCAGTCTTGGTGTTTACAGATAGTACGGTTTCAGATTCACGCTTCATCAATTCTGCGATTTCTTCCGTCATGATGCTGACTCGCTGTGTTGCTTTGTTGATTTGGGCTGAGCCCTCTACATGCTCTTCCGTTGCCTGCGATACGATGGCAATGTTATCCGTCACCGACTGCAAATGCTGCACGATGTCTTCCAGTGAAGACTCGGCACCCATGACCTGCACCACTCCGGACCTTACGACGTCCCCGGCTTTCTCAATGATCTCATGGCCGTCATCCACAAGTTTCTCCATCCCGGTCAGTACTGCGCCAGCTTCCTTCATGGAGATGGAAGAAGTGATGGCCAGTTCCCTGATTTTTTCTGCGATTACCTGAAAACTCCGATCCGGATGCTCCGATTGTGCTGCTGCAATTGCTGCGTTCAATGCCAGAATACTTGTCTGATCACTGATTCGACTGATGCTGTTAACAATTTCACTGATTTTCATAGACTCGGCCTTCAGCTGACGGATTGTTTTGCTGACCGTTTCGAAGGCAACACCAGCGCTTTCTACTGTTTTAGAGGCTTCCCGTGTTCGCCCCAGCCCATCTCTTGCCACCTGTCCGGCTACTTCTGCCTGGATCTCGGTCTGGCGGGCCTGTTTTCGAATTTCTGAAATGGTTGCATCCATTTCCATTATTGATGCGGACGTTTCCATTACCATCGAAGCCAGGTTTTCGGTATTCTGGGTTACTTTGCCCGTGTGGGCAATAATTTCACCCATGGCGTCTTCCGTATCTTTGGCATAGGCGGAAAGGGATTCCATCTTAAGGCTAACATTTTCATTGCTTTCCACAATTTCTTTCAGGAAGCTCAAGGTTTCCTGAGCAATTTCGCTGAGCCGACTGATATCAGCTGAGATGGCTTCTGTGAAGTCATGAATTTCGCCTGCGGATTGGAGCGTCACGTCGGTGTTGATGATCTGATTCTTTACATCTTTGATATAGGTGACCAATTGCTCATTAACAGAATGGGAAATCCCCGCAATATTGCCGGAAATGAGGTCCAGGTGTTCGAGGAGGCTTTGAATATTCAGTGTAAGTTGAATCACTTTCTGATGCAGGGAAGCGGTCTGCGGTTCCTGATACGTGAGGAAGCTGGCGGAAACGTGCTCAAGGTCGCCGGCGCTCAGTGAATCCATGGCATTGTTTAAGGCAGACAGGCTCTTGTCCATTCGGTGTCTGCTTAACGTGGCTGCCAGCGGGAAAGACAATAACACGGTACCCAATGCCATCCAGCGGAGCCAGGGAGAAGCAGTGGGGAGGAGGAGGAGAAAAAAGAATAAAATCCCCCAGACAATCACAAGAAGAATTGCCGAATATTGATGAAATCGGCTATTTGCGACCGTTGCCTTTTTCTCTTTCTTCACTCTTGTCACTCCCTCGCTTTTTCATGGGATGAGCATCTGCCTTACTCATCCCTGGTTTTCATACAATGTATCCGTACTTTCGTGCCGCCTCAGTCAGCTCTTCTCTGAAATTCGGGTGGGCGATTCCGATCATGGCCTTCACTCTTTCTTCCAGAGTTTTGCCAAACAGATATGCCACCCCATACTCGGTTACCACGTAGTGAATGTCTGCGCGGGTAGTAACAACACCTGCTCCCTGTCTGAGTTTGGAGACGATACGGGTAATTTCTCCGTTCTTAGCTGTGGAGGGCAGAGCAATGATTGGCTTGCCTCCTTTGGATCGGGCCGCGCCCCGGATGAAATCCACCTGACCGCCGAAGCCGCTGTAAATTTCCAGTCCTACGGAATCCGAACAGATCTGGCCGGTGAAATCCACCTCAATAGCTGAGTTGATAGCAATCATGTTTTCGTTCTGCGCAATAACAAAGGGATCGTTGGTGTAGTCACAGGGATGAAATTCAAACAAGGGATTGTTATTTATGAAATCGAAAAGTTTCTTGGTTCCCAGTGCGAAAGCAGCAATTGATTTACCTTTGTGGAGCGTTTTCCCTTCATTGGTGATAATGCCAGCCTCCACCAGACCCAGCAAACCGTCAGAAAACATTTCTGTATGAATCCCGAGATCCTTTTTTCCCGTCAGGTGATGCAGAACAGCATCCGGAATAGCGCCGATTCCCATCTGCAGTGTGGAACCGTCTTCAATCATGTCGGCGCAGAATTCTCCGATTCTTTCGTGGACATCCGTCATCTTTTCGTTGCGGTATTCCGGCAGTGGTGTGTTCACTTCCACAAGATGGTGGATTTTATTCAGATGGATAAAACTGTCCCCGAGGGAGCGTGGTTGATTGGGGTTCACTTCGGCTACAATCGTTTTCGCGACTTCGCATGCGGCTTTGGTGATGTCCACGCCGGCACCGAAAGTGCAGAACCCATATTCATCCGGTGGAGAGACGGAAATCAGAGCCACATCAATGTCGCATTCTCCGGAACGAAACAACTTTGGTATTTCTCCGAGAAAGATCGGCACATACTGAGCATTGCCGGATCGAACTGCTGCCCGCACATTGGCACCCACAAAGAGGGCCCGGTGATGAAAAGAGTCCTTGTATTTCTCAAATGCATAATCTGCATTGCCAAAAGTAAGAATATGGGTAACTTCCACGTCCCGAAGCTCATCGGCCCGGGCTGTCATCGCATTCAGCAATGTACTGGGTGTGCAGGCACCGGGATGCACATAAACCCGGGACCCCGATTCGATGCACTGAACCGCTTTGTCGCTACTTACGAGTTTTGCTTTGTATTCTTCAAGCCATACCATGGTCTTCCCTCCAGCCCTTTACAGCAGAGAGTCGATGTCTTTGACCTTCAGGCCAAACATCTTCTCAATAACCGGGTGAATCGGAATACCCCGGTAAATGTACAATCCTCTCCGCAAAGCAGGACTTGCCTTCAATGCTTCTTCGATTCCAAGATCCACCAGTTCCTGGACATACGGATAGAGTACGTTATTAAGTGCCAGTGTGCCGGTGCGCCCGACACAGGAAGGGATGTTGGGAATGCAGAAATGCATAACACCATCCACGATATAAATCGGCGATTTCGTAGTTGTGGGCCGGGAGGTTTCGAAGCAGCCGCCCTGATCAATGGACATGTCAACAATTAGCGAACCATTTTTCATCTTCGCTAACATCTCTTTGCTTACAATGTGGGGAGATTTTTCTCCCTTGATCAAAATGGCGCCGATAACCACGTCTGCCAGTATCAGTGCTTCTTCAACGCTCTTTCGGGTTGCAATTGCTGTAATGGCATCCTTCTTGAAAAGCCGTTCAATGTCCCTGAGCTTCCGAACGTCCTTGTCCAGCACAATGACCTGTGCGCCTGCTCCCAGCGCAGCCATGCATGCGTTCCGTCCCACAGTACCGGCTCCGAGAATTACAATAACTGCCGGTGGAACTCCTGGAATTCCGCCCAGTACGATCCCTTTTCCGCCCCGGGAAATTTTCATAAATTCACTTGCCACCTGCACGCTCATCTGTCCGGCGATTTCACTGGTAGGATAGAGGACAGGGAGAACCCCGTCTTCATCTTCAATCAGCTCATACCCGATTACGGTCGCTTTCTGTTCAACCAACCTGTTTACGGTGTTGGGATCGCTGACCGCCAGATGATGAAATCCCATCAGGATCTGCTCTTCACGGATCAGGTCCAGTTCGTCCGGCATCAGACGGTCTGATTTTACGATCACATCACTGCGTCCAAAAATTTCTTCATGTGAATAGAGAATTGTTGCCCCAGCCGCTTCAAATTTCTCATCGAAAAAATGGGTCGATTTGCCTGCACCTTTTTCGACAAAAACCGAATGACCAGTCTCCACCAGCAACTCCACGCTCTGAGGTGTCAACGCCAGTCGATTATCACCGCTCATTTCAACGGGGATTCCAAGATTCATTACTCCCTCCAAACTACGGCACGAATAATAATGTCAGATAATTTGTCAGCTAAAAAAGCCCTAACGCACTTCATAAAAATACAGAAAAACTTTCAGGAATAAAACCTTATTCAGCTTCAGTTCCGGCCTTATCCGGAATAAGCATGTGACATACAGCCCGCCATTCCATAGAAACATTATAGACCACAACCCTTTTTTTGAAAAAAAAACTTGACGGAGGCCCTCTTTCGGACAATAATAATGAATGACCGTTCATTCACTATTACGGAAGGGGGAAGAGAATGGAAAAGAGATATTTTAAAGGTGGCGAATTCATGATTGCTCCGATGGAAGAATCTGAGATTTTTCTTCGGGAAGAGCTACCAGCGGAAGTGCTGGAGATCGGTGCCACTGCAAATCGATTCATGCGGGAGAAAGTAGTTCCCAATATCAAGGAAATTGATGGACATAACTTTGACCTTCTGGTCAGTCTTTTGAAGGAAGCCGGTGAATTAGGACTTTTTTCCGTTGACGTCCCGGAAGAATACGACGGCCTGGGCATGGACAAGAAAACTTCAATGTATGTGGCTGAGCAGATGGGACTGGAAGCCAGCTTCCTTACAGCCTTTGCGGCGCATACCGGAATTGGCATCCTGCCGCTCATATACTTTGGGACAAAGGAGCAAAAAGAGAAATACCTGACCAAGCTGGCTTACGGTGAAATGCTTGGTGCCTACTGCCTGACAGAGCCCGGTGCAGGCACCGATGCCATGAATTTGAAAACCAAGGCCATTCTCTCAGAGGACGGCAAATACTACACCCTCAACGGAACCAAGCAGTTCATTACCAACGCCGGTTTTGCAGACATTTTTACCGTGTTTGCGAAAGTGGACGGGGAGCACTTCACGGCCTTTCTGGTAGAAAAAGGGACTCCGGGCCTGTCATTGGGTGAAGAAGAAGACAAAATGGGGATCCGCGGTTCCTCCACCCGTCAGGTCATTCTTGAGGATGTTAAGGTTCCGGTGGAGAATCTGCTGGGCGAAGTGGGCAAGGGTCATAAGATTGCCTTTGGTATTCTCAATATTGGGCGTTACAAACTGGGTACCGTCTGCATGGGCGCAACCAAGGACATCATCGAACAGTCAACCAAGTATGCCAATGAACGGCACCAGTTTGGTCTCCCGATTTCCAAATTCGGCATGATTCGCGAAAAAATAGCAAAAATGGCTTACAAGACATATGCCATTGAAAGCGCGATTTACCGGACTGCCGGCCTCATCGACAATGAAATCGAAGGCCTGGCTCACGAAGACCCAAAAGTACTGGACGCAATCGGCGAATTTGCCATTGAGGCATCAATTTGCAAAATTATGGGTTCTGAGGTCCTGTCCTACGGTGTTGACGAAGGAATGCAGATATACGGCGGATACGGATATTCTGAAGAATATCCTATGGCGAAGGCCTATCGCGACTCCAAGATCAACCGCATATTTGAAGGCACCAACGAAATCAACCGGGTTTTGATACCGGCCATGCTGGCGAGAAAAGCCCTGAAGAAAGAGCTGCCCCTTCTCGACTTCGAAAGTGTCATCGTTGACGAAATCAAGAGCCCGATGAAGCAACCGCGCCCGGCGAAGGGTATTGTGGGCAATGAAGTCCGCTACATAGAACTTTCGAAGCGTGTAGCCATGTTCCTTGCTGGTGTCGGTATGAAGATTTTCGGTGACAAAATCCGGAAAGAAGAAGAACTCCTCGGTGTTCTGGCAGATCTCAGCATCGGCATCTATGCCGCTGAATCCGCAATTCTCCGCACCCGGAAGCTTGCGGAGATGAACGGAGAAGACAAAGTCAAACTCCAGGCCATTGCCACTCAGCTCTACGTGAACGAATTTCTGGGCAGTATCCCCATGCTGGCTAAGAAAGCACTGAATTACATGCTGGAAGGTCCTAAGTTGAAAGAATCGGCTCTAGGTGTCAAGACCTTCATGCCTTCCTATGACATCAACGAAGTGGCGCTTCAGCAGGAACTGTCCAAAGCGATTATCGAAACGGAAAAGTATCCGTTCTAAATTGTTTTCCTAAGTCCATAGGGACTTTTTCTCCTCCTCTATTATGGCCCGCCGAAAGGCGGGTCCTTTTTTTGGTGCCTCGCGCCGGGAAAAGCAGGAATAAGTTCAAGTAGAAGTTAAGGTTGAGTGTAAAAAGAAATATAGAGGAAGTATCAGGAGAAAGCCGGGCTTCAGCCCGGCTTTATTTATAGTGATGTAAACAAGGGGAAATGCGTCTGCCTCCTTTTTCCGGTCAAAGCATGTAACAGTTCGATTCAGAGTAATTACATGCGTTTGTTAAGGTGGAGACTGGTTCCGTCCTATTCCCAATGGATTGCGGGTCACTTGTCAGTGGCTTCCCCGCCAATAAACTGATCACGGTAGTGCGTGGGAGTGAGCTTTTCGCCGGTAGCACGTTCAATCATCTCATTCCATTTGTAGCGGGCCCCGGGGGCGAAGACTTTTGTCTTAAGGAAAGTCCCAATCGCCGGGTTTCCGCCAAGAAAAGTCTGACGGATGTTGTCAGTCTTGAGAATATGTCCGGCAATGTAAGACTGGAATTGAGATGCCAGCAGTTCCCCCATCATGTAGTTCTGGTAGTAAACAGGGTAGATAGCAATATGAATTTTGGATGCCCAATCCGGGTTGTTTCTTCCCTCCGGCTTATTGAGAAGCTGATATTTTTCTTTCAACTGCCACCAGAGGTTGTTGAAGTAGTCCAGGCCCCTGTCCGGATTTTCGTACAGGGCTTTCTCAAAGCGCATCATAACCTGGCACCAGCGGGAGAAGGTGAGCTGCTGGAATTTTGTGCTTTTGTAAAGCTCCGGGGCTATCTTCTCAGCTGTCTTCTCGTCAATTTCGCAGTAGGTCTTAAGGAATTCAGGATTTTTTGCCTGACGTCCGAACATCATAGCGATGGCTTCGGTGGTAAAGCTGTGAGCCGGTTCCCGGAGAAGGTAGGGAAGATCGCTGCCAAGGTATTTGTCGTACATGGCATGCCCCAGTTCGTGGAGGAGGGTGTCCATCCATTCGGCGTCCGGCTTGAGGTTCGTGAGAATTCGGACATCCTGTTCATGGTCGATATTGGTGGAAAAGGCATGCTGCATTTTTCCCGGTTGCTCATAGAGGGAGCTTCGTTTCAGTACACTTTCAACGTCCAGCCCGATGCCGTTGTAAAACTGTTTCGCTATAGCTGCCACGTCTTTCCCGGCATAGAACTTGTCCAGATCCAGGGAATCCAGTGAAACACCTTCCTGGAAGAAGGGGTCTTCGTAATGCCAGGGCATTAGTATATCACTGGGAATGTTGTATTTTTTAGCCTGAATAGTATCCATTTCTTTTTTGACTGTCGCGTACTCTTCCCGGATCATGTTATCCAGCTGGTCAAAGAGCGCAACCAGTTCTTTGTCGTTCAGGTCCGACAGTGCCAGTGACATCTGGAAGTAGTTGTCGTAACCCAGTGATTTCGCCAGCTTGTTTCGGAGCCGGGCAAGTTCAATTATGTCGGGAGCGACCTCAGCACCAATCTGTTTGGTGGCTTCCCATGCCTGTTGGCGTTTTGCCATGTCCTTTGTTTCCGTTTTCAGAATACTCTTCAATTCATTGTCAGGGACGGCTTTACCGTTCAGTGTGGCGCGGAAGGTGTTGAACTTCTGCTCCACAGCGGACTGTTTCTCAATGATCTGCTTCAGCAGTGCCGGATCACCCTGGTTGGGAGCAAAGGTCTCGTACAGTACTTCCATTTCCCTTTTCAGCACCGGGTCCTTGATGTCTTCCTTGAGGAAGTCTTTGATTTTTTTGAAATCCGATTTACTGGAACGGATTGCTGTCAGTTTTAGTTCCAGTTCGGATGCCTGCTTGTATTTGGCCTTGTCTCCGGTGACGGACGCATCCCATTCAGCGAGATTCGCCTGTTTCTCCAACGGTTTCACAGCTGCTACATAGTCGGCAATAAATTTCTTCATTTCCTGCTCCCTGTTCCCGTTCTGGCAGGAAACCAGCAGTGCCGTTCCCATCAGAAGTATCAAGATCTTTTTCATTGCTATTCTCCTATGAATTTTGGCGGTTGCCTATTTTAATCGTTTGAACCGGGTGGCATCCCGGGTGTCTTCAAGGACAATTCCCATCGCTTTTAACGCATCTCTAATTTCATCCGCTCTGGCGAAGTTCCGGTCCCTTCTTGCCTGGTTCCGTTCTTCAATAAGCTTCATAATTTCTTCGTCTGCAAGTTGGTCCCGGAAATTGAAACACCCGATTACGGTGTTCAATTCGTCGAGAAAAGTAAGCACTGCGGGCTTGTTCCCTTCTGGAACCTGGGAGTCGGGATAGCGGGTATTGACTTCCCGGATAAACTCGAACAACGCGGCGAGTCCGCCTGAAATGTTCAGATCATCGTCCATGGCAGTGGTGAATTGTTTCCGATGCTTCAGAATCAACTCGGACAATTCCGGGGAAAGGGGGGCCTGATTTGCTGTCTGATTCACCGCATTGTAGAAGCTTTCCACGCGGTCAATGGCCTTGGCAGCATTGTCCAGTGAATCAAACGTAAAGTTGAGCTGTTTTCGGTAGTGAGCGGCAATCAGTGTGTATCGAATCGCCATGGGGTCATAGCCCTTTTCCAGTAATTCCCTCAGTGTAAAGAAGTTGCCGAGGGATTTACTCATCTTTTTTCCTTCCACAATCAAGTATTTGCAGTGGACCCAATACCGGACAAACGGCTTGCCTGTGGCGGCTTCACTCTGGGCAATTTCATTCTCGTGGTGGGGGAAAATCAGGTCTTCTCCTCCGGCGTGGATATCCAGGGTTTCCCCGAGATATTTCATTGACATGACGGAGCATTCCAGGTGCCAGCCGGGCCGCCCTTCTCCGAAGGGGCTGTCCCAGGCCGGTTCATTTTCTTCCTTCTTTCCCTTCCAGAGGACAAAGTCCCTGACATCATCCTTTTCGTATTCATCTTTGTCCACGCTGAGACCGGTTTGGATTTCCCGGCGGTCCAGCCCGGAGAGTCGGCCGTAGCTTGGAAGACTGGAGATGTTAAAGTACACGGACCCGTCCTTTTCGTATGCGTGGCCCTTCTTGAACAGTTTGGAGATCAGTGAGATCATATCTTCAATCGTTCGGGTAGCCCGGGGATACACCTCCACCGGCTCCATATTCAGGGTCTTGCAGTCCTCCATGAATGCATCTATATACTTTTCCGTATAATCATCCAGGCCGAGGCCCTGTTCCGTTGCCTTTCGGATAGTTTTGTCATCCACGTCTGTCAGGTTCATGACCTGCTTCACCTGGAACCCACGATATTTAAGGTAGCGCCGCATCAGGTCCTCAAAACAGAAGGTGCGAAAGTTGCCGATGTGGGCATAATCATACACCGTGGGACCGCAGGTGTAGATTGTCACAAGATCATTATTCAATGGGGTAAAGGTCTCCACATTTCGAGTCAATGTGTTGTACAACTTCATAGTTCACTCCATTCTCTTAGTCCAGCGAATTATAGCACAGGCCGGTCCCCGGCCGGGGTGTCGGATGGTATGGGCCAAATGTTGGCTGACAGAAAAAGAGATGAGATTGAACCGACTCCCGGGTTTTTCCTAAGATGATTACGATGCATTTATGCCCTTGAGAAATCATTTGAATATTTGAAACTTTGTGGAGAACGTGGTAGTATAAGTTACTAAACAATTTTGTAAAGTCAAGGTTGGATTTAGGATTGTAAAGGAGTGCACGATGAAAAAAATGCTATTAATTTTACTTGTCATTTCCGGAT
>CAZRHT010000066.1:0-12380 GCA_964599895.1 uncultured Holophagae bacterium
ACTTGTATTGATCCAAATCTGTTCTTCAGGAAGAACTGAACAGTCGTTTTACGGTCTTCTCAGCAGCCGATATAATTTCCTCTTCACCGGGGACATAACTATCTTCCATCAGGACCTTCCCATTGCAGATAGTGGTGTCCACAAGAGTACCGGAAGCGGCATAAACAAGATTTGAAATTGGGTTATGCAGCGGCGTAATGATCGGGTGATGTTTCAGCAGAATTAAGTCCGCCGCATCGCCTTCCTCCAGGTGGTTTACCGGAACACCAAGAATCCTGAACCCCTCTGTGGCACTCTGCAGAATTTCAGCGGCGTCCGGTGTGTCTGCAGAGTCATTGCGCCATTTCTGGAGTAGAGCGGCAGTTTTCATTTCATCCACCATATCCAGATTGTTGTTGGAAGCGGCCCCGTCCGTGCCCAGGACGATCCGCATTCCTCGTGCCGTCAATTCCCGCATCGGCATCACTCCACCTACAGATAACTTCATGTTGGAAACAGGTGACGCCACCCCGATACAGTTCCGTTCAGCCAGCAAGTCCATGTCCTTATAGTTCAGCCACACCAGGTGGGCCAGAAAGGACTTGTCGGTCAACAAGCCCATTTCATCAAGGTATTCCGGTGGCCGTTTTCCGTACTTTTTCAGAGATTCTTCCACCTCGTGAAGGGTTTCTGACAGATGGATATGAATATAGGTTTCATACTTCGCCGCCATTTCCCCGGCAAAGCGCAATCCTGTTTCTGATACGGTGTAGATGGCATGCGGACCCAACGCCAGTTGAATCTTTTCCTTTTTCCCGAAGTACCGATCAAAAATATCTTGTGTGCGCTTTTCATTTTCTTTCTGTCGCTTCCCATCAAACATATCAATCATCACGGCGGACAACACCGCCCGTACACCCATTTCATCGACAGCCTGCCAACCGGCGTCAAAATGCCAGTACATATCATTGAAAAGTGTGGTGCCTGTCTTGATCATCTCAAGAATTGCCAGTCTCGTACCGACGTACACATCATCTTCCGTGAATGTATACTCGATGGGCCAGATCTTTTTTTCCAGCCATTCCATCAGCGGCATGTCATCGGCATAGCCCCGAAAAAGCGTCATTGCAGCATGGGTGTGCATGTTTGCAAAAGCAGGATAAAGAATTTTGCCATTTGCCCGGATAGTCTTATCCGCCTTATCCGGAAGTTCAGCCGCAACTTTGGAAATTTTCCCGTCCTGTATCAACACATCCACACATTCCCGTGTAAAACAATGGATGGCACCCTTAATCAGCAGAGACATTGCAGTAATTCCTCAAGGAAGGCATCCATTTTCACCTGATTCTCCTCCACAAACTTATTGAAGGCTTCAAAATCAAGCAGATTCGGCGCGATACCGTTTGCATAGTTGTCCACCATGCATACTGAAGCGTATTCCAACTCCAGTTCACAGGCTATAGTTGCCTCAGAGCCCAGCGTCATCCCGACCACGTCCGCAAAGTTCGCCATCATGCGGATTTCTGCAGGAGTCTCAAATCTTGGACCGGTAGTCTGCCAGTACACCACTTCCGGCAATGAACGATTCACACATTGATTGATCTTCTCATTGATTTCCCGGGACATGGCCGGCGTGATATGAATACGGTTTTCCGTATCCACCGTTGGAATGTTATAAAACGAGATGAAATCCCGTACCATACAGCAGGTACCCGGCTCAATTTCCCTTTTCAAGGAGCCCACCGAATTGATGGCAAGTACGTGGTCAACGTTGCGCATTTTCACCGCTGACAGATTTGCCTCGTGATTGATTTTATGGGGTGGATCATTCTGAATACCGTGCCGTTGAATCAGCATGGCCTTCCCGGTGTAGTAGGCCGTAACTGGGCCGTAGGGAGTGCGGATGATTTCATTCTGGGTCTGTTGAAGCAACTTGGATTCAAAAAGGTTGCTTCCCCCGATGATGGCAATCTTCCTATCCACTTACAACCCCTATCATTTCCCGGATCAGCTTGACAGCAGTGATTGTCGAAATTCCACTTGAGTCAATGTTGGGGGCCAGTTCCATAAAATCCACCGCCACTATCTTTCGTCCCTTAAACTGGATCAGGTCAACCATCAGTTCCATAAAACTCAATCCACCGGGTTCGGGTGTGCCTGTTCCTGGAAATGCAGCCGGGTCAAGGACATCCATGTCTATGGTCACATAAATCGGAGTTGATTTGGCAAGATCTTTCAAAACGTGGCCGAGATCTGCCTTCAGCAGACCCTTGTCATGGGAAAGCTGCCATTCTTCCTTCGTACCTGACCGAATATGGAACTGGTGCAACTGCTTTTCCGGTAGAAAGTCCAACACCCGTCGCATAACCGTGGCATGGGAAAAGCGTTCACCAAGGTAGTCTTCACGCAAATCCATATGCGCGTCGAATTGAAAAACTTGCAGATCCGGGTTTTGCTTGAATGCCGCTCGAATCAGTGGATAGGAAATCAGGTGCTCTCCGCCTATTCCGAAGAGAATTGCGCCCTGACTGAATATACTGTCTGCATCTGCCTCTACTTCCACCAGCATTCTCTCCTTCGCTCCAAACGGCAAGGACATATCCCCGGCGTCAAAAAAGGGGATATCTTCTATATCCACGTCAAAACGAGGTGAATAGCTCTCAATTCCTTCTGAATGCACCCGGATTTCTGTTGGCCCAAAACGGGAACCGGGTTTGTAGGACGCTGTCCCATCATAAGGAAAGCCTCGAAGTACAATTTTGGCACCTTCCGCCTTCGAACGTGAACCCATGAACTGCATCAGCGTATTTCCTGATGAACGAATTTCCGGACAGCATCCTCTTCGTACCCACTTTCAATGACGCATTCCGCGTCAATACCGCCGCGCACATTGTACCTTGTGTACACACGGAGAAAGTGAGGGGCAAGGAGTTCTGCAAGGTGATCAAAAATCAGGGAAGTCGCATCTTCCTGATAAATTCCAACGTTTCGAAAGGACATGAAGTAGTATTTCAGCGATTTCAGCTCTACCAGCTGCGCCTCCGGGATATATCGGATTTCCACTTTTGCAATATCCGGCAGACCCGAATACGGGCATACTGCCGAGAATTCATCGGTCGCATAGGAAATCAACTGGGGACGCCCATCATATTCAATTGCCTCCAGAAGCTCCGACCGGATACTGGTTGTGGATTCAAATGGCAACGCCATTCCGTCTGCTTTCGCCATAATTCCCCTCCTCTCGCGTTTCCGCTCCACTATTTTAGGAGTAAGGCACTCATTTAGCAAGAAACAATCCTGACAACAGAGTTTTTATGAACGGACCTTCCCTGCGGCAATAAACAGAAAGACTTTCCTTCTCTCTTTCGTTTCTATCTCAGCTGTCCACAGCCTTGAACTGTGTCGCTCCGGTCGCTACTTTTCCCTTTTTCTCCGCAAAAGTTCACCAAATCCTGATCGGAAATCGGGATATTGTAATCGAAATCCCGAAGACAACAATCGCGCTGAGGAAACTCGTTTGTTCCCCCCTCTCACTGTGACATTACCATCCCCCTCAATTTGAGAAGGAAGTTCCAATCCCAATTCCCCCGCAATCCATTCAACTATCTCCGAGTAAACTGCCGGACACTCGTCTACCACATTATAGACAGTGTGTATAACCTTGCCGGTCAATAGATGAAGAATTGCCGCGGCACCGTCATCCCGGTAGATTCGATTCGTGTACTTCAGGCCCTCTCCTGCTTTCACGTTGCCACTTTCCACGAGCCGAATCAGCCTGTCCCGCCCCGGACCGTATATACCGCCGAAACGCAGAATGATCGGCCTGGAGGAATTCTCTTTAACAATTTCCTCCCCTTCCAACATGATTTTTCCACTGAAACCCAGGGGAGCCGTTTTTGAGCTTTCGTTTACCCATCCACCATCCAGTTGTCCATAAACACCCGTGCTGGATACAAATACAGTTTGGCAGGCATCTACGGTTTTTTCCTTCAGCGCTTCAAGCAGATTCCGCGTCCCGTCCACGTAGATACTTCGATACAGGTCTTCGGAAAATCCACCTGCCGAAACACAAAATACAACCGCATCTAAAGAGTCCGGCAAGTTCTCCAAGCTCTCTGGTTCCAGGATATCCCCCCTGATTCCCTTAATCTCATCCGGCAGGAAGGCTGGATTCCGCCTCAATCCAAATGCCGTGTGCCCCTGTTTTGACAGCAACTGCCCGAATACAGTACCCACATAACCGCAACCAGCTATCAGGACGCGCATATCGGTTCTCCTTCTCGGTCTTCATCAATTTCGACTATTCGATTTATGAAAGCCATAATCACACTTATTCCTTCAAAATACAAAACGATTTGTAGTCCAAGTATAACACGAGATCAATTCAACTGGTTGTTTCAACCTGACTGCCGCCTGAGTGCTTGACCGGATCGATGGGATTTGGGAAAATAGGTGGTCAGAAAAATACTCATCGAATAATAGGAGCATCATGGAACAGTTGAACTGGTATTATCCGGAAGATTTGAGCGAAGCGGCACGACTTATCAGTGACGGCGACAAAGCTCCCCACAGTGGGGGAACGGCACTGATCAGACGGGGTTTTCGTGGCATTCAGAGCATTGTGGACCTTTCCAGACTGCCAATGCACAATATCGAGGTGCGATCCGAAAACATTGAGATCGGCGCAATGTCCACGTACAACGATATCATCCAGGCATTCCCGGCTACTGAATTCGACCACGTTCTGGTTCAGTCCCTGATGAATTCCGCGTCAACTCCCCTTCGGAATCGGATTACCGCCGGCGGCAGTGTGGCCGCATTCCCGGCATGGTCCGATTTCATCGGCCCTCTGCTCCTGCTGAACGCAGAAGTCGAGCTCATTGGCCGTGGCGCAGGGATCTATTCCATTCAGGATTATCTAACACAGAGGGAATTGCGAGCAGGCTCACTGATTACCCGGATATTCATGGAAAATTATCCGCATATCGGATTACACCACAGGGAAACCCGGACCCAGGTTGATTATCCGGCTTTCACCATCACAATTACAGCCGGGCGCAATCAAGACATATTCAAGGATCTTCGAATTGTCGTGGTGGGAAGCAAAGACAGGTTTCACAGAATGGAAAGGCTGGAAGACGAACTGGATGGGAAGCCGTTCACTCACCTGAACTCGATTAACTTTGAAGACTTCTTAGTGCTTGATATTCCCAGTCGCAAACACGGAAGCAGCGAATACCTGCAGCACGTTGCCGGGACCGCTTTAATGCGGATGCTTATGAAAATAGCGGGAGAAAAGGCATGAAGACAAAATTGACTGTAAACGGCAAACTGATTTCGGTTCAGTTCTCTCCCAGTGACCGACTACTGGATGTACTGAGAAAACATGGATTTACAGAAGTAAAAGAGGGTTGTCGGGATGGAGAATGCGGGGCCTGCGTAGTGCTGCTCAACGGAAAGCTTGTGAATTCCTGCCAGGTACTCGCGGCATCAGCCATGGACACCGAAGTGACCACTGTCAAAGGCTTGAGCTCTGAAAGCGCCACACCGATTCAGGAAGCATTTGTGGATTCAGGGGCAGTGCAGTGCGGTTTTTGTACTCCTGGGATGGTCCTGGCCACCTACGCTCTCTTGCAGGAGAATCCGAAGCCGGATGCCGGACACATCCGGCAAGCTCTGGACGGCAACCTCTGCCGCTGCACGGGATATGTGAAGATTGTCGAAGCGGTGCAGCTGGCCGCCCTGAGGACAAAACACCATGGATAAGAAGTTTAATACCGTTGGAAAGTCGGTTCGAAAGATTGACTCCCTGTCTCTTGCAAAGGGAAACGCCAAATTCACTGACGACTTTCCACTGAAAGACGCGCTGAGTATTGCCATTCTCTACTCTCCCCACGCCCACGCAAAAATATTGTCGGTTGATACGTCAGATGCACTGGCAATTCCCGGTGTGGTCCAGATTTTCCACAATGGGAATGTACCCAGAGTTCTCCATACGACAGCTGGACAAGGTTACCCCGAACCATCCGCCTATGATTCTGTTATGTTTGACACCACAATGCGTTTTGTGGGTGATCGTGTGGCTGCCGTGGCTGCGGAAACCAGGGAAGCCGCCGAAGAGGCGGTGAACGCAATCAAGGTGGAATACCAGGAACTGGAACCACTTTTTGATCCGGAAAAATCAATGGGCCCCGATGCGCCGCGTCTCCATGGAGACGATGCCAGAATGCCCATTCCAGTTCGCTATGACGCCTCGCGCAATCTAGCGGCCCAGGTGGAAATCAAGTTCGGCGACCTTGAAAAAGGCTTTCAGGAAGCCGATTTTGTTCTTGAAGACACTTTTCATACCCAATATGCTGCTCACTGTGCCATAGAACCCCATACTTCAGCCGCTTATCTGGATGAGAGGGGACGCCTGGTAATTATTACTGCAACTCAGGTTCCGTTCCACGCGAGACGGATTGTAAGCCGGGTTCTGGATATCCCCATCCGGGACATCCGAGTCATCAAACCGCGAATCGGCGGCGGCTTCGGCGGAAAACAGGAAGTTTTCCTGGAACAACTGGTAGGATTGACCACATGGTCAACCGGAAGGCCTTCCAGAATCGTTCTCACCCGGTCTGAGGTGTTTGTTTCCTCCCGGACCCGTCATCCTATGCGGGTCACATTGAAGACTGGTGTCAAAACAAGCGGGGAAATCACGGCTCTGGAAATGGACGCACTGATGAACAACGGGGCATACGGGTCCCACGCCCTCACTGTGCTGTCCAACGGTGGTTCCAAAGTATTGCCGCTTCTCAACAAGATTGAAAACATCCGCTTTATCGGGCACACAGTGTACACGAATCTTCCGGTGGGTGGCGCATATCGTGGTTACGGTGCTTCCCAGACCTATTTCGGCCTCAACCAGCACCTTGATATGATTGCGAGAAAAACCGGACAGGATTTGATCTCTTTCATTAAGAAATGGCACATCAAACAAGGCGAAACATCCCCGGTCTTCCAGGCTCTCGGTGAAGGAAAAGAGGGGGTCGCCCAGGTCATCAAATCATGCGGACTGGATGAATGTCTCGACAGAGGAGCAACCGCCATCGGGTGGTATGAAAAAAGAAACAAGCGTTTCAAGAGCAGCGCGGACAAGGTCCGGGGTGTCGGGCTTTCCGTCTCCATGCAGGGGTCCGGAATTCCGAAGATTGACATGGGCAGCGCTGCAATGAAAATGAACGAGGACGGTTCTTTCAACCTATATGTCGGCGCTACGGATCTCGGCACCGGGTCCGACACCATCCTTGCCCAGATTGCGGCGGAAACACTGGACATTCCGGTTGATCAGATCATCGTTCTTTCCTCAGACACGGACCTGACACCCTTTGATGTGGGTGCGTATGCATCTTCTACAACTTATATTTCCGGCGCCGCGGTAAAAAAATGCGCAGCAAAAATCCGGGATCAGATTCTCGGTGTAGCAGCAAAGATGCTGAATGTGAACGCAAGCGGACTCAGCGTCAGTAAAGGCGTGGTTGTAGATACAGAAACCGATAAGCGTGTCAGCTATGGGGACATCTGTACATCTGCCATGTACTCAAACGACCAATTCCAGATTCAGGCCAGTGCATCGAATATTTCACCGGAATCTCCTCCCCCATTCATCGCCCAGTTTGCGGAAGTGGAGGTAGACACACGCACGGGGAAAATTGAGGTACTTAAGTTCGTGTCCGCGGTAGACTGTGGTCAACCCATCAACCCTGCCCTGGCAGAAGGCCAGGTGGAAGGTGCTGTGGTCAACGGGCTTTCCTACGCCTTAACGGAAGAATATCTATTTGATTCCAAAGGTCGTATGACAAATCCCCGATTCTGGGATTTCAAGATTTTTACAACAAAGGATTTGCCGGAGATCGAGACAATACTGGTGGATTCCTACGAGGAAACCGGACCATACGGGGCAAAATCCGTAGGAGAAATCGCCATTAATGGACCCATTCCTGCTATTGCCAACGCGGTTTTTGACGCCACAGGCGTTCGCCTGTACGAAACGCCATTCACGCCCGAACGCGTATGGAAGAGGCTCAAAGAATCAAACCTTTCAGGAAGCTGACTCAATCGACGGTAAGCAGTTCTTCCTGCAGAAATATAGAGAGGAGCAGAGATGACAGACAGGATGCACCCGTTTTCACTTCGTAAATTACTATTATGGATTGTTTCTGAATACGCTGAACACCAGACCGTTCTGGGTCTCCCTGAATCGCGTTTTATCCGGAAAGCAGATGTAGAGCCGGTCTTTTTTTTCGGAGAGGAGTGCGCCCTGCCACTTGGTCCGGCAGCCGGTCCTCATACCCAGCTTGCAGAGAACATCGTAGCCGCTTATCTCTCAGGCGGGCGGTTCTTTGAATTGAAAACCGTTCAGAAACTGGATGAGTTGGAATTTGAAAAACCCTGCATTGATGCCCTTGACGAAGGATACAACACCGAATGGTCCACTGAACTTTCGCTGGAGCAGGCTTACGCGGAGTATGTTCATGGATGGGTCCTTCTCCATGCGGTAAAAACGCTATTTGATATGGACTCACCGGACAATCCCGGTTTCATTTTCAACATGAGTGTGGGCTACGATCTGGCAGGCATTAAAACCGACAGAATGCAGAATTTCATTGATAACTTAATGGATGCCTCCAATCATCCTGTTTTTCTGAATGCCTTTGAAGATCTGAAAGCTTTTGCGGCCGATGAAAAAGCCTGGACCGGAGTCCCGGCTAAATTGAAAGAGAGGATCCGCAAGCTGGGGGACATTGCAGGGACAATCCGTTCGGATATTTCCCGGTCCGTCACTCTGTCCACTATGCACGGCTGTCCCCCTGCAGAAATTGAGTCCATTTGTCGCTATCTTCTCAGTGAAAAAGGGCTGAACACTTATGTAAAATTGAATCCCACCCTTCTTGGATATGACGAAGTTGCTGACACCTTTCTGTTTCTTGGCTTCAAAGACATTGCATTGGATCCCGCTTCCTTCGAAAAGGATCTTCAATATGGAGACGCGGTTCCAATGCTGGAACGCCTTCAGGTACTGGCGGCGGAAAAAGGCCTCAGCTTTGGTGTAAAACTCTCCAATACGCTGGGAGTGAAAAATACAAAACACCGGCTCCCCGGAGATGAAATGTACATGTCCGGACGTTCCCTGTTTCCCTTGACCATGATGCTTTCTGAAAAACTGGCAATGGAATTTGAGGGGAAATTGCCCATCTCCTACTCCGGCGGCGCGAATCAGGGCAATGTGACGGACATTCTGTCCACCGGCATTCGTCCCGTCACCATAGCCACAGAATTGCTAAAGCCTGGTGGCTACCTTCGACTGTCAGCCATGGCCGAAGAAATAAATAACAGTGGACTGCAATGGCGGGAAGAAATCGAACCGGAAGTTGTGCAGGAACTGGCGGATGATGCATTTGACAATTTGAACTATGATCGGCTCTGGCGGGAACCGGGTACAGTCAGTGTTCCCGATAAGCTGCCCCTGCTGGATTGTTTTATTGCGCCCTGTACTGTGGCATGCCCCATCCATCAGGATGTTCCGGCTTACATTCGTCTGGTCGGAAAAAAACGCTACGTGGACGCACTTCGGCTTATTTACTCGAAGAATGCCCTGCCCCATATAACCGGCCACATCTGTGACCATCAGTGCATGTTTCACTGCACAAGACTGGACTATGAGGGAGCTGTACAGATTCGGGAAATGAAAAGAATTGCGGCCGAAAACGGTTACGGGGATTTCATAAAATCATGGAAACGACCGGACCCAGTCGCCACAGGCAAAGCAGCCGTGATAGGAGCTGGACCGGCCGGATTGTCGTGCGCCTACTTTCTGGCAGTCGCCGGAATGGACGTGACCGTTTTTGAAAGAGAAAAAGATGCCGGTGGGATCGTTCGAAATATTCTGCCTGATTTCCGCATCCCGTTGGAAGCATTGGAGAAAGACATAGATTTTATCCGGGCTCACGGCGTAACCTTTCAATTTCATTGCGACCCGAATATCTCACTTTCGGAATTGAAAAGCCGGGGCTTTCCGTATGTCTTCGTTGGAATCGGTGCGGAAAAGGAACGTCCGTTGAAAATCGAAGGTGACAGCAGTCGGGTTATTGGTGCGTTGGATTTCCTGAAAACGTACAAGAATGACGCCAAAGCACCGGCACTGGGGAAAATCGTTGCAATAGTTGGCGGGGGAAACACGGCAATGGACAGCGCCCGTGCGGCAAAACGGTTGTCAGGTGTGGAATCTGTCACCATTTTGTATCGCCGGACCCAGGCACAGATGCCTGCGGACGTGGAAGAATTCGATAACGCCATAGATGAAGGCGTGCAGTTTCAGGAATTGATGAATCCTGAATCGTTCCGGGATGGGGTTCTGACCTGCCGGGTAATGAAGCTGGGGGAAACTGATGCCAGTGGACGGCCCAGGCCGGAACCCACGGAGGAAACGATTGAAATTGCAGTAGATACGGTTATTGCGGCTATTGGGGAACAGGTGAATGAAGGTTTTCCTTCCGAAAACCGAATTGCAATGAATCCCAACGGCACCATATGGATCAACCCGACTACCCTGGAGACCAGTGAACCGGATGTATTTGCAGGTGGCGATGCCAGACGGGGACCTTCCACGGTAGTGGAATCCATAGCAGACGGCAGAAAAGCTGCTGAAGCCATCATCCGAAGGATTGCGCCGGATTGGGATGGCACTCTCTTTTCTGAATCTTCCTCCAGCAATCTCTCAGAATCGAAACAGAAAGCCGAACGGGAAAAGGGAATCCTCCTTGCCTGCAGTTCCGAAGAACCGGACAACGTCGTTGCTGAAATTGAATCCATCCGATGCCTCCAATGCCATGAAATCTGCAACAAATGCGTGGAAGTATGCCCAAACCGGGCAAATATAATGGTCACTTTCCCTGACAATACAGGGCATAACTTGAACCAGATCCTCCATATTGATGACATATGCAATGAATGCGGAAACTGCGACACCTTCTGCCCGTACGATGGCGCTCCCTACAAGGACAAGCTTACATTGTTCAGTAACGGGAACGATTTTGACGCAAGTACGAATGATGGCTTCCTTGTGGAAACAGTACAAGGGGAAACTAGAATCCGCTATCGAGTCGGTACCGTTGAGGGAACCGGTGTTCTGACAGATACCACTAATGTAAACTTTGGAGAATCTGATCTGAATAAAGATGTTTGCCAGTTTATTCAAACCGTAGTAACCCGATATCGGTACATGTTTGCCTGACAAAGGAGAATGCCATGATTAAGATCCTGACCAACGCCACCCTTGTTCAACTGGACCCGGCCCAAGTAGAAACCGGCATTGACATCGCGCTGGAACATGGTCAGGTCATAAAAACCGGTAGAGATTTGACAACTTTCTACCCCGACGCAGCAATCATCTCCATGGATGGAAAACTGGTGATGCCTGGGATGGTTTGTGCCCATAACCACTTCTATTCAGCCCTTGCACGGGGCATTACTGCCGACATTGCCCCTTCGCCAGACTTCCTCTCGATCCTCAAGAATCTCTGGTGGCGACTGGACAAAGCCATTGACAGGGAAGTCCTTCAGGCCAGCGCCATTGTCGGAGCATTGGAAGCTGTAAAGGCCGGTACAACGACAGTCATTGACCATCACGCCTCCCCGAACTTTATTCGCGGCTCACTGGACGTTATCCGTGAAGCCTTTGAAAAAGTGGGCCTGCGGGGCATTCTCTGTTACGAAACGACAGACCGCAACGGTGAAGCTGGCATGACAGATGGCATTGCTGAAAATACAGAATTTGCCAGTCAGATTGATCGAAACAATGATAATCGGCTGGTGGAAGCCGCCATCGGGGGGCACGCCCCCTTCACACTTAATGACACAGCTCTGGGAATGCTGAAAAAAGCAATAGAAGAAACCGGTCGGGGAATTCACGTCCATGTCTCTGAAGACGGCCACGATGCCGCCTTTTCCCGTCAGCACTACGGGGAGGACCCGCTGGCAAGACTGCACCGTTTTGGTCTCCTGAACGAAAAATCACTCATTGTCCACGGCGTTCATCTGACCGGGAAGGAAATTGACTTACTCAATGAAAATGACGGCTTCCTGATCCACAATCCCAGATCGAATATGAACAACCACGTGGGATATATGGAAAATGTCCAGCAGGTAAAGAACCTGGCGATGGGAACAGATGGAATTGGCGGAGATATGTTTGAAGAATTCAAGTTCACATACTTCAAACACCGGGATGCGGGCGGCGACTGGTGGCCCGACAGCATTGCAAAGATGCTTCAAAACGGGAATCGCATCCTCGGACGCTATTTCGGAGGAGATTTTGGTGTAATTCAACCCGGCTGCCGCGCAGACCTTACAATTCTGGA
>CAZRHT010000067.1:0-11977 GCA_964599895.1 uncultured Holophagae bacterium
TTGATAAACCATTTTTCATTGTCTCCCCTGTCCAGAACACCGAGAAAACCATAGGAAGGGCCTTCCTTGACAAACACCGGCGCCCCGCTGAGGCCGATCACCCGTTCCACACCTTCCAGGATTTTATAAGCCTTGCTTCCAGGGTTGAATCCCATTCTTTTCATATCTTCATCCGGAATCGTTCGAATCCGATGAGGTGTATACAATTTTTTATAAAATGAAATCACTTCATGGATGGACGCAGGAACCACTTCAATGGAATAGGCGAACCGTTGTCCATTGACCAATGTATGGCCGACAGTACCGGTCTGTCCGCCTTCCCGGAAATCCGGCATTCCCTTTGCGGGCCCTTGAAAAAGCTCGTATACGTCCGCCTCTCCCTTTTGTTCCAACACGGAAAAACGGGAACCGACCCACAGAAGTGCAACTGCGGCAACAGCCACCAGTCCGATACGGAATAGTTTTAAGCCAGTTTCTCGAATGTTAAGATCCACTGAATATGTCTCCAATTTTTGCCGCAAATACTCCCCAGAAACTCTTGTCCCCCAGCTCCTTGTATGACCAGGCGTTGGTGTCCACTACACAGGCAGACGCAATGTTCGTTTTATCGCCAAGGGTTTTTTTCAGATAGGGGCTGACCGTCAGCGAATAGGAAACAGCGTACCCCTTGGTACTGCTAAGAGTATCCATAAGATCCATAAGTGTGGAACCCAAGCCCTCTGAATCATCACTTTCTTCCGCAAGCCCCATGCCATCAGTATACAAACTCATCGCCTGGGCAGATGAAATCTCCGTAACCTGGACCTTTTCCTTATCCAACCTGCCAAAAAAGTACTTCTTGACCTTTGTCTTCAGCTCTTCATCGGTGGATTTCCGATATCCCTTTTCCCATGCTGCAAACCGGGAAGCAGACACAACCTGTTGTTGCACAAAATACGCTTTGGCAAAGAAAATCAACCCAAAGGCCAGCAACAGGTAAATCGGCAGAAACATGGCAAACTCGGTTATTGCCTGTCCCTTTTCATCAGTGAATAATGAATTCGTCACTCATACCTCCCAAAGAGCTCAATGCCCCGAGAAAACCGCCGGAACTACCGCCACTGGGGCCTTCCCCGGCCTGGTCATTCATGCTGTCCATATTGCCGCTGGTAACACCGTTCGTAATGTCGCTGAGCTTGTCAAACTTCACCAGCCGCACCCGCCAGCACTGGTTAAACAGATGGGCATCGGCATGGCCTGCTACATAGACTTTTGCCTGTGAAAAATAAATAATCCCTATGGGATTGGGGTTCTTCAGGTAATTGCCGGACAATACATGGGGCTTGGGCTTCAGATACACGATTCCAACGAAGTCCTCGTGCTTTTCCCAGAACTCTTTTCCGTCTTCCTTGTCCCTTTTCAGAAGGTAAGGTTTCGGCTTTTTGTCGTCGGACGTATTTCCCCAGGCCTGTTCCGGTGTCGTGTGGTCAGTCTTTGTGTATTTACAGGACGCCAGTTTGGTCTCAGTGACTTTGCAGATTTGGATTGCTTTCACATTATGGTTGCTGTCATATTGGAATGGCGCCTGGGGCGAGCCATCATACAACTCTGATTCGTACGTGGTCATGTAGCAGGAAACACTTCGTATCTTGCAGTCAGAACCCAGCCAATTCAGCATATTCTTGGCGTCGTTGCCAGTTTTCGTCGTACTTGATCCTTCGCCATAAACCATCTTATCTGTGCCCGGATGCTTCACTATGTCATATCCATAGACGGTTTCTGTTCCCGAATCGGTTTCATATTCTGAGCGGGCTTCGCAGCGGCTGTCTTCGTCTGGAGTGCTGCACGTGTGAAAGTCGATCACATCACCCAAGTCCATGCTTTGTGCCTCCGATTTTGATCGCTTGGTCTTGATTACTGTGGTTACAAAAACCGCCTCTTTCAGCTTATCTCGCTTGCTGTAACAGGTGCTACAATTGTCTGACGACTGGTCGTACTCTATATTCCCTGTTTTTCCCTCACACATGGACTGGTAGGTTGCCTCCACCACGAGATCATAAATCGCTCCGATCATAGGATAGACAATCCGCAATGCCGGATACGGCATCCACCCCTTAAAATAATCCAACGGCGCGTCTCCGTACTCCCCCTGCAAGGTGAGGGCGATTGAAGCGGCTTTAGGCATATTCATGTATCCGTGCTTTGGCAGGTGCTGAACCTTCAGGTCCCCTTGTCCCGGAACCGCCAGCTTCGCATCATGGGTGGGTTTGCAGAGCGTCTTGAACTCCCGGTCACCATCATCAATAAAAGGCAATTTCAGGTCCACCAGTGGGATCATGGGGTACAGAAATCCGAAGGTCGCTTCATTGGCAATTCCGATTCGGATAGACTCAATCTGGGCGATGAAGGGAATCACTTTCACAATTACCGTTTCGCCGGTTGTCAATGCCTTTTCCAGTGTCCACAATAATCCCTCTCCATCGTCATCCAGCGTGTCCTTTAATATCCCCATGGCTTCATTGAGTCCCTCATTGATGCCTTTCCCAATGTCCACATAGATTTCCAAGGCGGCACCTACCGCAGCAGTATATGGGATTGCAGATAATACCTTTGCAACATAGCCCAATGCCTTCAAAATGCCATCCGCAATCTCGTATGTTTTTTCTGTGGATCTGAGCAGGATAATGATGGCCAGAATCTGGCTCTGGGTCACGTTCATCATAGCAATGGTATTGTGCCCCCTTGCCATCCAGGTGGCGCCGGATACGGCTACCGCGTCCGCGGCTGTGACCATTCTCATTTTTTTAGACGTTATATCCCCTGTGTTGATCACCATAAATACAAACAACACCACAAAAAGCAGGGTCAATACCACAAAAACGATGGACTGGCCGCCTTCATTTCGATGGAAGCCATGGATTCTGTTCAACATTGCGCTCTTTCTTTTGTTCATTCTGCTTTCATCTCCACATGCATGGTGCATTCCGCCTGGAGCTTAAACACATATCCGGCTGAAATTCCTGTATCGTGCTCATTCAGGTTCAAGCTTCCAAACAAATCGTCCAGCTTATTCAGGCCCAGTTTCTCAAAGAGGCTCCAGCCAAATTTTTTCCCCATAAAAGCGTTGGCGATGGGAATCCCCAGGTGAAACGCATGGATCACCCGGACCGTTACAATTTTCCGTCCGTACGTTTTGTCCTCTTCAATCGGTTTAAAGTCGTCATCCAGCAATTCGATGTTGGTAAAAAAATAGGAATAAATGTATCTGTCGATCGCAGTGTTCACATAATTTCCAAGGTCGTTGGAACCAAACACACCACCGATGGCATTAAACACCGATCCGACCGCGCCGGTTACCGCATTCAGTGCGCTGCCGGCCCACTGCAGTGGTTTGAACGACTGTCCGAACACAGTGACCGTGAACTGATCCATAATGCTGCTTGCATCGGCCGAGATCGGCATACAGGTCAGCCGGGCCGCGTTCCGGATCATGTTCAGTTTTCCTTTCTTGTTCTTGTAAATCACTACGCCTTCCGGCTCGTTCTTGTCGTTGCTGTCCTGCTTATCCAGAGAAATGGGGATGATGACCGCTGCCGCACGGACCGCGGAAAACGCGGAATAGTTTACTACCAGTCGAGCCGTATATATCAAACTCAGTTGCATCATGCAGAGCGTTATAAACAATAGGATTGGAAAAGAAATGATGAATTCAGTCATGGCCTGACCGTCTTCATCTCCCCCGACATCTTTCAAGCCGCGTTTGGCTTTTCTCGCCGCCTTGAAGGTGCTGAAAAGAATAATCATCAGAACCACGATGCAGGCAATGCCCAGTATCATGGGACCGGTCATCTGGATCTTGGAAACCTTATCTGTTTCGGAAATCAGCGCTCCGGACGCCAGATCCTGGCCCTGATCAATGGACTCAATCGACTGCTCAAACCCTTTTTCCACTACATGGGAACGATAATAGTAGGTCCCCACAACTGCGACAACAGCGATAATGGCAATTATGATAATGTATTCAAATGCCGCGCCACCGCTATCCCGCCGCTTCATGACACCAACCCGCTTACATTGATAAAATCAAACACACTCACATGGAAATGGAACTCCAGAACCGCCCAGAGCGTTCCAAGGCAAATGGCAAATCCGAAGGGAATGCGCATGCTGTTTTCAGGATTTAGGGAAATCGGTTCCATACCGGGAAACATCAGGGACAGGGGGTAAGAGAAAAACACGGAAAAAACGTTGCGCAGCGTCCGAAGGAGTTTGCCCTTCCAGATCACCGCGGCAATGGACATGATACCGCCAATGAGGGCGGAATAAAAAGACGCGTAGAGTACAAACGGATAACCCATCAGCGCGCCTACGGCCGTCATCAGCTTGACATCACCGCCGCCGAATCCTCCCATCATGAATACAAGAAAATAGAGGAGGAACCCCACCAGGAGTCCCACCAGGGAAGCTTTCAGTACCATAAATCCGGAGAAAACCGCAAGCACTACGCCCAGAAGTATCACCGGGTAGGTAATTTTGTTGTAAATTTTTCCATGGAGAATATCGGTGACTGCGCATATCGACACCACACCATACAACAATACATCCCGCGCAATCTCCAGCCCCTGTCCCGGAGTCAGCAAACTATGCTCCGTCTACCACTACCTGCTTATTCAAAGCATTTGTGGACTGCTCAAAGAGACCCTTAATCTTCTTTCCGAAGATTTTTACCACCAGGATTACAAAGATGGCGATAAGCACCAGAATAATGATGTACTCCGTCATCCCCTGGCCTTCTTCATCCTCATGAAAACGCTTGAACAACGCTTTCACATCTACCTTTTCCGGACTGAAGCCGGCAGGAACCCTTGATCCGAACATCTGCATAAATTTGAACATTCAAACCTCCTATGGGAAGAACATTTTTGCCGATCCATCAGGGAAACGGCAGTTGCACAAAAAAACTGACCAATTTAAAATAAAAATCGACCGCATTGATAAAAGTATTAAAAACCCAGTAGATAGGCACCATCACGAGTACAACGATCAGGATATACTCAGTGTACGCCTGCCCACCATTCTCAGTGAACACTTCGTGTTCTTTCATTTGATCCTTCCCTACCATGTTTTAGCGTAAGCTCTATGAATATACATTATCACGGTTAGGAAAAAAATCAACAGGATATGTGTCACATTATGGATTTTCTGTTTTCTATGAAACAGATTTTAGATAAAGTGAAAGAAACGAAGAGGGAGGGAAGACAATGGCTGGAATCAGTTTTGGCAGTGACAATCATTCCGGTATTCACCCGAAAATGCTGGAGATGATGGTAACGGCAAATGTCGGACACGTTATCGCGTACGGAGAGGATCCTTACACAAAGCAGGCGGAATCACTGATAAAGGAACATTTTGGATCAGCGGCAATGTTTTACCCGGTTTTCAACGGAACCGGGGCAAACGTGCTGTCATTGAAAGCGGCCACCCGGCCCTTTCACTCAATCATCTGCGCTAAAACCGCCCACATCAATACGGATGAATGTGGTGCTCCCGAGCATTTTACGGGCTGTAAACTGGAGTCCATTGAGACAGACGATGGAAAGCTCAGACCGGAGGATGTCGCACAAAAACTCCAGGGGCGCCATGATGAGCACCACAACCAGCCCAGAATTGTCTCGATCACCCAGGCCACTGAAGTGGGCACTACTTATACGTTGGATGAACTTCGAAGACTGGCAGATTATGCTCACAAAAACGGCCTTTTTCTCCACATGGATGGGGCCCGAATCGCCAATGCGGCCGCATTTCTTGATGTGCCGTTTTGTTCCATCACCACAGACGCCGGTGTGGATCTCCTTTCCTTCGGAGGAACGAAGAACGGGATGATGATGGGAGAATCTGTGATCGTATTGAATCCTGATCTAAACAGTGAAATGAAGTTTATCCGAAAGCAGGGAATGCAGCTTGCGTCTAAAATGCGGTTTCTTTCCGCCCAGTTCATCGCCTACCTGAAAGATGGACTCTGGTTGGAGAACGCGCGACACGCGAATAATATGGCCCGTTTGCTTGCGGACCAGGTGCGGGACGTTCCCGGAGTGGAATTGGCCTGGCCGGTTGAAGCCAATGGAGTCTTCGCACGAATCCCGAAGGCGATTATTCCAGAATTGCAGGAACAATTCTTTTTCTACGTCTGGGATGAAGAAAAGGGCGTTGTCCGCTGGATGTGCTCCTTTGATACGGAAGAAAAGCATGTCCGGAACTTCGCCAATGCTGTCCGATCGGTGTGCGAAAAGCACGGAAAGGAGAACTGAAATGTCCGGACTTTTTGTGTACTACCCCAACTGTGGAACCTGCAGAAAAGCCCTGAAATGGCTGGAGGAAAACGATGTTCAAATTGAAAAACGAAACATAGTTGAAAATTCACCAACAAGGGCAGAATTGGAGAAGTGGCACGCTGCCAGCGGACTGCCCATCCGCAAACTCTTCAACACCAGCGGGAAAAAGTATCGGGAGCTGGACCTGAAGAGAACAGTCAGGAGCACCCCGGACGCCGAACTACTGAGTATTCTCGCCACAGACGGTATGCTGGTAAAAAGACCGATTATGGTTACTGAGGAAGGACGCACTCTCTTTGGCTTCAATGAAACTGAATGGAGTTCCCTGTTGAAAGATTCCGAAAACTACACAGGTTAAACGTCGTATAATCGACATGAATTGTATCTTTGGAGGTTCCATGAAAAAGATTTTATTGTTACTTATCCTGGCAACCAGTCTGCCACTTCTGGCCGGACCGGATCTTGCCATCCTGTCAAAAAAGGCCGATCAATACCAGGGAAAATTTGACGCGGTCACACTGCTGGAAGACACAACTGTCAAAGTCGCGCCTTCCGGAATGACCCACACAGTGGAAACCACTGCGATCAAACTCCTGTCTGACACGGGATGTCGGACCTATCAGACCGTCAGTTTCTTTTATGACCCGCTCACCCAGATCAGACGAGTCATCTCGGCTGACGTAACCCATGAGGATGGCAGCAAGACCGAAATCCCGCTGGATAAAGTAAAAAGCTATCCCCAGCCCGAGCGTTGGATCTACTGGCCCAATACCCGGATATCAATTCCATTCGGGCTCTTGAAGCCGGGAGATGTCGTCCGGTACAAAGTGGAAATGAAGGGATTTTCATATGCACTTCTGGACAAGACTGTCAGCGACAATGACAGCCGATTCCAGCCCCCGATGAAGGGTCAATTTTACGCCATTGTTCATTTTCAGAGCTTTTCTCCCATCCTTCACAAATCCTACTCTGTGGAACTGCCGAAAGACAAGCCGATCCAATTCAAATTCTTCAATGGAGAAGTGACACCCATGGCGGCATTCACCGATGGCGGCATGAAATATACCTTTACAAAAGAGAATATTGAACCGGTAAAACAGGAAGCCCACATGGTTGATATTTCCAACGTCTGTCAGAAACTGCTGATTTCCACAACTGTGTCATGGAAGGACAAATCGGAATGGTTTTATGGCGTTAATGAACATTTCGCATTCAATTTCACCCCGGAAATCAAGAAAAAGGTGGATGAAATCACAGCAAAATGCAAAACAGACGAAGAAAAAATTGATAAGCTGAACCATTGGGTTGCCCACTACATCCGCTATTCCGGACTGTCCATGGGAAAGGGCGAGGGCTACACCCTGCATCCGGCAGATATGAATTATCGTGACCGGCAGGGAGTCTGCAAGGACAAGGCCAGCATGCTGATTTCATTCCTTCGGGCCGCGAATTTTAACGCCTACCCCGCCATGACCATGGCAGGCGCACGAATTGAAGATTTCCCGGCCGATCACTTCAACCACTGCGTGGTGGCACTCCGGGAAAAAGATGGTACTTTCCGGATGCTGGATCCAACCTGGGTACCATGGGTACGTGAAGAGTGGTCTTCCGCCGAGCAGGAACAGCAATATCTGGTGGGATACAAAGACGGCCAGCCCCTTCGTACAACTCCGTATTCTCCACCTGAAAAACATTACTACCGCATTGTTTCCAACTGTCGTATTGACAAGAAAGGAACACTCACCGGAACTCTGAAGATCAGCGCGGAAGGCCAGACCGATTCACGGATGCGCCGATACTCTCAACGTCTGTTCAAAGCGGAACGGGACGCCTATTTCACCGGAATTTTCCGGGAGGTTTTCCCCGGTGCAGAAATCAGAAAGCTGCGCTATCAGGACCCATGGGATATTTCCACGAATATGACTGCTACCTTCAGTTTCAAAATAGAAAATTACGCTGTGGTAAAAGGCGACTCGTTCTATTTCCGGTCCCCGGCATTGATGTATACAGCCAATGATCCGGTCAATCGGATGTTGAAGTGGAAATTTTCTAATGAGAAGCGGGCATACGGGTTCCGTTCATCCTGCACAAAGCTCATTGATATTCAAGAAACCATTCAGCTTCCCGGCATTCTGGATGCTACCCGCTCAAAACTGCCGGAAAAACGTGACAAAATTTCGGGTGATTTTGCGGATCTTAACCTGTCAGTCGCTCCAAATAAAAACAGCGTTGTAACAAGAGCCACGCTCTCGCTGAAGAGGCGGGTTTACCCGGCGGATTCCTGGAAAAATCTGACGGAAGCGGCAGGTGGTTTCCAGAAGGCAGCTGATACATGGCTCAACGTTGTGATTGCGGGAGGTGCAAAATGAAACAATTGATGTTGCTGATTCTGATTCCATTTTTCTGGGTCGTTCCTGTTTCTGCCGCAGTGCCTGCCGTAGTGATTCAGTCGGAAGCCGTAACTATCCATGTAAAAGCCGATGGCTCAGTTGAACGAACCGTATCCCTCACCATGAAACTCAATACTTTCCAGGCCCTCAGAACCGTTGGAGAGTGGTTTTACAGCTACAATCCGACACTGGAAGAGATTGAAATCCTTAAATCCGTTACCATCCATAAAGATGGCAGTCGGTTTCCCGCTCCGAAAAATGCCATCTTGGACCAGACCCCTTCGTCAGTGGAAAACGCGCCGGACTTCAGCAACATCCGGGAAAAGATGGTTTCCTACATCGGATTGGAACCGGGCTGCACGGTAGAATTCCAATACAAGACGAAAGATATTGCTCCCCACCGCGCGGGGTTGCTGGAGCCCATGGGCGGCCCATGGCCAATTCTGACTAAAACTGTAACTATCCAATTGGATCGAAAGGCGAAAGTTCACATCAACGGTAATATAGCCAGAAAGGCTGATGGAGTTTACAAGATAGAGAACTCCAATTCATCGCGCCCGGCGCACGGATTCTCAAACTCACTGGATCTGCCTTTCCTTTACATCGAAATTGACAATCCGGTCAGCCGCGTGAAACAGCTTATGAGCCAGGGAAAAGCACTTGAACCTGCAGTTCTTGAGGCTTTGGAGGTGACCAAGAACAGCACTTCTCTGGAAGTGGAAACAGCACTGAATCACCTCCTGAACCAGCGGATGGCAACAGTTCAACTTGACCCGGCACTTACAGGCTGGAAAGGCCGCGACTTCTCGGAAGTCGTGCAGTCAGGCTATGCCACACCACTGGAAAAGGTTCTGTTGGCTCATTCAGTACTCGACGCATACCAAATCCCCCACACTACCGCAATAAGAGCCGACAAGATTGATGGTATACCTATTGCCGCAAGCTCGGAATTTCAACTGAACGGGGACCTTTGCCAAATATTGCCTGCGCACAACTGGAAACCCGCATTCCTACTGTCGGGGGAAACCTCACTAAAAGAACCTGACACAACTATCCTTATCAACGCAGAGCTGAAGGAAAATGAAGATGGTACATTCACTGGAACGATAACAGCCCGGAAAAACAGTGTTAATGCTCAATTCTCTCTTTCCAGTTTGAATCCGATGAAAGATGCCAATGTTTCCGATGAGACTGTTCTGTTGAAGACAGCGAATGCCCTGGTAAAGAATGGGAAACTCACGTTGAAACTGAAGGATAAACAGATTCAGATCAATCCGGTCCTGGCAGATGTGTTCCATCTGTCCAACCTGGAACACGCAGTTCTGGCTGCAACTTCCATCCGGATGCCGGAACTGGGTACAGGCGTAGTTCACTTACGAATGGACTTTCTGAAAAAACCATCACTGGCATTGCCAGAAAACTTGAAGGCTGCCAATAGCCTCGGCTCTGCTGAAACAGCATGGGAACTTCAGGGGAAAAGGCTGACAATGGAACAGAGATTTCAGGTTTCTCCGTTCAAAGTTGAAACGAAGGACTTTGACAAAGTGAATGCCCTTCTGATTCCCGCACTGACCGGGAGTGCCTCAATCGCTTTTATTCAGTAGGTTATTTTCTATCAAATTCATAAAGGGGCGTTTGCCCCTTTTTTTATTTGAGGGAAAGTCTGGCCATAGTCTCAAAATGAGCGGTACCGGGAAACATGTCAATAAGAACAACTCTTTCAATCTGGTACCTGTCAAGCCGTCTGATATCCCGTGCAAGCGTGGCGGCATCGCAGGACACATAGACAATCCTGGGAATGCCGGAATCATTGACCCCCTTTGCCAGTTTACTTGCCATGCCCTCACGGGGGGGGTCCAGTATCAGCACGTCACAGGGCACAGGCGTCCATCGGTTGCAGTCTCCTTCCACAACTGAAACGGAAGAAATATCATTTAAGGACAGGGATTTCTTCATCATAATCAAGGCCGAATGGGACCATTCCATCGCGGACAATGTCACAAACTGCCGGGCAAGGGGCAATGTCAGGAACCCGGATCCGGCAAAGAGCTCCCATGCAGTATTTCCCTTCCCCGCGAAGTCCAGCACAGTTTCGATAAATTTCTGCAGCAGGAAACGATTGGCCTGGAAGAAACTTCCGGGTTGATGCAACATGGTGTAGCCGGAAAATTCAATCTTCACCGGGTCAACTTCACCCGCTTTTCGGTACCGATACGCAATTTCCCGGAACGGGTGAGTCTCCAGATAAAAGGAGTTCCGGCACCGGGTTTTCTGAAGGATGGGGGTGAGATGAACCGGCATCAGCAGACAGTCGTCCACAGGCACAATGTCGTGGGATCCTTTGGCAAAGAACCCTTTCCGGGTCTGCTCGCACTGAAAATGGGTGCGGATCCGGTAACGGTTCCGATCAGGGGACGGAATGACTGATATGTCATCAAGAGAAATCTCAATTTTGCCGATACGCTGTAAGGTTTCCTGGAAAATTCCAGTCTTTATTTTCAGTTCCGTCTCGTAATTCGTGTGACGGAAATCGCATCCGCCACAACGACTGTAGAATGGGCAGTCTGACTTGACCCTGGCAACAGACGGAACCAGAATTTCTTCGAGTTTGCCATTCAGCACACCTTTCCCCGCCTGGGGAATGATCCGAACTTCCTCACCGGGCAATACCCGATCCACAAACACGACCTGTCCATCTATCCGGCCCAATCCCTTTCCACCCTGAACTACTTTTTCAATGGTTACGATTTTAGAATTGTCCGTCATTTGACCACCGCACACAAAAAAACCCGCCATTTGGCGGGTTCGTTTCAATTCAACTCAAGCTACTTCTTGGTATGGCAGACTGCGCATTTGGTCGGACCAGCCTTCTTGCCATCTTTTGCCATTTTTGCATGACAACCGAGACATGAATTGTCAACCTTTTTGTCATGGAAAGCTTTGTAGTATTTCGGTGCATCGCCATCTGTCTTCTTGTGGCAGTCCAGGCAAGCCTTAGGCTCCGCTTTCTTGTCCCATTTGTGGTGGCAAACTTCACACTTGATCTGGTCCGAATGAATCTTGTGGGGAAATTCCACCACTTTCTTCGGATTAGCCTTCAATGTCACCTTTTCCGGTGCCGTCGCTGCCAGAACCAGAGTTACGCCGAAAACAAATGCAAGTGCAACTGCAATAGAAACGATTTTCTTCATATTACCCTCCTTCTGTGATCCTTATTATTATACGTCTCTTCTTGTAATATTGCAAGTGCTAATGTTGTGACGTGACCGCTGTCAC
>CAZRHT010000068.1:0-2314 GCA_964599895.1 uncultured Holophagae bacterium
ACCTATTGTCCTGATCAAATCTCCATCCAGGTTGAATATGTTAAATCTGCCATCCACATAAAAACCGGTCGCAAGTATCTTGTCATCCGGCGTAATCACAAAATGAATATTGAATCCATTTTCTCCTTTCAAACGAATGATTCGATCCGGCTTAAACTCGTTATCCAGTACGCTATTCAGGTTATATTTTTTCAACTGTTTTGTTGATAGATCAAATATCCAGAACACGTTGTTGTCTCTTTGACTCAGAATAACCTGCACCGGTTGAATAAATTCGCTGGGCCCCTGCCCGTGCAATCCAAATGACTGCATCATCTTGTGCGATTTAATGCTGAAGATTTTTATGAATCTGTCCGCCTGATAATCGATCAATATTAAATAGTTTTTTATAACCGCAAACTCACCTGCACGGTTGGTTGCATCTTCGCTCACAACAACACTTGAAGTTAACTCTACTTCTGTTTCAGGTTTTTTTAGTTCTTTGTAATTCGTATATGTGTATTTGTTGTATTTACCTGAACATCCCAAAATCATAAGCAAAGAAATGCCCAGAACCAATGCAGAGTTCCGATTCAACAACTTACTTTTCACATTTTCTACCTTCCAACCGCTTCTATCATTCACTTATACCAAGTGTAAAATGTTTTCAAAAGTTGTCAAAGAAAATCTATCACTAACATGAACCTCCTTGGCGAATGGGTTGGGAACAGGAGAGCAAAACAATTCAAAAA
Organism: uncultured Holophagae bacterium; assembly: GCA_964599895.1. GTDB lineage: Bacteria > Acidobacteriota > Holophagae > Thermotomaculales > Thermotomaculaceae > UM-FILTER-49-7. The sequence continues at coordinate 732 of CAZRHT010000068.1, forward strand.
CGGAGATTTTCCTATCCTACTCCGAATCTGCTCTTTGTCCTGGCTCCATCCGAACTTTGTGCCTTCGTGTCTTTGTGTTAAATTCTCCTCTTCCTCCTCTATCTCTGCGACCTCTGCGGTGATATTTCTCCAAATTACTTCCCGGGAACTGACGCATCCTGAATTTCGTACAGATAGGCTCTCAATAGGCTCCGCTCATCGGGAGTAGCGCCAAGGACAACCAGATTGTTATCTTTTACCCTGAATACTGCGTGTCTTGCCTGAATTGGCGCGGTGACTTTGATGAGACAGTTATCATCTGGTTGCAACACATAGATCGCATACTGGCCTGTTTCAGTGGGGGATAAAATCCACAACCGTCCTTTCTTATCAAATTGAAGCTGGCGTATCGAAGACTCATATCGAAATGCCATGTCTTTGTCATGCGCTCTGGAACCTGAAGATTTTGCAAGCCTTTTCTCAATTTCTGCAACTACCTCATGATCCCTGGGAATGGGGTTGAACGGCTTTGAAAATTTTATAATGGTCTCATCCGGATGCACAATGGTAAGTTCAATTTTATCTACATACCGAAAAGTTAAAGCGATATCTCCGGAGGCCGATACGTCAAAAGTGGAAGCTGTATAGGGTGTGGAAAACTGCTTGTCCTCGAATGAATAGGACGGTGTTTTGTACAAAACGTTACCACCATCAAGAGAGCCATTCAGGGCGAAGATTATCTGGCTGTAGGAATTACCCGACATTTGCAATAATTTCAGGTACCAGACATTATTCAGCCCGAGGAAAGCCCCTCTGGGTATAACCGTTCTTTCAAGTTTACCAAGCTTTACCATTTCTTCTTTTTCATACACACCATTTTTGTCAAAATGAATAATTCTGCAAGGGTATTGTTCAAACACGGAAAATGCCCCATCATTGAGGAAAGAAACCGATAGTGGTGTTTGAAATTCCCCGGGGCCCTGTCCATGTGATCCTCCTGTTTTGAGCAGCTCACCCTTGAAATCAAATATGTAAAACTTGTACTGCTTAATGTCCATAAATACAATCCGGTCGGGTAAAATGTCAAACGATGGTCCAGTGCCGGAAAAATACAAGCCCTCATCGGGTTTTTCTACATTGAAACTTCCCATTTTTCTAAGATAGCCAATTTTGTCTTGGCCCTGAACCAGGACTCGTTCAGCTACAATCCGCTTACCCGAACGTTGACTATCCTCTCCATTTGGAATGTCATTTTTTCTACCACTCTGACAGCCCACATAAGGCAATGTAAAAAGTAATAGAATCGCAATTCGTATTCTTTTGGGAATCATAATCGTTCCTTCCACAGTCTCTACCTTCCTGATAGTTCTATCATCAACTTAGATCAAGTGTAAAACGTTTCTCTTCGTTGTCAAAGCAAAACATCTCCTCAGTGAACTTTCCCTCCGTAACGGACAGAAATTGAAAGCAATAATAACAGGTACTCGAAGAAACCGGAGAATTGGTATTTTTTCTTTTCAAGTCATGTGTTTGCCTACTCATCTCTCACCTTTGTGTCTTTGAGCCATTGTGTTAAATTCTCCTCTTCCTCCTCTTCCTCCTCT
>CAZRHT010000068.1:2414-11901 GCA_964599895.1 uncultured Holophagae bacterium
TGAAAAGTCCAGACTTTCCTTCTCCAGCTCCCTGTCGTAGAATGAAGGAAGAGTAAGGTTAATTGGAGGGTCTCAATGTCCACTGTCAAGATTGGTATCGTTATTTGTGACCGGTACCGGAATTGTGCGGGGGGGAAATGCTTCCGTTCTTTAAGGAAACGGGAGGGTGCGTTTGACCGTTACAAAGGCAAGGAAGTGGAGGTTGTCGGATACACCAGCTGCGGGGGATGTCCCGGTGGAAATATCGAATATGCCCCGGAAGAAATGAAGAAGAATGGAGCGAATATCATCCACCTGGCGACCGGTTTTGTAGTTGGGTATCCGCCGTGTCCCCACATCGCCCATTTCAAGAAATACATTGAAGAGGCCTTCGGCCTGGAAGTTGTGGTCGGCACCCATCCCATTCCGGAAAAGTACGTGATTGTACACGAAAAACTGGGGACATGGAATTCGCCGGAATGGCAGGAATGGATTCGACCCACTTTCCCGGAAAGATCTGTCCGAAAGGATTATGATTGATAAGCTAAGGGAAGGGATGAAAGGGAGGAGAAATTAACACAAAAGCTCAAAGACACAAAGGAGAGGAACAGAGCGAGTCGTTACAAAATCCGGAAAAAGACAGGGAACAAAAAGGAGGGGGAATATCCAACGCTTTCGCTTCCAGGAAGAACCCGCATCTCAAAAACTCGGTTTTTTTTGAGAAAGGAATTTTCACAAAAGCATACCGTTGAGCTTGCTCAAAAGGGATGTTTCGGGGAAAGTTCAGTACTGCCGGCGGTAGGCAGCAGTGCGGGTTCATAAGCCATTGGTTTTGTCCATCCGATTCTTACCTATGTATTCCTTGTGGCTTTGTGTTGAGTTCCTGTTCTCTTCCGCTCTCTTTGTCCCCCCTCAGTGGTATCTGCGCTCTCTGCGGTAAATCCGGTGTCTGTTTTTGCCCCACATTTCAATTTTTCAATAGGTTTGATTAGGAATTTAGAAAAGAAAAATGGTCGGAGCGAGAAGATTTGAACTTCCGACCCCACCCACCCCAAGGGTGTGCGCTACCAGGCTGCGCCACGCTCCGACCAGTACTGTTCATTATAGTGACCGGTGCGTAAATTTCAATGCTTTTCTGACTGAATAGTACCGGGGGAAGAGATACTTTTCTCCGGGGGTTCCTGGAAGAGCAGATTAACTACCGGGACATCCGGTTCCAGGCCTGACGCAAGGGTAGTCAGGGCATCTTCGCCAGGTTTAAGAGAACCGGATCTACTGCGAATATAGTGCTGTACTACGAGCTCCCGCCGAAGGACTTCCTCCAGCAGAGAAAGTGACACATTGCAATTATCAAGGGAATGGCTATCCAGCAGGCGAAATCCCCGGCTTGAATCTATCACTCTAAGTGCCTGTCTGAGAACCAGAGGGGGAAACTTGAATCCGCCGAATTCCGTTGCAGCCTGGTAGAGTTTCTCCGACGCGATCATTCTTTTTATCTGCTGCCTGGCCCCAGCGGTCAACGGTTCCGAAAGGCACTCGCCTGACTGCAGATAGACCCACGCCCGCACTTCAGACAAGGTGACAGGACGATCCCCAACAACAAGAGCCAGCCGGTCAACCCCCGTCCATCCTCCATTGGTGATAATCAGGAAGAGAAGGATCGGAGCGCTAAACTTCCATAATGTCAGTTTGCTTTTTCTTTGAAATTTCCGCAATGCTATCCACATATTTATCTGTCAGCTTCTGGATTTCGTCCTCGCATTTATGTTCGTCATCTTCGGATATCATTTTTTCCTTCAAAAATTCTTTGGCCTGGTCACGGGCATCTCTTCTGATGTTCCGAATCGCTATCTTACTCTGCTCTTCATATTCCTGGATTTTCTTGCTTAACATCTTGCGTCGCTCTTCTGTCAAAGGGGGGATGGGTACGCGTATAATCTTCCCGTCATTGTTTGGATTCAGTCCAAGATCCGAGCTTTGAATCGCCTTCTCAATTACGGTAATGGTGCCAACATCAAAGGGTGAAATCACCACCAGTGTCGCGTCCGGAGATGACAACGTGGCCAGCTGGTTCAGCGCCATTTCAGAACCAAAATAGTCCACATGAATGTTGTCAAAAATGGTGACGGAAGCTCGCCCGGTACGAAGCGAGGACAGCTCTTTCCTGAACACGTCCACAGTCTTTATCATGTGGGATTCTGCCTCCTGCAATACTTCTTTAATCATCTGAGCCTCCTTCTCTCCTTACCCTTGTTCCTACCGATTCGCCCAGAACTATTCTAGCCAGATTTCCGGGACGAATCATGCTGAAAACAATGATCTCCAGGTTATTTTCCATACTGAGCGAGATTGCCGTGGAATCCATAACCCGCAACCCCTGCTTCAATACACTCATATAATCGACTTCTTTCAGAAAACGAGCGTCCGGATTGGTGACCGGATCCGATGTGTATACGCCATCAACCTTTGTAGCTTTCAGCAGCACGTCTGCGCCAATTTCGTTTGCCCTCAGCGAGGCTGCGGTGTCAGTTGTGAAGAACGGGTTGCCGGTACCGGCCCCAAAAATGACGATCCGTCCCTTCTCCAGATGGCGGATCGCCCGCCGCCGGATGAAGGTCTCCGCCACCGCCCGGACTTCCAGCGCGGAAAGAACCCGGGTGGAAATACCCTGCTTTTCAATGGCATCCTGGAGAGAAAGACAGTTGATAAGGGTCGCCATCATACCCATGTAGTCCCCGGTTACCCGATCCATGCCATCTTCGCTGCCGGAAACTCCCCGGAAAATGTTCCCCGCTCCGATGACCATTCCGATCTGTACTCCCATCTGATGGATTTCAGCTATTTCTTCCGCCAGGCGCCGGACAATGCTGTTGTCAATTCCAAAGCTCTTGTCCCCCATCAACGCTTCTCCGCTGAGTTTCAGCAGAACCCGTTTGTAAATCGGTTTTCTCTCTTCAGTTTTCATGTTGTTACGATACCAGATACCGCTGACAAATTGCAAGCTCATTGTCAAACTACGGTAGAAGTCATCCTTGTATCGGAAAACAGATCAGGTGCCAACTACCCCATTTTACTTTCTTACATTCACGACACATTGGGAATGCAGTTTTTATGTTTGCGTGTACCGGGCATTAAACAATTTTTCAGGATATATCCAGTGGTATTCTGTTCACTCAGTCGGAAGGGTCAGGTTGTGCGCCCTTAGAAAGGACAGTTTGTCCCAATATCCACGCTGGAAGATAATTTTATCATGCTGAATGTGAAAGAACCCGCATCCCCTGAGTCCAAGCGGGTCTTTCCATTCCAGAATTGCCCATTCGCCATCCTCAAAAATATTCTCCACTATACAGGTCATTTTCGCCCTGGAAAATTCTGCGGCAAACATCTCTTCAATCCTGCTCTTCCCCTCTACAGGCGATTCCGGAACCTGGTAATTAATAGCGTTTTCATGATAAAAACCTGAAATGGCTTTAGCATCCCCTGAATTGAAGGCATCAACCCATTTTTCTAAGACTTCTCGGGGTTTCATAGGCACTCCTTGTTTCTGAAAAAATTTAACAGCCGGCAAGTGAAACGGCAATTATGTCTGGAGTCATTTTTACATTACCAGAGCATCCACATATCCCCTCACGGGGTGGTTGAATGCTCCCGGAAGACGACCGACCGTTTCAAATCCCAATTTGTTCCACAATCTCACTGCCCCCTCATTGGTGGAAGCCACAATTTCACTCATTACTACCGGGGCCCTTCTGATTTATTTTGATGTTCATTCGGGACTCCTCTCCGGCCAAAAAAAGTTACCTTTTTAAGATTACTGATTCATCAATTTGAGTTTAGATGACATTCCCCATTTTTTCAAGGGGAGGCCGTTCCGGACAGAAGAGAAAGAAGTTGTCCTATTTCTTGCCCCGCGGAACGGTGAGGATGATTGGGAGAATGACGGGGAAACTGTTCATCCGCTTTCTGAAGTAGCTTCTGAGCGTAGACCTGATTTTCGGGCGCACTACTTCCCAGTTCAGTCGTTCATTTCTTTTCATCTCTGAAAAACGACGGCGGACACGGTCCCGGATCTGGACCATTTCAGCTTCATCATCAGACAGAAGCAGAAAGCCACGGGTAATCACTTCGACCTCTCCAATCAGTTCCGCGGATTGTTCATCCACTATGAGAGTGACCACAATCAATCCGTCTTCTGACAGACGACGTCGATCCCGAAGTGCAATATCTTCCAGCTCTTCAAACCGGTCTCCCTCAATGAAGCGGCGGTTGATTTCAATGGAGTCTATTTTGCGTACCTTGTCATCGGCGAGTTCCAGAATATCCCCGCTGTCCACTATAAGAATACGGCGCCGTTCCAACCCCATCTCTTTCGCCAGACCAGCATGGTGAACCAGCTGCATCCGGTCGCCATGAATCGGAACAAAATTATGGGGCATCAGCAAACTGAAGACGAGTTTCAATTCTTCTCGACTTGCGTGACCGGAAACGTGTACTTCAGAAATTTCCTCGTAATGGACTTCTGCCTCCATCCGATACAGACTGTTGATGATCCGCATGACGGATTTTTCATTTCCTGGAATGGTTTTGGCCGAGATGATAATGGTATCACCTGGATAGATTTCCAACTGTTTTGTTTCTCCCCGGGCAATCCGCGACAGTGCAGACATGGGCTCTCCCTGGGAACCCGTAGTTATGACAATGAGGCGATGTTCAGGAATATCTCGAATCTCTTCTTTATTAGCCATGACACCGGCGGGCACTTTCAGATAACCCAATTGACGGGCTACAGCCATTGAGTTTTCCAGGCTTCTCCCAAGAAGTACAACCCTTCGGTTCAATTCTTTTGCAATATTGACAATCTGCTGAATTCGATGAATGTGGCTTGAAAAACAAGCTACAATCACTTTCTGCCGGCTGGATTCGATAATTTCCTGCAGCGAGTCACCCACGGTACGTTCAGAAAGGGTGTAGCCTTCCTTCGCAATGTTGGTGGAGTCTGACAACAGGACGTTAATGCCCTTCCGACCCCATTCAGCAAACCCGGCAAAATCAAAATTTTTCCCGTCAATTGGTGTCTGATCCACTTTGAAATCACCGGTATGAAATGCAGTCCCCGCCGGGGATTCAATAACCAGTGACACACAATCCACAATGCTGTGAGTTACCCGAAGCAGGTGCACTTTGATTTCTCCGAAACTTAAGGTGTCTCCGGCAGCCGCTTCATGGAGGTTTACCTGATGTTCAAGTGTGTGTTCTTCCATTCGTTTCCGGATGAATCCGCAGGTGAGCCTTGTTCCATAGATCTCCATATCTCGGTTAAGGTCGTGGCAAAGGAAAGGAACACCGCCTATATGGTCTTCGTGCCCATGGGTGATCACTGCCGCGGCAATGAGCCCGGAAATACCGATTTCATTCAGGACAGTGTAATCGGGCACAATCAGATTCACGCCGGGCTGGTCCGTGTCCGGAAACATGACCCCTGCATCTACAATCAATGCCGTGTCATTGTAGCGGTAAAGGGTCGCGTTCATGCCGAATTCCCCTACACCACCAATTGGTAGAATCTGGAGTGTTCCGGGATTATAATTGTATGCCATTTGTTTTCACCTCTCTGTACAGGTCAATCAACTGTGGGGATGACAACTGGTCTACCCTCACTGATTGAGACAGTTTCAGTTTTTGAAAAATCCCGGATATTGCGTTGTTCCGTTTTCTCATAAGATTTTTATACAACATTTTTCGCCGATTTTCAAAAATCCAGCGGCAGAATCGAAAGTATTCAGCCTCAGGTTCCACTTCAAATTTCTCTCTGCGAACGAAATGAATCACGGCAGAGTTCACTTTTGGAGGAGGACTGAAGCTGGCAGGTTTCAGTGTCATGACCCGTTCTGTTTCAAAAAATGGCAATACGGCCAGATTCAATGGTCCTGATTCTGATACCACTTTGTCCGCCACTTCCCTCTGAAACATGAGAACCATTTCGGGAATCCGATTTGCGTTTCTGCAGAAAATAAATGTCAAAGGCGATGCAATGTTGTAGGGAAGGTTGGAAACAACTGCTGTCTGTCCCCAGGCCTCCGGCATGTTTTCCATGACGTTAAGCGCGTCACCTGACATGATGTCCAGTTTGTTCTCAAAACGTCTTTGTAGCGCTGGAATTAACTCGAAATCTCTTTCCACAACGCGTATCTGCTGGCCCCGGCTCAGGAGAATTTCCGTGAGAATGCCATCACCCGGCCCGATTTCAACAACAGAACCGTCCCAATTCAGAAAACCAACAATTCGCTCTGCAGTTTCAGGATTTGTAAGAAAATGTTGTCCGAAATGCTTCTTGCGTCTTATTTCGGAATCCATTCTGTCAGCTTATCCACTACCTGGTGAATCTGCTTCGGGCTGGTCAGATTGAATTTGGAGTGCGCCCGGTATTCGCCTTTTCTTTTTTGATACCGAACCAGTCGGGCTTTCAACTCGCCGAATTCTCCTTCCTTCCCCAGTTCCCGATACAGGTACATAACCGTGGACCATGCCCCTTTCGAAAGAATGAATTTGTCTTCCTCTTTTAAAACCAGTTCGCCTTCGTCATATCGTTCAATTGAAATCTCTTCAAGTTCCATTTTATTTCCCCTTCCTGGACTTTATCATGATTCGCTCAATGGTGGCGCGTCCATCGCCTTCCACTGTCACCTCACACCCGCAAAGCCAATACATCCCCTTCGCGGGAGTCAGGTGTTCATTGATTCCTGTCCGCATCCGCCGAATGGCAGTATCTTTCTCTACTCCGATAACAGAATCCATTGCCCCCGTCATTCCTGCGTCTGTCAGAAAGGCAGTGCCGTGGGGCAAGGTCCGTTCATCCGCTGTCTGTACGTGGGTATGAGTTCCAATCACAGCCGTTACTTTTCCATCAAACTCATAGGAAAACGCCGCCTTTTCCGCAGTGGCTTCTCCATGAAAATCCACCAGCACAATATCCGTGTCCCTTGCTTCAAGGAATCGGTCCATTGTACGGAAAGGGCAATCCACCGGAGGCATAAATGCCCGGCCCAGCATACTGACCACCGTTACACTCCGGCCCCCGGGTAGAGGGATGGTCAACGAACCGTGCCCCGGGACTTCCGGAGGGTAATTCATCGGCCGCAGAATATAAGGCCGGTCTTCCAGCAGCGTTCGGGCTTCTTTCTTGTCAAAAATGTGGTTCCCGGACGTAAAACACTGGATACCAGCCGTGGTCATCTCTTCAATAGTATCTGAGGTAATCCCGAATCCATGGGCCAGATTCTCGCAATTGGCTACTGTCACGTCCGGCTTTCGTTCTGCCAGCAAACCTGGCAGCTCTTTTTGAACTGCCTTGCGACCTGACCGCCCGATGATATCACCTATAAACAGGATACGAATCATGCTTTTCCCTGCCTGAGCATCTGCACTTCTGTCCCGCTTACTTTGCGTATTCTACAGCGCGGGTTTCCCGTATCACTGTTACCTTGATCTGACCCGGGTAGTCCAGTTCTTCTTCAATCTTCTTTGCCAGTCCCTTGGACAACCAGAAAACTTTATCATCATCCACTTCATTGCTCTTCACAATTACGCGGATTTCACGGCCTGCCTGGATGGCATAGCTCTTGGACACACCCTCGAAAGAGCGGCCCAGTTCTTCCAGTTTTTCCAGGCGCCGGATGTACGTTTCAAGGATTTCACGGCGCGCTCCCGGCCGTGCGGCTGACAAAGCGTCTGCAGACTGCACAATGACAGCTTCCAATGTGGTCATTTCAACATCACCGTGGTGAGCCTGCACACAGTGAATGACCTCCTCCGACTCTCCAAAACGTCTCAGCAGATCTACCCCGATTTCCACGTGGGTTCCTTCAATTTCCTTGTCAATGGCCTTGCCGATGTCATGGAGCAAGGCGCCCCGTTTTGCAATTTTTACGTCCGCGCCCAGTTCCTGGGCCATAAACGTAGCAATATAGGCCACTTCCTTGGAATGGTGCAGTATGTTTTGTCCGTAACTGGTCCGGAATTTCAATCTGCCAATCAACTTAATCAGTTTGGGATGAATCTCGCCCACACCCAATTCGAAGACAGTGTTCTCACCCTCTTCCTTGATCTGGGCATCCAGTTCCATTTTTACTTTTTCAACGATTTCTTCAATCCGGCCCGGATGAATCCGGCCATCTGAAATCAACCGTTCGAGAGACAGTCTTGCAACCTCTCTGCGAATGGGATCGAAAGAAGACACAATTACCGCTTCAGGCGTATCGTCAATAATCAAATCAACACCTGTTGCGGCTTCCATTGCTCGAATGTTTCTTCCTTCCCTGCCTATAATACGACCTTTCATGTCATCGCTGGGCAGGTTCACCACGGACACGGTCGCTTCCGCCACATAATCGGACGCCGATTTCTGAATTGCCAGACCAATGATTTTTTTTGCCTTCTGAAGTGCGGTCACTTCCGCTTCTTCTTCCATCTTCTTCACTTTCTTCGTAACGTTTTTTTGCGCTTCTTCTTCGACAAGCTGCATCATTTCAAACTTCGCGGATTCCCGGGTCAATCCGGAAATGCGTTCCAATGTCTCAATCTGTTCGTCCCGGATCTTCTGAATTTCCTGCTCTTTCTGAGCAATGGAAAGGGCCTGACGTTTCAGGTTTTCGTCTTTGGCGTCCAGGGATTGCTCCTTGGAATCCAGCGTTGTCATTCGTTTCTCAACAAGGTCTTCCTTGCGGAGAAGTCGCTTCTCCATCTCGTGAATTTCTGTTCTTTTCTCAGTGGTTTCCCGCTCAACCTCTTCCTTGACCTTCTGTTTCAGTTCCTTTGCGTCAAGTTCAGCGCGACGCCGGATCTGATCTGCTTCTCCGGTTGCAAGGCGCAATGTCTCTTTTGCCTTCTGCTCAGTTACTTCCAGCAGGTGGCTTTCCTTCTTCTTTCTGGATGTATAGAAAACAATGAGCCCGAGATTGGTCAGGAACAGCACAACCACCGCAACAATAAGTGCTATTACCATCATCTCCTCCCAATAGCGTTACAACACGCCCAGGTGGAGGAATAGGTGGCCCCGTGAAATCGTGTGGCAGGAAATAATGAACCTGGCCTTCCAGGTGGGTACATCTGCTTACCCTTCGGGACTTCCACTCAAGGTGGACTTGCTCACCCAGGCAGCGTCACGTTCCCGTTTCATTTCCGTTGGCTCAATATCGGCCCACCATCACGAGTCTCACAGGACCCGCTTTTCTGTCAGAGAACTCTCAATCATTCCGATTATGCTCTCAAGCTTGGAAGCAAACTGCGGTTGATCCGCTTTGCGGCATTCTTTCATCAATTTAAAATAATCATCAACAACTGTCATAGATGCCATCACCAGAAGGCGGTAAAAGTCCACACTTCCGGTTGCTTCCGCCAATTCCTTCATCCTGGATTCGAGCAAATGGGCCATCTCCTTCACATAGCTTTCATCGTATCGTGAGGAAATCTTGTATTCCTTGCCATAAATGCGAAGGAGATGGCCCATTTG
>CAZRHT010000069.1:0-11479 GCA_964599895.1 uncultured Holophagae bacterium
CTTATGTTGAAAAGACGGAAAACACACACGAAAAATAAGCGAATATTCTCAACACCCGCCATGCTTGGTCTTGCCATGATGATGCATTTTTCCGTTCCATGCATAGCGAAAAACCATTCAACAGATAAGAACAGGATTATTCATGTAATTGTGGCGCTGTGTGACAACGTCCACCAGGGAATCGTGCCGGTACCGGCCGCGCTGGGAAAAGGAGATATTCCCGGTTCGAATCTTTACTGGGGAGCAGGCTTTGGACTGAAAACCGTTTTCAGACGCAGCAAGGCATGGAAACTTGAATCCTGCATTCCACAGGAAAGGGGGCCATTGCTGGAACGCTGTACATTCAGGCACCGGGATACCGGGACAATTCTCATTGCGGACGCATGGCAGGGATCTGAAATCCGCCAGGCCACGAGAACCTTTCTCCGGGAATCCGGCGGGGCATCACTCATGTGGAGAAATCAGACAATTCTACCAAGCCTTGTCATCTACGTTGGCCATGACGGATTGATGGATTTTGATCTCGACGTAAAGCCCCTTTCCGAAAGCCCTTCCCGAGTCCCAGTAATGGTATTCTGCTGCTCTTCCCGGCTTTTTTTTCAGAATAAGCTCGAAACAGTTGGTGCTTCTCCATTGCTTTTAACCACAGGCCTCATGGCACCGGAAGGATATGTGGTGGAGGCCGCAACCAATGGCTGGATAACCGGGGAACGGGGGACCATCCTTCGCGATCGTGTAGCAGCCGCCTACAACAAATATCAGAAATGCGGTGCCCGGGCCGCCCGTCACCTCTTCACCACAGATAATTAAGGAGGCATTTTACGTTGACTAAGAAACAGAACACAAAAACAGGGTTGTTTTTCGGGACAATCATTTTCGGGGGACTGGGGATTTTTCTTCTGTTCACCTGGGTCCAGAACCTGCAGATGGCCCGATCCAGTAAATCATGGCCCGCCGTACAGGGAACAGTTGTCAGCTCCAAAGTTGTCCGGGTGCTGGATTCCACAGACAAGAATGGAAAACGCCACTACAGTTACAAAGGCCTCGTCAAATACAGCTACACGGTGGAGGGGCAAAATCATCTATCAACCCGCATTTCATTCGGGGATTATTCCACAAGCAGAGCTGGCCACGCAGAAAAAATCGTGGCAAACTACCCGATAGGGAAACAAGTCCGCGTCTATTACGACCCGGATTTTCCGGTACAGGCGGTTCTGGAACGAAAAGCAGGATTTGGCCATTTCATCCCTGCTCTGGTCGGTTTTCTGTTTCTGCTGGGTGGAATTGCCATGCTGTTCGCTTTTTTTGCTAAACTGTTTACCGGAAGATAATACAGAAAAACAGCTTTCTTCAGGGAGGGAAAATGAATGCCATTGATCAAGCCATAATGAATGCATTGACCGTGAACCTCGGTTACCGGGAAAACGAGAAAGTAGGGGTGGTCCTCCAGAAATGGAGCACGTCCCTTGGAGAAGATTCTGTGAAAAGATTTCTGGCGTCAGAGGAGCTCTGCCAGCGAATGATTTTTGTCTTTCATAACAACGATGTACCTGCAGTTCTATTGCCCTATACCCCTCTTGAAGCTCGAAACGGTGCAGATGCTGTACCGGAACTTTATGAAATGGCTAAGGGATTGGATGTGCTGTTTATGCCGACCGCCTTTTCCCTGAGTCACACACCGTTTCGGAAGGCCATTACCGAAACAGGTACCCGCATTGCCAGTATGCCCGGATTTACACTGGACATGTTTGAAAAGGGGGGACCAATGGACACCGACTATGAAAAACTGGCAGTAAACACCCATAAAATTCAGGAAAAGCTGGCTGCCAGCCGATTTGTCCAGGTCACGGCTCCCGGTACGGATATGCGAATTGAAATTGTACCGGAAACGGCCCACGCTTCTACCGGCATGCTGGATAAACCCGGCGCATTCGGCAACCTCCCCGGTGCGGAAACCTACGCGTTGCCAAGGGAAGAAGGAAGCTCCGGGGGCTATTTCACCGTTCCCGCCGGCTGGGGCGGCCAGATTCCACTGCCCTTCCCGGTAAAGTTCACAGTGGCTAATAATCGCTTTGTTAAAATCGAAGGCGCCGACAGCGACCAGCAGACCTGGATTGACCAGCACATCAAACCTCTTATTATGGAACAGGAAAACTTCAATGTACTTGCGGAACTGGGAATCGGCACCAACCCCAACCTCAATGAGGAGTACATATCAAAGCACGGCTGGAGCATCCTGACTGCGGAGAAAATCTCCGGTTCCGCCCACTTTGCCAACGGAAACAACGCCGGATTCGGGGGTACCAACAATGTGCCAGTGCATATTGACTGGGTCGTCCCGGGAGTCAATATTCAATATCTCCCGTGAGTGTCCACGGTGCCGCAGGCGGACACGACACATCTTTATAACGCTTTACTTCGGGAATGAAAGACGGTAAGCTTCTCTACTGAATAACACTCAGGGGGGACCATGAAGATTCTGGAACGTTTTTTTTCACTGACCACACGGGCCACAATTGCCACACGATGGCTCGGATTTACCAAAATCCCCCTTCTATATTTTGCCCGGCCGTCGGTGATGGAACTGACGGATGAAAAAATTGTCGTAAAAATTCCCCTGAGAAGAAGAACGAAAAATCACCTGGGTTCCATGTATTTCGGCGCACTGGCAGTGGGCGCGGATGTTTCGGCAGGGCTGATTGCCTGGCGCCGGATTGATGAGTCAGGTCTTCCCATCAGCCTGGTATTCAAGGACATTTCCGGAGAATTTCTACGGCGGCCCGAAGCCGACGTCCATTTCACTTGCACCGAAGGTGGAGAGATCGACAAACTGGTTCAAAATGCCGCCACATCCGGTGAACGGGAAGAAATGCCAATTCACGTAATGGCCACCGTCCCGTCGCTCACGGGAGATGAGCCGGTGGCCCGCTTCACCCTGACCCTCTCCATCAAGAAGAAATGAAGATGGGAATAGACGAGAAAATGGTTCATCTTTTCCGTTTTTCCGACTATGTACCATCTGCGTATTACCATTCAATGGTGATGAAACCGCCGACCTTTACACCTGTGACAAGCTGGAGTATTCTGAAGCCATGAAAGCCGATAAGGACAACAGGCGAAAAAGTATTGTGGCTGAACTGACATCGGTGGGCATTCAGTTCCCGGTGAGCATCGGAATCGGCTACCTGTTCGGCCATTACCTGGATAAGTGGCTCGGCCTTGATCCAATCCTGACCATTGTGTTCAGTATATTGGGTGTCATCGCGGCATTTATCAATGTATTCAGGCTCAACGCCGAGCTGAGCCGTATTGAGAAAGAAGAACTGGAAGAAGAGAAGAAAGAATGAAGTTCCCGGCAACAACAGAAGGAAGAATCAAGCTGGGCATCGTCGGCTACGGTATTGCCGGATGCGTGGGCTTTGCGATATGGGGTGGCCTGTTCGCGGTGCTGAACTTCGCGGCGACTTTTCTCATTGTTGCGGTGAATTTCATTTACCTGGAAGCACTGACCCGGAAAGTTGTGCAGAAAAACCCGGGGAAAGGTGCTTTGGTACTCATTCTTGGAATGTTGCGGTACCCCTTGATAGGGCTGCTGCTCTATGCTATAGTTTCGTGGCGGTATTTTTTAAAAATTCCCGCTTTTGCTGGCTTGACGGCGGTTGTATTCGCCCTCGTCGCGTATCCATTTTTAGACGGAGGAAACCAGAAGGATGCATCAGGAAGTCTCGATTCTCACAATGCTGATTAATTCAATATTTCATGTCCAGGTTCCGGACCAGGTGGTAATGACAACGCTTGTGTTTGTTATTTCGATCGTTGTCTTCGTACTACTCAGGAAGTCTCCTGAACTGGTTCCAACTCCGGCTCAGCAGTTTTACGAGGGTGTGCTGAAGGCCATCGACGGCATGTTGATAGACAACATCGGCAAACGGGGCCGCCAGTTTTTGCCGTTTGTAACCGCATTGGGAATTTTCATCTTTATTTCAAATGCCATCGGGTTAATCCCGGGGCTTACACCGGCAACTGGCAATCTCAACACTACTGCCGCATGTGCAGTGGCCGTATTTCTATATTATAATTTTCACGGATTCAAGGAGCACGGCCTGGGCTATCTGGAACAGTTTATCGCACCGAGGGGGCCGCTGGCACTTCGAATCCCCATGTCGATTCTGTTCATTCCCATTGAAATTATTTCCCATCTGGCACGCCCGTTTTCTCTGGCGATTCGTCTCTTTGTCAACATGGTCGGAGACCATATTGTGCTGGGTGTTTTTCTCGCCCTTGTCCCGTTTCTGCTTCCGGTCCCGCTCATCGGACTGGGTCTGTTCGTCTGTTTTATTCAGACTCTCGTTTTCGTGTTGCTGGCGATTATTTATCTGTCCGGTGCGGTTGCAGAATCGCACTGATAATAAAGATTCTTAACGGCCTCCGAAGCCGTTGAGCATAGATCATTTTCTGGAGGTTCTATGAAAAGATTTCTGTTGTTCTCCGTCACCGCTCTTGCGGTACTGTTCGCCGTTCAACCGGCGATGGCCCAGGAAGCGGCGACACATGCTGCCGAGGCAGCGTCCACCGGCATTCCCTACGGGGCTGTTGCTGGAGCGCTGGCTATGGGCTTTGCTGCCGCGTTCGGGGCAATCGGACAGGGCAAAGCTGTTGTGGCGGCATGCGAAGGCACGGCACGTAACCCCGGCGCAACCGGTAATATCCGGACCACATTGTTGATTGGTCTGGCTTTTATTGAGTCGCTGGTGCTCTACATGTTCGCCATCGTCTTCGTCGTTAAATAATAAATAAGAACCCTTTTCCATTCCATCATAACTATTTGAGCAGGCAGAAATGCCTGCTTTTTTTATGCCCACAGGTGGCCGGAAAAAATGCACGTGTGTGTTGCCCCCGGATTTTCCCCAACCCATCACCAATCACTGCCCAAAGGGCATGATTCAACCTTGTCTCCTCTACCTCTGTAATGGTAAAGTAAATACCAGATCAAGCATTGAATTTCAGCGAAAAAGTGAAACAAAAGACACAATTCAGAACCGGCAGGAGGGACTCTTGTTAAAGAAAATACTGAAAAGCCCGGCAGGCATAGCAGGTATTATTGTATTGGCATTCGGTCTTCTTATAGGTTCCAACTACGACCCCAAATCGTATAAACAACAAGACACGTATGGGATCACTGACCCATATCAGGCTGCGAAGGTAATGGCGCAGAATAAGCAGAAGGCACAGGATCAGCAGACGGAGCTTCTCATGATCTGGGGAAGCATCGGGTTTGGCCTGCTGATGCTGGGCAGCGCCACATGGAAAGCATCCACAACTGGAACCGGTGAAGGCAAAACAGATTGAAATGGAGGGTATGTAGAGCTGCACCAATTGAACAATCGTTCTGTTCGAGATAGTTTTGAATTAAAAGGAGGTACGTATGTGGACAAAAAAAAGATCGGAGGCAGGCCTCCAACTATTTTTCAGGTGTTCCGTCAGTGTTGTTTTCCTGTTCCTGCTAGCAGTTCCAATTCACGCTCAACAATGGAAGACAGCGTTGATGGTTCCCGGGGGACAGGTAGTGGCAAGCGGTACCGTTAATTTCACGGAATGCTTCAAGGCCATGAATTCCGGCTCCGGAAACTGGTACAAATGTTCGGACCAGCATCATACCATGAACTGGAACAGTGTTTGGCCAAACGTTCATCGGGACATTGAATTTCAATTACGTGGAACGGGGGTCGTTTACATTATTTTCAAAACCCATGTGGATTCGTCCTGGCGCTACGATGGGGGCAGTGTCTCACTTGCAAAACTGGAACCGGGTGGTACATGGAAGAACCAATGGCTGGGCCCCAATCTCCGCTCCGCCATGTTCCGGGGAGAAAAGCTGGTCAGTACCAGTCCTTATGCGGACCAGCCCGGCCCTCCTCCTTTCCGATATCGAGTCAATCCGGACGGAAAAATCCAGTTCTGGGAAGGACTCTCAACCTTCACGGCAGGACAGTACAGGCTGACGCTGACTGCCGCCCTGTTTCACAACAACAACACAACTGAAAAAACCTACTACCCTTGCCGGTCGGAGTACACCGTCATATTCGTACCCAACATGCCCGTCTCATCAAGCACGTCTGTAGTCTCTGCAACGCCAACCCAGCCGGCTTTGGGACCGAAGGCGACCGGGAAATCGGTTCCGGATGTCTGGACGGTCAACCAGGCGGGTAACGTATACAGGTTGAATAACAAACTTGGCTGGACACCGGTTCCGGGAGAAAAAGCACAGGATATCGGTGTGGGAGCCGATGGCTCTGTCTGGATAGTCGGTAACAGCCCAGTTTTTGGTGGCTTTATTATCTATCGCTGGACTGCGGAAAAGGGATATGTACGTATCGATGGCGGCGCGACAAGAATTGATGTGGGCCCCGATGGACAGCCTTGGGTGGTCAACAGCATAAACGACATCTATCGACGCGTTGGTGACCACTGGATACGTATGCCGGGGAAAGCCAGGGACATCGGCATTGGTTCTGACGGTTCAGTTTGTATCATTGGCACCAACCGCACGGGGAACAACTATGGAATTTACCGCTGGAATGGATCAGACTGGGATCCCTTTCCCGGCGCTGCTGTCCGAATTGACGTGGATGCTTCAGGAAATCCCTGGGTTGCAAATCAGGCAGGGGGAATTTACAAATGGAATGGAAATGGATGGAACAAACTGCCCGGTGGAGCAACCGACATTTCAGTGGGCAGGAAAATCCCATGGGTAATCGGAGGAGATTCGGTCCCCGGAGGGCATGGAATTTATAAATGGGACAATCGTGTTCACAACTGGGACCGGATTCCGGGCGGTGCAGTGGCTATCTCGGTCGGGGCCCGTCCCCGGAACAAACCTGTCATTACAACATCACTTCTAAAGACCGGCACCTACAACGTGGAGGTCAACGTGGGCGGCACAATTTTCCACTCCACGTGGGACATCCAGGTGCAGAACGGACATGTTACCGGCATGTCCCACTGGCCCTGTTGTCCCGGCCCGCGAAACGACTCACTGCGGGGCACAGCTACGATAAACTCGATACGCATCCAGCGGGACTGCTCCGGTCAGGGCTGGAACGGTGGCTGCATCCAGACCTACACAGGCACAATAAAAGGAAATCGTATTGAAGGAACCGGGACCGGAACCGGATTGAGCGGCTATCGGACAACCTGGACCCTGTTCCTGAACTAATGGATCACTACCAGAAAAGGAAAAGTTGCAGGAGCGTGCACTAAAAAATCAGAAAGGGGGCCAGAATAGCTATCTGAGTTGCTCTTTTTTCGGAAAGCTGGCCCCAGCCCTTTCCGGGAAAAGCAATTATTCATACATCTCGCAGTGCCAGATTCCACTCTCCGGTTTCTTGACATTGCAGTTGAAACGAAGCGCACAGTTGACACAAATTCCCGGTTCAACAGGGGGTAGTGGAGCGGGAGTGTGCGGTTCATTGTTGAACCGGATTCCCTGGAGAGTTTCGACCTCGAATTCTTCGCAGAAAAACATCGGCGATTTCCGATTCAATGCGCTCTTGCAGTTCTCCGCGTTAATACAAGTTGTGCAGAGGTCGTTGAAGGGATGCTGAACCTCGGTTTCCTGGTCTCTCCTGCTTTTGGTTATGGTTGAAGTAGTCATTTGGACCTCCTTAGGGTTTTGACGGCCTGATTTTTTGTGCCGCCACTCCATTCACCACTAAACTAAAGCAATGTTCATGCCAGGTTGTACAGGAAAAACCATAAGGACGTAACACACAGAAAAATTGCGGGATATCAAGATCAGTGGATTATCTTCAGATTGGTGAAAACCGGGGCGTTTCGCCCCACCGGGGTAAGATTACCCGTCTGGCTCAATTTTCTTCAATTTTTCACGGAGCGTTTTCCGGTCAATTCCCAGGATCTCCGCCGCACGGGTCTTGTTCCCTTTGCTGAGAGTCAATGTCTGGCGAATGTGATTCTGCTCCATTTCCTGAAGGGTCTGAAGGGAACCGGTATTGACAGGTATGGTGGTGCGCATCGCCGGCGGAAGATGCTGCATATCAATCATGGCGCTGTCTTCCATGACCACAATGCGGTGAATTGCATTCTCCAGTTCCCGCACATTCCCCGGCCAATGATAGTTGAGAAAAGCGGAAATCGCCCTGTCTGTAAATTCCGGGACCTGTGTGCCATTTTCATTGGCATATTTTTCTGCGAAATAGCGTGCCAGTAAGATGATATCGTCACCCCGCTCCCGCAAAGGCGGAACAGTCAATGCGACAATATTGAGCCGAAAAAACAGGTCCTCCCGGAACAATCCCTTCTGGACCAGTATTTCCAGATTTCGGTTGGTGGCGGCAATGATTCTGAGATTCACCTTGTGGACATGGGAAGAGCCCACCATGTTGATTTCTTTTTCCTGCATAAACCGCAGGAGTTTCACCTGCATGGACAACGGGGTTTCCCCGATTTCATCCAGAAATATCGTACCGCCTTCAGCACTTTGAAAAAAACCGGCCCGGCTTTCCGCGGCTCCGGTAAATGCACCCTTTACATACCCGAACAGTGAACTCTCAAGTAATCCTTCCGGAATCCCGGAACAGTTTACCGGCACAAAGGGAGCCGCAGCACGGCGACTGGCGTAATGGATTGCACGGGCTACCAGTTCCTTGCCGGTACCGCTTTCTCCGGAAATAAGAACAGTGGCATCCGCCCTGGCCGCCTTTTCAATTCTGTCAAATAATGTCCGAATGGGTTCTGATTCCCCCACCAATCCCTTGAAATGAGGGCTGCTTTTTGCCCCGTGTCCACTTGCTGTCTTTCTCTGTTTCTGCTTTTTCAGTGCCTTTTCAACGACATTCAGCAACTCTTCATCCGTGAACGGCTTGGTAAGATATTCCTCAGCACCGATCTTGACAGCCGTAACGGCTCCCGCAATCGTGGGATAGCCGGTGATCATGATAACTTCTGTTTCGGGGATGTTCTCTTTTGCGTAACGGACCAGTTCAAGTCCGCTGGGCCCCGGCATTTTCAGGTCCGTAATAATCAGGTCTACCCTCTGCTTTTTCAAAAGAGAGATAGCCTCCTGCACATTGGATGCGGTCAATACTTCATATGCCGCGGCAACCAGGTTTCTACCAATAATTTCCCTTGTTGGTGCCGAGTCGTCCACCACCAGAATCGTTGCGGGGAATGCTCTCTTACTCATTGGTTCCCTCTCCATCATCCGTGTTTCTGATAATTGGTATCCGGATTGTAAAAGTTGTGCCACTGCCTGGTTCGCTCTGTACGTCTATCGTGCCATTATGGGCCAGCACAATCCCATGAACTACGGACAAGCCCAGTCCGGTCCCCTGGTCCACGTCTTTGGTGGTGAAGAAAGGCAAGAATATCTGCTGACGGATTGTCTCCGTCATCCCTGTCCCCGAATCCTGTACTGTCAACACAAGTGTGTTTTCATCACATCGGGTTTGGATTGTCAGCTTTCCCCCTTCGGGCATTGCCTGGGCAGCATTTACCACAAGGTTAATAATTATTTGAACAAATTGGGAACTGTCCATGACTGTTTCCGGAATATTGTCCCCCAGTTTCAGATCGAGCAGCACTCCTCCGCTAGACAAGCGGGATTCCACCAGGGAAAGTGCCTGTTGAACCACTTGATTAATGTTGGCCGCGGCCTTTTTGGGCTGGGTCTGCCTGGCAAACAACATCAATTTGCGCACAATTTCTCTTCCATGAAGAGCGGCAGATTCAATCTTGGAGATATCGCCTCTGGCGCTTTCCGGCAGGGAGTCATCTTTTGACAGAAGCTGTGCGAAGCCCAACACATTCCCCAGTGGCTCATTCAATTCATGGGCCACACCGGCAGCAAGTTTACCAATCGTTGCCAGCCGGTCAGCATGCAGAAGTTGCCGGTGAAGCTGTTCCTGTTCCGCTTCCAACTCCCGGTGCTCAATCACAACAGCCAACTGGTGCGCTATGGTATTAATCAGGTTGCGTTCTTCCTTCAGAAACGGGCCTTCGTCCATGATTGGCATATTCTGCAGGTATACAACCTCGATCCATCCTCTTTTCCGGCCATTTACGACAATGTCTGACTGAAGTGGCAAGGGACGGGGCACGTAATTTTCTGTAAGAAAGGTGTTGGAATCAAAAACAATCTTGCCAGCTGTAACCTCCGGGTATTGCCAGGCAGGCGGGAACAAAAGCACCACATCCTGGAAAACCTCGGAAATCGACAGATTCGGGTCGGCCGACAGCTGCGCCGTCCTATACAGACAGGTTAGCTCTTTTACCCGTTCTGTCATTGCCGACTTGTGTTCAAAACTGGCCATGGCAAGGGACAGCGTATCGGCAATCATGTCGATCAGGGTGCAGTCATCAGTGGTAAAAGGGGAAGAAGAAGTCGCCATTACCAGGGAACCGATTCTCTCCGGTCCCGACTGAAGTGAGATAAAATGAGAATAATGCCGGTTGGAATCCGAAGATGGGTTATGCGGAAGAGGGTTGTACACATAACGTGGTTTTCTAAACAGTGCCTCGGCATCGTCGATGGATTCCACCAGGGGCGCATTATACAGTGATGAAAACTCAGCCTGCCCATCATTCATGTAAAGGCGGTAACAGGTTCTTTTGTCCCCTGGACCGGTAACAATAATCACTTCATCATTCTTGAATACTCTTTGCAGGATTGAGAGCGTGCCTTCCATAAACTCACTGAAAACCGTCTGTTTAACCGCTTCCGAAAGGATCTGTTGATTCAGGTTGAACAGTCGTTTGACAGCAGCAGAATTGTTTTCCAGCAGTTCCGAAAATCGTGTATCCATGACTGGATTGTAGATAGAGGTAGCTTAAGTGTCAAACAAAAAGGTGCTGACGGAAGTCCTCCATCAGCGTTTCCATGGGAAAAGAATGCCGGGAAGGGAATAGCGGGGAATGGATTCATAAGAAAGGGGCACATCCTTAAGAATCGTTTCGGCAGCGAGGAGGCCGCTTTCAATCGCCGGGCCGATGCCCTCCCCCATGTCCAGTGTGGCCAATCCGGCGGCATCTCCGACAAGAAGTGCGCGTCCATCCTGAATCATCGCGTCATTTTGCCGGAGAAAGTAGCTATACGCACCGGGTTCAGGCGGTGGTGTGGTCAGAAATTTCTTTTTCATCAGGAAACCAGTGAACCGTCGCCAGTGCTCCCGGATGTCCCGGCCCCGGGCCTTCATGGATTGCTGACTCCCGCCCAGGCCGATGTTGAGCCAGCCGTTCCCCTTGGGCACATACCAGGCGTAACCGGGCAATCCGTGTCGGAAAAACCAGAGGTGACATTGGTCGCTCAATACGTCTGTCTGGAATTCAAGCTCCATGGAAACAATCTGCTTTTCCTTTTCCCGAGGCCTCAGCTCTTTGAAAAAAGCACGGTACACCGGACAGTTTGTTCCCCCCGCCCCCACCAGCCACCTGCAGCTGAATAACCCATCGATTATGAAACTGT
>CAZRHT010000070.1:0-11205 GCA_964599895.1 uncultured Holophagae bacterium
ACCGGTGCCGGATGGTCGTTTTTACCTTCGGGAACACCGGCTTTTCATTGATTTCTTCAGTCACAACTTCAATTGCTTTGTTCAGCTGGGCATCAATACCCTTCGCAAGGTCATTGGGATTGTTCTGAACAGTATAATCAGGAATAGCTCCCCGTCCTTCCAGCTGGTTACCGTTGATATCCCAGATACCGATAAAGGTCTTGCGGATGTTGCCACCATCAATGAGTGTGTGGCCGTTAACTGCAATAACAAATCCCAGAGTCTGAACGCCGACCAGCTTTCCCAGTCCTAACACTTTAAAGGCATTCGGAAACACTTCCGCGTCCGAATAGGAATGTTCATTGCACATGACCACGACTTTCCCCCGGAAAATATTCGAAGGTCTGGGCATATCCAGTCCGTCCCGTGTCCGGGTGACCTGGTACTGACGCCGTTCCAGATAATCAATCAGCTGGGGATCGATTCCACCCCCGCCATTGAAACGAACATCAAGGATCAGTCCTTCTTTGTCGAAATTTGCCTGAATGGCATTGAGAAATTCGTTGAGCTGAGTTCCTGTCATATAATTCAGATGGATATATCCGATTCGGCCGTGGGATTTTTCTTCCACCAGTTTCCGGTTGTTGTCCACCCAGTTCAGGTAGCGCAGTCGGTATTCAGAAGAAACCGGTTTCACTTTCACTTCCCACGCACCCTTGGCAACCGGCTTGTCATTGACTTTCAGAAAAACAGTCTTTCCCACGGTATTGAGAAGATACATGTGGTAATCCACCTTTGTGGATACGGTAGTTCCATCAATTGCGATGAGATAGTTCCCGGCTTTCACTTTCTGCCAGGGATTTCCCAGGGGAGCTTTGTATTCTCTGTAAAAAGGATTTCCTGAGTAAATCTTGTCAAACTTGTAGAAACCCGACTTGTCTGCAGACAATTCCGCACCAATGGATCCGATCACAACTTGATCCGGGTGTGGCATATCTCCACCCCGCGCGCCCTGGTGAGAAGCGTTCAGTTCCCCTACCAGCTGTACGAGTACCCGGTTTACGTCACCGCGGGTCTGACAGTAATTGATGAGTTCCCCATATTTCTTTTTCATGGCGGGCCAGTTCACACCATGGATGTCGGGATCATAAAAATTGTCCCGGATCAAACGCCAGCTCTCATTAAAAATCTGATGCCATTCTGCTTTCCGGTCCAGTCTCATTGAAAGCTTCGCAAGTGAGATGTTGCCTTCTTTACCCGCCGGTCGTCCTACCGGAATAATCTGAAAACTGCCCTTCTTGGCCAGGACCAGCTTTTTCCCGTCTTTGGAAATATAGTATCCACGGATTCCCTTTGCGATTGAAGTTAACTTCTCCTTCTCAATGTTGTAGAGGTAGAGATCAAATCCACTGCTCCAATCCATTTTGCTTTTCGCTTCTATTTTCTCCGTTTTTCCCCTGAATCCGATGTACAGGCCGTCTTTCGATGCCCGGAGGTTCACATAGTGGTACCCTGTAACCGGCAAAAGCTGGACACGGTCCATAATGCCGTCAAAATCAATCTTGACAGTGACTTTATCGTCCTTTTTCTTGTCTTCTTTCTTGTCTTCTTTCTTGTTCTTCTTTTCCTTGTCTGCCTTTTCGGCTTTCATCCCGTCTTTTTTCTCCACCACCTTCTCTTCATCCCATTCCTTGGCCAACGGGTCCTTATCCTCTTTTGTCAGGCTCATCATCGCGACACGGGCGTTGGCGCCTTCCCGGTCCGTGACAAAATACAGATATTTCCCGTCCGTGGAAAAGGTGGGATTGTGGTTCTGTTCAACAGAGCGGAAGAGGAGATGGTCTTTGCCCTCTGCCAGATTGTACACGTGGATCTCCGGAACCATGTTTGTGCCAAGAACCGTGTAGGCAATCCATGCAGAATCCGGGGACCAGGTGAAATCCATCTGCCCGTAGCGGCGGGAACGATTGACCAGCGTTTCCTTTTTGCTTTCCGTGTTGTATATCCAGAGACCGAAATCATTTGACTGATAAGAAAGATATTTCCCGTCAGGAGACCAGCGCAAGTCATTCAAGAACTTGTCCTTGCGTTCGGTCAATTTTACCGGTCCCGTTTTTGCGAATTGGTCCACAAGATACACGTTGTCCGCGACACCGTCCCGATCCGACAGGAAAGCAATTTTTTCGCCATTCGGTGACCATACCGGCTCCGTATCTCTGGCAGCGCAGTTAAATGTCAATTGGCGAATCTCTCCGTTTTTTGCAGGCGCGGAAAATATCTCACCGCGGGCGGAGAAAACAACGCGCTTCCCGGTGGTGGAAATGTCGAAGCTGTCGAGGAATTGAACCGGATTGACAAATTCATAGTCCGGAACTATGCTCTGAACCGTCTTCGGAATTTTGATTTCGCTGGTTTTGCCGGTTTGAATGTTGTACGCGTAAAGGCCCGCATTACACTCAAACACGATCCGCTTGCGATCGGAAGAAAGTGACGGCCATTGCACATTATCTTTCTTGAAATTTGTAAGCTTTTCCTGTTTCTTCGTCTTGAGGTTCATGCGATATAGGTTTGCCATCGCTCCTTTTTCTGAAACAAAATAGATATTGTCTCCGACCCACATTGGCCAGGACTCATTGATCGGTGTATTGGTCAGATTAACGTACTTCCCGTCCTTGCCACCTGTATGCATCCAGATGTCGGTATTGGCTGTTCCTTTATACCGTTTCCACCACCAGAAATACAGGGAATGCCGGTTCAAAACGTAGCTGTCGCCCTTATCGTTGAAACAGAGCGTGGAAGCCTGGTCTACCGGCAGGACTTCAGGAAGGCCCCCGTCTACATTTACCTTGAAAATGCGTGAGAAAAACGGAGAAAAGGACTCCGCCCTGGAGAGAAAATAAATTTCCTTTCCATCATTTGACCACTCCAGCATGGTGGCGCCTTCCGGCTCATAAGTCACCTGTGATACGTGTCCGCCCTCTGCCGGAATCACGTAAACATTGGGATTTCCGTTGAAATAACTGGAAAATGCGATCCACTTCCCGTCCGGAGAGAACTTCGGAAATGCTTCCGTACCCACTGCCTTCACCAGGCGGACCGGATTGCTCCCGTCCAGGTCGGCGGTAAATAGATCATCCTGATAAATAAAGCATACCTTGTCAGCAGAAGCATCCGGTGTCCGCATCAGATGCATCAAGTCCTTAGCGCTCAGTGATGCACTAAGCAGCACCACGCACAGCAAAACCCATGATTTTCTCATTAAAATCCTCCTGGAATTACAATTCAAGGCTTTTTACGGTCGTCTGACCCATTTTGTTCAGCTTTTTATGATCTACGGTACTGCTCTGTATGCCAAATTGAATGATATGGATAATTGATACAGCCATGTCTCTTGTTTCTGCGTGGGCACATCTCAGTCCAGGCATATTCATGGCCCTACGCTGTTCCCGTTGTGCCTGACAAGAAGACAGGGGGACATGTTGCACATCCCCCTGTCCTTATCAGTATTTATTGTTCTTCGTTATCTAACTGCTCTGCATTACCGGTTTCTTTGACTTTTTGAGTTTTCCCCGGGTCAGAACAATCAGCAGGACCACAACAACCAGCAGTGAAACACCCAGGACAGGTCGATAGAAAACCCAGGCAATGGCAATGGTGAACAGCGAAAGAATGATAGAAATCAGGAAAGCAATAATTCCGGTACCCACGCCGACAATGCTTCCAATGAACGGCACAACATCCGCAATTACTGACAGGGGGCTGAAAATCATGCTCCAGCCAATCAGCATCAGGACAAAGCCGACGAGCCTGAGGATCCAGGTGAGGACCTTGTTGCTCTTCTGTTCACTCTTGAACATGGCATCCGCAGAATGGACTCCGGTCTCCAGAAGCTCAATCGATCCACCCGCTTTTGTCTGATATGGTTCAAAGGTGTCTCCAACCTGTCTTGCTATAATACTGACATCTGCCGGTGGTACAATCATGAATGAAACCCGGGTATCCCCAATCTCCGGGGTATCGGAGGACCCTCCGATGTAGAATCCTCCGTTGACCGCCCGGGTGGTCACGCCCATTGACTGCGGCACGTCCTCAGGGCCAATGGAAAGTTCCTCTCCGCCACCTATCTTGCTCACCAGTGAAGCTGGTAAGCTGAATGCTCCGAGGCTTACCTTTCCGGCATACACTGTTGTCGACTTGTACGGCATTTTTTCCGGATTCTGATGCCCATCCACCTGCTTGAAATGAGAAGAATTAATGTCCCGGTTGGACCAGACTTTGCTGTAGGTATAGGTAGTAACCTTTTTCTTTCCACCGCCAAGTTTCTTCTTTGTTTCTGTGTGGGCAGTTTCTCTCCACTGGTACATCTCCACGTTCCGGATCAGCTTCAGGGCCTTTGCGGAGACCTTAAATACGGGGTCCGCCACTGTATCATTGGTATCCGCTTTTCCGCTTACGTGGACCAACTTCCCTTCATTATTTGGAGACACCGTATCCGATTTGACGGAAACAACAGCCCCACTTCCTTCTTTCAAGGTCTTGTACCGGTTCACAGATCGCCCTTCATTCCAGAACAGCAACCCGAAAGCTGCTACAACTAAAACAAGCCCCACCAGCACACCCTTGATAGCACCCCCGATACGACCAAACCATGATTCATTTGTGACTTCTGTAAAACTGTCTGACATCTACCCCTCCATTTTTTTGCACTTTCTGCTTTCCTTTTCCGGTACAGTAATCGTCACTCCATCTATTTCCTGAAGCAACAGAACTCCCACGCCAACATCCCCGCAATTCAAAATCAGAAACAGGTTAGTCATCGCAGAGTATACCGGGTTTTTCAGAATTCTGTCCAACTATTTTCTACTCTTACACCAGACAGTTGGAATTTGTGGGCTTGTTCGCTGCCGCCAAGTGATGGGTGTTAGATGACAGAATAAACAGCAGGTAGCGTCCGGTGCGCCTGGAGAAAGAACAGAGAATTCAGAACTTGACGAATTGCCCTCCCTTTCCGGACTCAAACTCTAACTTAAACTTGTCCCTTATTTTGAAATCGCTTTTGCTATAATGTTTGAGTGAAACATGCCCGGCGAGGAGTTTATGGGAAACCGGCGGAAAGTCATTGTCGTGGAAGGTACTCCGAGAACCAGTAAGAAGCAGTTTGCACGCCTGCTGGCCAGGGAGTTGAATTACCATTTCGTCGGAGAACCGGTGCCGGATAGCGGCATCCTGAAATCGTTCTACCGTGGTGGTGACCGGTACACGCTGGCAACAGAACTTTATTTCCTTGTCAGCAGATTCAAGCAGCTTGGTCAGGCAATGGAACAGGACCTGTTTTCCCCCTCCGACACCGTTCTTTCTTTCATGATTGAAAAGAGTCGAATCTACGCGTCCATGACCCTGAGTGATGAAGAGCAGAAAATTTACGACAGCATCTACCCCATGCTCAGCGCTACCGGGGTGAAGCCGGACCTGATCGTCTACCTCTATGCAGAACCGTCCATCATTCTCCGCGCGGTGCGGAATTCTCCCATCACCGGGGAAGAATTCATGACGAGGGAGTATCTGGACTCGCTGATTGAAGCCTACCATTCCTTCTTTTACCGTTACACAGCATGCCCGGTTGTGTTTTTTGATGTATCAGAGATTCCGGGCTGGAACGGAGAAAATCAGGATGTGGCAAAGGACATGATCCGGTTCATTGACCAGTTGAAACCGGGTTCGAATTTTTATGTTCCACGGATAGCGGCCCCGTAGGGTCGCGTGGATAGTGGATGGTGGATAGTTGGAATAGACAGGGAAGAGACAATTATTTGATGTTTTTGTCAACTCCTGCCCCAACTCCAACCCTTTCACAGCGTGAAAAACTAAAAACACTTTACTCCCATCCGCCAGTCGGAGGGAGAGAAAGGAGATGAAATGAAAACTATAACTGCTCCGCAGGTTCAAGCAATGAAGCAATCAGAACAAAAAATCGCGATGGTCACCGCCTACGATTATCCCACCGCGGTACTGGCGTCCCGATCCGGAGCTGATATTGTCCTTGTTGGCGATTCACTGGGCATGGTGATTCTGGGTTACGAAGACACACTGAAAGTGACCATGGCAGACATGATCCACCATTGCAAAGCGGTGGCACGGGGGACCAAAGGCCCTCTGAAGGTTGGAGATATGCCGTTCATGTCCTATCAGGTTTCCACAGAACAGGCCGTGGAAAACGCCGGGCGCTTTATTCAGGAAGGTAACATGGACGCTGTCAAACTGGAAGGTGCAGGATATGCGGAGCGGGTTCGCGCCATCGTTGAATCCGGTATTCCGGTCATGGGGCACCTGGGTCTCACACCCCAGAGCGTCAAGTCCTTCGGAGGATTCAAGGTTCAAGGGAAAACGCTGAACGCGGCGCGAAAACTTCTTGATGACGCAGTGAAGCTGGAAAATGCCGGCGTTTTCTCCATCGTACTGGAAGGTATTCCCGCCGAACTGGCAAAAATGGTAACAGATGCAGTTCATGTCCCCACCATTGGCATTGGCGCCGGCGCCGGATGCACCGGCCAGGTCCTGGTTTTCCATGATCTGCTGGCAATCCCGGACCCCGCCCCGTTTCAGTTCGTCCATACCTTTGAGAAAGCCGGTTCTGTTATGGAAAAAGGTCTCGTCGATTATGTGGCAGCTGTACGAAACGGGACTTTCCCTGAAGCGGGGCATTCCAGCCATCTCTCCGAGCCTGTGGAAAAGGCCCTCAGGAAGGAGGTAGTTCGTAAGTGCATGTAATCTCTTCTATTTCAGATATGATATTGGCACGAAGTGACTTAAAGGGAAGCATAGGGTTTGTTCCCACAATGGGCTATCTTCACGAGGGACACCTCTCGCTGATGGGCAAGGCGCGACAACAGACGGATAATGTAATTGCAAGCATTTTTGTCAACCCCACACAGTTCGGGCCTGAAGAAGATCTGGACAGTTATCCCCGTGATTTTGAGCGGGATGAAAAGCTTGCCGAAGAAGCCGGTGTCGATTTCATTTTTTACCCGGATAAGCAGGCAATGTATCCGAACGGCTATGCTTCCTATGTGGTCCCGGATGGCCTTGACAGCCACTTGTGCGGGGCAAAACGGCCGGGCCACTTTCGGGGTGTGATGACCATTGTGTTGAAACTCTTCAATATCATACAACCCACAGACAGCTATTTCGGACAGAAAGACATTCAGCAGGCGAGGATTCTGGAACAGATGACTGCGGATTTTCACCTGCCCATCCGGATGCACATCGAACCCATTGTCCGTGAAAGAGACGGCCTTGCCATGTCTTCCAGAAACGTCTATCTGAGTCCGGATGAGCGGGAAGCGGCAGTCTGCCTTTCGAGGGCGATTCGACTTGTAGAACGTCATTTCAAAGATGGAGAGCGGGAAGCAGCCGTTTTACTCACCAAAGCTGAAAAGGAAATTCAGAAACAACCGGTTGCAAAGATTGATTACGTTGAACTGGTGGATTACCTGACGCTTGCACCAATCAAAAATGTGACCGACCGGGCCATACTGGCCCTGGCCGCCTATTTCGGGCAGACCCGGCTCATTGACAATACGATACTGGAGTAAATCTATGACAGCGCAAATTTCAAAGCAGATTCTCAAACTCAAACGGGAAAAAGGAGTCATTATTCTGGCCCACAATTACCAGCGTCCTGAGGTTCAGGACGTCGCCGATATTGTTGGAGATTCCTTTGAACTGGCACTGAAGGCAAAACAGCTGGAGCAGGATACGGTTGTATTCTGTGGCGTTCACTTTATGGCCGAATCATGCAAGATTCTTGCACCGCAAAAAACAGTCCTCCTGCCGAACATTGACGCGGGTTGCCCACTGGCAGACACTATTACCGCAGAAGGATTGCGATTGTTGAAAGCGGAAAATCCCGGAATCCCAGTGGTTACATACATTAACTCCAGTGCCGCAGTGAAGGCGGAAAGCGATTATTGCTGTACGTCGGCCAATGCCGTCAAGGTGGTGAACGTCGTTGATTCTGAAACAGTGATTTTTGCGCCGGATGCCAATCTGGGGCATTTTGTACAGCAACACACACAGAAAAAGCTGCTGCTCTGGGACGGACACTGTATCGTACATCAGCGGGTTTTGGTGGAAGAAATTCTGCAGATTAAGGCGGTACATGAAGACGCGCTGGTGATCGCCCACCCGGAATGCCAGCCGGATGTAGTGGGAATTGCAGACGTGGTCTGCTCTACTTCCAGAATGATTCCTGAGTCCCGGAAAGCTCCGGGAAATATTGTCATTATTGTCACGGAAGAAGGCATGCTGCACCCATTGAAAAAAGCCGTTCCCGACAAACAATTCATCCTGGCTTCCCCGAAACTGGTCTGCCGAAACATGAAGAAAATTACGTTGGAACTGGTGCTGGAAGCAATTGAAACCGGGAAGCATGCAGTGGACGTGGATCCTGTCACCGCAAAACAGGCGATAATTCCGCTGGAACGAATGCTGGCAATCGGTGCCGGCATTTCTGTAAACTGAGACAAGGAGGCATGGACATGAGGGAACTGACCGCACCGGATCTTGAATTTAGATATTCTGGCAAAGGATTGGATTTCAAATCCACGGACGATATCAAGCCTGCTACCGGCATCGTTGGCCAGCCAAAAGCGGTTGAAGCTCTAAAGTTCGGGCTTTCCATCAAACATGATGGCTACAACATCTTCGTTACCGGCTTGTCCGGAACCGGTCGAATGACCACTCTCCAGTCCATGCTGGAAGAATTTTCAGCCGAAGAATCCACCCCTCCTGACATCTGCTTTGTCCATAATTTTGATGACCCGATTCTGCCCACAGTTCTCTTTCTCCCTCCCGGAAAAGGGAAGGTGTTCGCGACAGCCCTTCGGGACTCTGTTAAAGAGATGAAAGAACATATACCAAAACTCTTCGAAGATTTACATTACAAAGAGGAAACCAAACGAATTATTGCCTCCGTTTCCTCAAAAGAAAATGACATGCTGATTGAATTTGAGAAAGAAGCGGCCGCACAAGATTTCAAACTGATTCAGCAGCGGGCCGGGGACACGTTGCAGACCGATGTCCTCCCGGTGATAGAGGATAAAGTTGTGTCAATGGATGATGTTCGGACACTGGCCGCAGCAGGAAAGATTTCGGAAAAAGACATGCACAAGCTCATGGATCTTCGGGACACTCTCCTGGAAAAATTCAACGGTATCGCACTGGAGCTGGAACGGGAAAAAACCTCTCTCAACAATCAGCTTCTCTCCTACAACGTGAAAACTGTCCTCCCCATCGTGGAACGTTCCTTCAAGCGGGTGCAGCACCAGGTAAAGTCTGATCTTTCCGCTTACCTGAACACCGTTACAGAACACATAAAAGAAAGGATTTACCCTTTTCTTGAAGCCATCAACAGCGATACTTCGCCGGAAAATCTTTTTCCGGAGCTTTCAGTAAATGTTGCAGTGGACAATGGGGGCCTTTCGGGCGCACCAGTCATCATGGAACGAACTCCAACTGGAGCCAACCTCTTCGGCACCATTGACACTGCCAGTGATATTCAGGGACGGAAGACCGCCACTTTTCTGGAGATACGGCCCGGGTCACTCCTGAAGGCCAACGGGGGATACCTGGTAGTCAACGCGACGGATCTCTTCCAGACCGGCGGCAAAGTCTGGTCCAAACTGAAACGGACACTGAAACACAAATTCCTCCAGATCGAACGGGAAACAGAGGACATTCTCCATTCCATTACTCTGAAACCCGCCCCGGTGCCGATCCGCGTAAAAGTCATCATTCTGGGGGATGAAGGAGTGTATTACACGCTCTATAGCAAAGATGATGAATTCAAGAAGATTTTTAAGGTACTGTCTGAATTCAACGGAGACATTGCCATCAATGACGACAATGTCCGGGATTATCTGACCGTGCTGAAAAAAATATGTGATGACGAAAAACTACTGCCCTTCACTGCCGATGCTGCAGCTGCCCTGCTCAACGAATCGGTGCGGATGGCGGACCACCGGGAAAAACTCACAGCTCGATTTCACCTCATTGCCGACATCATGCGGGAAGCCAGTTTCACAGCCAGAAGCAGGAAGCACAAACAGGTAGAGTCGGGAGACGTGGAGGACGCCAACTTCGCTAGGATTCAGCGGTTCAACCTCCTGGAAGAGCGTTCCATTGAGTTTTACAGGGAAGGCACCATCCTAATTGACACCAAAGGGAAAAAGGTCGGCCAGGTCAACGGACTTGCGGTCCATGACTATGAGTTCTACGCATTCGGCACTCCCAGCCGGATCACCGCCCGGGTCTCGCTGGGCAGTGACGGCATTGTCAACATCGAACGGGAAGCCGAAATGTCCGGGAACATCCATGATAAAGGCGTATTGATTCTTACAGGATACATCCAGGGTACATACGGGCACAATTTCCCGCTCTCCATCAACGCCACCATCTGCTTTGAACAGTCCTACGGAGGAGTAGACGGCGATTCCGCATCGTCCACCGAACTGTACGCCCTTCTGTCCGCCATAGCCAATATTCCCATTCGCCAGGAAATCGCCGTTACCGGTTCCGTCAACCAGTATGGTGAAATCCAGCCCGTAGGTGGTGTAAATCAAAAAATCGAGGGCTACTACCGGGTGTGTAAGGAAAAGGGGATCACCGGCACCCAGGGTGTTATGTTACCGGCCAGCAACCTGAAAAACCTCAACCTCTGCTGCTCCATCATCGACGCAGTCAACCGGGGTGAATTCCACATCTACGCGGTCAATACCATTGACGAGGGCATTGAACTTCTCACCGGCATTCCCGCCGGAGACCTCCAGACCGAAGGTACTGTCCATTATCTCGTGAACGAGGCCCTCTCCGACTACGCGGCAAGGATGAAGGAGTTTCAGAACTGAGGCACCAAAGGCGCATCGTGATGGGTGAGAAGTAATGAGTAACAAGAGAGTGAATTTCTTGAAATTCGGGGCATTTGGCGTTGCTCTACTGGTTATTGCCTTGCCGGCCATGTCAACAGAGAAAGAAAAATGGGAATCATTCAGACTTACAGGCTGTTGTCACCAGCTTTACTCTGCCAGCTCGGAACTGAATGCACCAGAGGATCGAAAAATACCGGGGAAATATGGAGCACAGAACCTCTTTGACGGCAACCCGGCCAGCTGCTGGGTCGAAGGGGAACCGGATAGCGGAATCAGTCAAAGCGTGATGGTGGGACTACGG
>CAZRHT010000071.1:0-5453 GCA_964599895.1 uncultured Holophagae bacterium
GTTCACAATCTTCTGATTGGGTACCAGATTATCGGAAAGTGTTATGGTTTTCAATATTTTCCCTGCATTATCATAAGCGGTCGCAGTAACAGTCGCCGCTTCAGTTCCCACGTTTACAGCGGCTATTCCTGTCCAGAAAGCATCGCTTGATTCCACATGCGGGTACAGAAGACTGTTGTTCCCGACGCCGGGCGCATTGATTCCAGCCAACAACCTGTTGCCCTTGGCATCCAGCGTACCAAACAGTTCATATCCTATCAATCGGCCTTCCACTGTCGAGACTTGAATCCACGCAGTCCCAGTTGGGAATTCCAGCCCATTGTCTGTCCAGAAATTCTGCACCACCTTAACCAGCTTCTGAGATGCCGTCATATTGTAACTCACCGGGGTAAGGGGATTGCCCGCTGCATCAAATGGTTGAAATATCGCGGTTGCCGGGCCGGTGGATACATTTTCAATTGCAATCCCGGTCCACCAGTATTGTCCATCTACATCTATATGAGGGAAATACAGTGTCGTTTCGGTTTCTGAAGTAAGGTCCAGGCCACATTCCTGATAAATACCTTCCCCTTTTCTGATAAAAAGTTCCATCCCGGCAATTACATTGGTCGACTTGTCCCCGGGCACATTGTTCCGGATCTTCCCCCAGAACGGCATTCCCACCGGAAAGCCGTCTGGTGGAAACACGTCCTGTGACCACTCACAATAATACTGCGTCATGGGCTTAATCGGACCCGCCAATGGAGACAATCCCGAAACATAATCAAGAAAAACATTGCTGGCCTCATCGTCAGTCCGGTTTCCATTCACAATGGCAGTATACGTATCCCAATATTGAATTTCCGGGGCGATGTGGGGAAGGTACAGTTGTCTTTCCAGGGTGTCACTTGCCCGAACAAACATGGATCTCAAATTGTCCCGGCCCATCATATTCAGATACCCTGCCAGATGACCATCTGAAATCACTTCACCCCAGAGGTTTCCTTCCAATTGGTCCATGGAGACAGACGAATAATACCGACCCATCGGATCAAGAGATCCCACAACCGGAGAAATTACCTCAACTCCTTCCTGATCCATCACATGCAAAGTGAAATTTACAGTGTACGTGTCCACATTTACCAGACCCACATAAGAAATATAATCGGCACCGTTCTTTAGAAGTGGGAAGTAGAGATGACTTTCCGCGGTGTTCATTTTTGTGGACATTCCACTCGGTTTCACCGTCCGAATAACTCGATTGGGTTGAACGTCTGAAAATGAACAAATCGAAAGAGAAAACACAACAAACAGAAAAATAAAGATACTCCAAGGTCTGGAAAAGACACCCCACTGTTTCATTAACCGCCTCCCGGTAAACTATTCCTTTATCATGCAAAGAATGTGCCTGACAATCGGTTCGTACTATTAAAAGTATAACGCAGCTGAAGACTGAAATATACAATTTTCAATAAAATTCAAAAACTCAATTTTCTGAATCTTGAAGCTCGTAACTGGTCACAATCCTGGCAGCCTTTTTCAACATCGCAGAAGCGGAACAGAACTTATTCTCAGAAAGATCAATTGCCTGTTGCACTGCTTTTTCCGATATATTTCTCCCGCTGATTATGAAGTGAACACGAATTTCCGAATAGATTTTGGGATGAGTGTCGCTGCGATCTGCATCTATCTCAACTTTCAGTCCGCTAATATCCAAGCGTTTCTTTTCCAGAATTGACACCACGTCATAGGCCGTACATCCACCCAATCCTACCAGCAGAAGTTCCATTGGTCTTGGTCCGCCATCCTCTCCTCCGAATTCCACAGGACCATCCATCAGAACACTATGTCCACTCTCAGCAGTTCCCTGAAACGACCGCTTACCCTTCCATTTGATCGTTGTTTTCATGGTCTTTATTCCCTTTGTTTGGTTTTTTATTGGCAGTATCATCCCGCTGAGGCATTTTCTCAATATAAAGAGACTGAGACGGAAATGCTACACTAATGCCTTCCCTCTCCAGCATTCTTAAAATATCCAGGTACAACTTTTCCTGAATTTCCAGATATTCCTTCCAAACACTGGTCGTGGTAAAACAATACACAAAAATCTCCAGAGAACTGGACGCCAGATTGTTCAGGTTCACAAGAAAAAAATCGTCATGGATGTTCTTGTTTTCAGAAATCAGTTTTCTGATATTGTTCAATGCCAGTTCAATTTTTTCAATCGATGTTCTGTACTCAATGCCAAGGTTGAAACTAATTCTTCGTCTTTTTCTTAATGAGAAGTTTTCAACAGACTGATTTGCAATGAAAAAGTTGGGGACTGAGACCAGCGATTTTTCAAAGGTTCGAATCTTGGTGCTGCGAAACCCCAGTTCCTCCACAACTCCTTCTATGTTTCCCGTCTTAATCCAATCACCCACTTTAAACGGTGAATCAACAATGATGATAATTGAACCGAAGAAATTTGAAACCGTGTCTTTCGCTGCCAGAGCCACGGTCAAGCCCCCCAACCCCAATGATGCCACAAGTCCGGAAACCGAATATCCCAGGTTCTGAACCAGAAAAAGAACTGCCAACACGCCCGTGAGAACTTTCAGTGATTTACGGATAATGATAGACAACTGGTCATCGACCGGAGACTGACGTCTTTTTGACCATTCCTGCATAAACAAAGAGAACGACTCAATGAGTACAAACAATAGCCGCACAATCAGATATACAATAATGGCGAGATAGAAATTATTGACAACCTTAAAGAATAATGGAGATGAAATGTCACCTCTAAACAGGTTCAGAGACACATAAATGGCTGAAATTATTAAGAAAGCCCCGATTGGCCCCGGGATTTTGTCCACGAGATAGTCGTCCGATTCTGTCTTGGTGGAAGAGGAAAAACGAGTAAAAAATGAAAACAGGCGGGTAACTACAACTTTCTTGAGAAGAAAGGCACAGAGAATAAACAAGAAAGCGATTATTGTCTTTCTGATCAGAGTGTTGCCAATAATATCCTGAAGAAAGTTCAGCTTACTCAGCATACAGACTGTCGATCAAATCCTTGCGTTTTTCGTCCACTACCCGACGCTTCACCTTCAGAGTAGGCGTCAACTCCCCGGTCTCCAGGGTCATTTCCTCTTCAAGGAGGGCAAATTTCTTAACCTGCTCATAACGGGCCAGATCTTTATTGACCCCGTCTATCTTTTGCTGATACAGATCCAGAATCTTTTCATGTTTCAGGAGCTCTGCGTCAGAAGAGAAAGCAACGCTATTGCGATCCGCCCACTTCTTCAGGGCCTCAAAATCCGGAACAATAATGGCCGAAATAAATTTCCGTTTATCTCCGATGAGAACGGCTTGGGATACATATTTGATGGCTTTCAGATTATTCTCAATAGGTGCCGGTGCTACATTCTTACCACCGGAAGTGACAATCAGTTCTTTCTTCCGGTCAGTAATAACGAGACAGTTGTCCTGATCCAGATGTCCAATATCCCC
This sequence comes from uncultured Holophagae bacterium, assembly GCA_964599895.1. Lineage (GTDB taxonomy): Bacteria > Acidobacteriota > Holophagae > Thermotomaculales > Thermotomaculaceae > UM-FILTER-49-7. Next base: position 3,475 of record CAZRHT010000071.1, read on the forward strand.
TGTATGGAACCAACCATTCTTTTCCAAAACTTCTTTTGTTTCATTTTCCCGGTTGTAATATCCCATCATCACATTGGGGCCTTTGCAGAGGATCTCGCCATCTTCGGCAATTTTTACTTCCACATTGGGAATAACAGGGCCAACAGTTCCAGGTTTAATCAAATTCAATAGATTTACGGTGATTACGGGAGATGTTTCCGTCAGGCCATACCCTTCCAGAATCTTTAAATCCGCAGCAAGGAAAAATTCAGCAATTTCCTTCCCAAGGGGCGCACCCCCGGAAATAAAAAACTTCAGCTTACCGCCTGTTTTCTGTTGAAGTTTGCTGAAAACCAGTTTGTGAGCAACCTTGTATTTGAAGCCAAGAAATCCGCTTGGTCGTCCGCCCCTGGATAAGATCGGAGAAGCCGCTTCACCGACGGAAACGGCCCAGAAAAATATCTTCTTCTTCAGTCCACTTCCAGACAAAGCCATGTCTATGATTCTCGCATACATCTTTTCATACAAGCGTGGAACAGAAACCATCAATGTTGGCTTTACTTCGACCATATTCTGGGGAACTGTTTCAATGCTCTCTGCATAGGCAATACATCCGCCCAACAGCATGACGAGATAATATCCTGCCATCCTCTCAAGCACATGGCTCAGCGGCAGAAAAGAGAGAGACACATCATTGCTATCGTAATAGTTACTTCCCAGAACGGCTGCCCTTGCATCCACGCAATTCGACGAAAGGTTCCTGTGGGTCAGCATAACCCCTTTTGGGCTCCCTGTCGTTCCCGATGTATAGATCAAAGTGAGAAGGTCATCCGGTTTACGGGATGCTGCACGTTCCTGATACTCGGTATCGTGTTTAGCTCGATATTGATCTCCTTTCTCCATCAACTCATCCAATGTCATCGTGTCTTTTTCATCTATTTTGGTATTATCCATCACAATGACATATTTTAATTTCTTGCAATTCTTTCTGATTTCAGCAATTTTCTCGAACTGGAACATATCCTCAACAAAAATCATGGAGGCATCGGAGTCTTTCAGGATGTATTCCACCTGATCAGAAGGAAGCGTGGGATAAATCGTTACATCAGCTGCACCGGCTGTAATCGTTCCCAAATCAGCAGCTGCCCATTCCCATCGATTGTGCGACAGGATCGCAACTTTTCCAGACTCTTCCAGTCCCAGAGCAATCAGTCCGTTGCCAATTCTTTCCACTCTTTCTTTCATATCAAGCGCAGAAATAGACTTGTATACTCCGCCTTCTTTGTACATAAAAAGCGAACCATTTTTCTTCTTTTCTACAACCTGAAAAAACAACTCACAAATTGTCTGGGGATTCATTCGCTCCTCCCACTTAATTATATTGACTCAATTCTACTAGGAGTTTCAGGATTCCGCAAGACCGAAGACAAAGGCCTGAGTCAAAGACTTCGCGGCGTTCTCCAACTGATATTCTTTTTTTGATAGGAGCCACGACGTAACCATCTCATCAATCATTCCGAAAAATAACTTTGTCCCGAACTTTGAGTCCAGTTGGCGAAACATATTTTTCTCTTGACCAGTTTCAATTGTTTCCCGGATAATTCTAAAATAATCTCTCAGTTTGGAACGTGTAAATTTCTCCATAAAAACGATGTTATGACGAAACTCAATTTGAAAAACTGTTGCAAGGTCCCGATTTGCCCCAAGATACTGCAGATGGAGATACGCGATCATCTCCAGCCTTTCAATCGGATCGGATATAGTCTTCAGCTTATCTTCGGAAACCCGGACAAACTTATCCAACGCCTCATCAAAAATCGCAGACAGGATTTCATCCTTACTCTTAAAATAGATATATATTGTCCCGTCTGCAACGCCGGCTTCCTTCGCAATTTCGGAAACCCGTGAATTAAAATAGCCGTTTCGAGCAAAAGTACGAATTGCCGCATGAATAATTTTGTTTCTCTTTTCTTCCTTCTTCAGTTTCATAAAAACCTCAC